>JAWXTU010000059.1:0-14879 GCA_044433285.1 bacterium | reverse complement strand
GTGGTTGTGAATATGACGAATTTATCGCAGAAGTGTGCGAAGACGAAGAGTAAAAAAATACAGCATAAGGTAGGTGTACAAAATGAAAAAAGGTTACAGATTATTTGAAGAGAATTTCGACACGGTTCGAATTGTGGCAACAGAAGAAGAAGCAAAATTATGGTTTAAAAAGGCAGTTGCACAAGCTGGCGTTAGTGACATGGGTAACTATCGAATTCATGAAATTGTAAGCTATGAGAGCATTTGCTTGCTTGACGAAGAAGAAGCCGACGACTATTATTATTATGAAGAGAATGACGGATTCTTGTGGGCATACGATTATGTCTGCAATCGGCGTCGTGGTTGTGAATATGACGAATTTATCGCAGAAGTGTGCGAAGACGAAGAGTAAAAAAATACAGCTGAGCTAACGGCTATACGGGCGAATATTATTGAAAGGGGGTGAAAAATGAAAAAGCAAAAATTTAAAAAAGAGCATTTTGTACTTTCAACATATGTAGACTTGAAAACATATAATACAGTTGTTGAGTTCTGTGAACATTATGCTATAAGTGTTAGTGAACTTATAAGAGCGTTGATTGTGAAAAATTTTAAAAAATTTGAGAAAAAGGAGATTGAAAAAAATGAAAGATTATAAGAGATTAAATGAATTTTTAAAATTCGTTGACAAAAAATTTACTTTTATTGCGAAGGACAAAGATGGAAAGGTCTTTTACTATAAAAGTAAACCTACAAAAGGTAAAAATACATGGATTGGTGGATACGACTGGGCGTGGGTTGATGGATACGACTGGGTTAACATTATCAATATTGACAAAGATGTTTTTGATTGCTTGTCGTGGGAAGACGAAGAACCATACAAGATTGTAAGAGATGTCGATTGGTCAACAGTAGCCGTTGATACGCCTATATTGGTGCGTGAAGGTGAGGATTTTACATGGATAAAAAGGCATTTCGCTAAATATGAGAATGACAGAGTTTTTGCGTGGGTAGACGGAAAGACAAGTTGGACGGATGCAGTAATGCCATGCGTGTGGAAATTTGCAGAATTAGCACAAGGAGACAAAGAAAATGAAAGCAACAATTAAAACTATTGAGAAGAAAATAGTAAACACCAAAAATGGAGAAATTGAAAAAGCAGATGTAACTTTTGCCGTTGATATCAAGGGGTCATTCTTTGTAGATTTTTTGAGAAAGTTATGTGCGGATAACAATATTACAAGTGCTGAATTATTGAATAGAGAAGTTGCTGTCTCTTTGGATTCGACAGTATATACTAATGATGAAGGTAAAGATTTTAATTACTTCTTTGTTAAATATATTAATCTATTAGATGATAATGGCAATGTAATTTTCAATAAAAAAATTACAAAAACCGAAGAAAATGATTCACTATTTTAAGGTGGTAAATCATGGGTGATTTCTTTGATGATGTTTATAATCGTCAACCTATTAGCGATGTTGAAGAGTTCCTTAGAAGGTACTCTTTAACCGCTATCGGCGGTTATTTATATAAAAATGGGGAAAGATTAAGCTATGCACAACATCAAGAGTATTACAACAGTAATCGTGGAATTAAAGAGCAAGTCAAAGAATATTGTAGTTTTATTGCAGAAGACGACAGACTGCTGACTATAATGTACTCCTTGCCATATGTTGGGTATAACGGACAGATATATAATTCTAGGACAGGGCAAATAATTGTTAATAGCGAATTTGTAGAAACGATGTATCTTAAATTTGAACTAGATTATTCTAGAATTGAAACATTAATGCGATTGATTGTTGAGTATAAGCAGTGTGATAAAATACCGCCTATGATATTGCCACAAGTTGACCCTATTGACAATGGTTTCAGATTCCCTAAACAAGCGTATCAAATCTTGAAATATTTATTATTCAGTGATATACAAAAATACATATTCACAATTATGAGTGCTGGCGATATGGGCAAGAGTACATTTACAAATCTGTTGAAGTATCTATATGCTCATGAATATTACAGTGCTGATACTAAGTATATGAACCAGTTCAGTACCAGCTACTACGCTAGCAAGAGATTAATTGTATTCAACGATTGCAGTTCGGATTACATAGAGAATAGTCATATATTGAAGCAAATTAGCGGTGGTGATAGCGTGCAGATTGAAGCCAAAGGCAAACAAGGATATGCAAACAAAATTAACGCTAAGATGTTGTTTATTGGCAATGAAGGTATAACATATAATTTACTTGATAGCGGTATGACTAATAGATTCATAAACGCTATATGGGATAATAATATAGCCAAAAAAAATCCAAAGTGGGTAAATTATGAATGGACGCCAGAAGAATTAGCATTCCAGATACAGTTGGCTAAAGATGTTGAAGAAATGGACTATACAGCAGAGCTTGCAAGAACAACAAAAGAAGTATTAACAACTAGAAATGTGTTCTATTCCTATAATTATGAAGATTACGCAAGTAAAAATAAAAAACCATATTCAAAAGATAATTTTAGAAAATTCTTTGAACTTGTGTCTAAACATTATACATATAATGAATGGTATGATATAGTGAATAGCAAGGCAATAAATAGTAATATACAAGTGTCTGATATATTGAATAAAGATAAATCTACCTTCTTGCGTCCTTTGACATTTGACGAACAATTAGAAATGGGGAGTATATTTTGAAAAAATATAAGGAAATACACACAATCGCAGATGAAAAATTAATAAAAAACATACCAAAAATTCAAGGAAAGGTATCGTACTCGCTATGGAAAGACACCCCCACTTGTAAAATAATATGTGTAGATAAATTTGCAATAGAATATTTAGGAATACACACAAAGCATAAACTAAGATATGACTATTTTTATAATTTGCACATATGGGAGTCTAACGACAATCTAATTAAATACAAGTCAAATGCCCCAACGAAGGCTTTGAAGCTAATTAATAAACATTTAAGTACAAGAGAGCCATATTGTGAATATGCTAGTCGCAAATCTGACATGTTGATAAATTATAATGATTTCGTTGCAGATGTACCATATACTGGATATTTCACGAAAATTGATATGAATAGTGCTGAGCCTTATTTCGTTGCATGTCACTGCCCGCAAATGCGTGATGACATAGAGAAATTGTACAATAAAAGGAAAATTGACCCACATGCAAAGCTTGCATTAGTGTCAATCAATGGAAATTTAAGGAACACACATATATCTATATACAATAAGGTGAATGATAGCTTATATAATGAGATGTTGCGAATAGCTAGAAATATTTTAACTGCTTCATTCGGAAAAGTAAAACCTTTTGCAATTCGTCGTGACGCATTAATATTATATAGTAATGATAATTACACCATATCACAAATTTGTAAAATGTGCAAAGTAAAATGTGGCACTGGATTAGGTGAATTCAAAGCAGTGCAAGAATATGGAACAGCCACGCCAATGAATAATAATTTAAATTACAATACAGACATGAAGCAAATAACAACTAAGCATACAGGAACACATATTCATTGTAATGAATATTTTGAAATGATTAAATTGACTATGACTAGATATAATAATAAATCGGTTGAAATAATGAGGTAAATTATGGCAGACACAAATATTACAAGAATAAAAAGATATGAATACGGCAAATATGAAATAGTCTCAAGGGGTGAGAACCCAAACGATTATTCAAAATCATTTCTAATTGAACTAGGCAAAGAAATGCAAGTACAATATAGACAATTAGGCAAAGACTCAACTAATAGAAGACAAACAAATATATCGGCAGAGCGTTCTGGACGAAAAAAAATCATTGAATACGATATAGGTAAAGCGACAGTAGAGAGTAGCGGAGCTGATAGCAATGAATATACTTTTGATGAGCTTATAGCCAAAGGCAAAGACGCATTAAAAGGCGTTAAGTCAAATAAAATATTTAAAAAATCTGGGAAAGGATTAGCAATAAAAGACCCAACAAAAGAAGATATGTACGAATTGGAACAGATTACTGTTGCTAGTGTGGGAAAATATATAAATTACAAAGGTAAAGTATTATCTGTTGCACAATCTGCTAATATAACAAAGATTAATAATGCATATGGTGTAGATGTATTTAGTTGGTTAGATAATATAGGAAATGCATATAAGAACAATATTGAATATAATATATCTGCGGGGACATACACAATATATTATGAAGGTAAATATATGACTTATGATATTGGTGAGTATCCTATGTTATATTAATTAGCTAGTACTAATTGCATACACCTTTCAAAGGCTTTTTGAGTTGACAAACTGTCAAACTTGAAAAGCCTTTTTTCGTATTGTTCAACAATTATATTCTTATAATCTTTATTGTATGTGCCTTTTTGATTATGTCTAGTGAGAACTAATGCTGTTCTTGTCTGGTACACTTGCCATTTCGATACAATGCCGTTTTTAAGTGCAAATCTATCACGCCCAAAGTCAATTACAGTGGGGTTCTGTGGGTGTATATAGCCATATACAATGCGTGACATATCAAACATCCGCTTATTATCTTTATTCCCTAAAAGCGTATTCATAAGGCTTGTAGAGCGTCTTTCTTGATACTCTTGTGTATCTTTAATATTCTCTATTACAATACCGACATTTCTACCGCCCTTGCGTGGTTTTAGCTTGTAAATGCCTTGTCTATCGGGTATAAAGTGCAAAGAAGATAAGATGTCACTAGCGTCACCAATATTATTGCCTATCATAAACAATCTAACTTTATTTTGCGTGTCTCTTGTTATATTTTCAAGCTGGTTTGCTAAACTTTCGACTACATCGAATGTGTTTCGTTCGCTACTTTCTCTGTTCATTTCATCAAATATTATGTTATATTCACCAGTATATTCATTGTCATAGAATGCACTTCCTTTATTATTATAGAATGTACCTATATCGTGTACTTCACATAATTTATATAATATTTTTGTTTCAGTTATTATTTTGCCAGCATTTTTGCCTTTGGTTATTTCTCTCTCAACTTCTTCACATACATATATATTAGGCTTTTTAACTTTCAACTTTAACCCAAACTTGCGTAACAAATCTGGGTCTATAAGTTTTTCTGCGTCATTTTTTAACATTGAATTTACGCTTTCTTGCGTTAATCTTAACCAATAGAATTTACAATCTTCCATAAGTTTTAATTTTCGTGATATGAGCCATTTAACAACACTATATGATTTGCCACAGTCTCTGTCACCTGTTATCACAAATAACTTAGCCCAATCGAACCCCAATATCCTATTAACATTATACCAACCACCATAATTACTCATTAAGATATCCTTGTAATAGTATCATAGAATGTATATTCGATATCGTTTGGAATGTCAATAGTTCGAATTTCAAAATTAGTAAAAATACGACTCAATCCAGCAGAGAAAGACACTATATCGCCTATGTCTTCGTTGTAGAATATTCCATCGATTGGATATGAAATCAAGTCAAGGTCCATATATGTGCCAGAACATGGTAATTTTGTTGAGGTTGATAAGTGTCCATTTTTTCGTAGTTCTTTATATAGCTGAGAATTAAAGATAAAATTTGTTCCCGTAATAGTACTTGGATCATAACTTAAATCATATGGCAAGAATAAATCTAGTGAAATTGTAAAATATCCGCTAATACAATTGCCCCAGAAACATATTGAATGTCTGTATCGTGGCATAGCTATCTTGTTATTATACTGTGCCCAACTACCATAATCACTAAAATTTACAAAACCTGCATAATTATATGTTAAAGAAGGTGAAGCAATAGTAGATACCGCAAAATATGAGTCAACATTATAGAAATCACTAGTCTTATATATCCCGGTGCAACCTATAAGAGCTAAATTCCATGATTCAGGGGCTAGCCCAGGCAATACAGAGTTGTAATATATTGCTGTTCGACTTTCATTGTCAACTGTTGCTAATTTGGCATAGTCACTGTCTATTTCGCTCTGTGTGTAATATATGTTATCGAGATTAATATTCGTTGCACCTGATATATTCATTATACCATATTCTGTTTCGCCAGCAGTTATGTAATTTAAATTAATAGTTCCAGCACCCGAAATAGATCTAATGGTAGTAACATCAGAATAATTCTGTGTTATCGTCCTAATATTCCCACCGCTTACTAGCTTATCTTGTTTATTGTCATTTATATATAATATATCTTGGTCAATTGTGGCGATTGAACTTCCGATGTTTGTTATTTCAGACTCATTTGCAGTAACTCTTGTGTCCAATGCACTTATATTTGTAGTATTTGTTAATACACTTGTATTTGTTGATGATAGTTCAGTTTTAGTAGCAAACTCCGAAGTATCTGGAGTAATTCCATCAACACCCTTAGCAAGATAAAGTGTAATAGTATATGCTCCTTCTGCAGTCTTAACTGTTGTTGAATATGATTGATATTCAGAACCAATACTTTCACTTAGTATTGTTAGTTCTGGTGCTGGACCTACTTCCCCACCCCAATTATTAATAATTGTCCATGTAGTACCACCTACTCCATTATACCATAATTGATATGAATTAGTAGTTCCAGTTACTAATACAACATATGCATCACCAACACTAGTTGTTGAGAAGCTTGGTATTGTTGTTGATGTATATATTCCATCGTGAATATTAAATGCTACACCTTGTTCACCAGTAGCACCAGTTTCGCCTTGTATACCTTGTATACCTTGTTCACCTTGTTCACCAGTAGCACCAGTAGCACCAGTAGCACCAGTAGCACCAGCAGAACCACGAATGTTGCCACTATATGTTAATGTTATATCTCCTAAATCGCCAATAACAACTGTAAATACATCTCCAATAGCTCCAGCTGTTGGCGTTGTCAATTCTTGTGTATATAGTATTACATCATTAGTTTGTAATATTGATTTTATGTTATTATAATATAGTATATTGCCTATACTATATATACTTGTTCCATTCTTACCGTCTGCACCACGAATTCCAATGTATACCCACGACCAAACATCATCAGCATTCAAGTCAAATGAAACATATTGAGTACTAATATTACCACGCTCAATATCATTAATTACATTTACTATCATACCTTTATTCGTTTGTGCATATAAATTTCTAAGAGATGTTCCATAGAATGTAGTAAATGATGTCACAGTCGCAGTGTAAACCATTCCAGTTGTAACATTAATAACTGTCATTGAAGTATTATTAGTAGTAAAATCACCATTAAATGATAAACTTACCCCATTATCATTTGTACCATATCCATACGCTGGTATATCATTAGCCAAATTTGTAGTAATTTCTACATAATCACCAGTTGCAATTTCAGTTCCTTCGTCAAATTCTATTGTACTAATTTGATAATATTCTGTTGTTGCGTCCCGCTCAAATGCAAATCTAACCAAATTAGCACCACCAATATTTGAACCATTTTCCAAATTTGATAGACGAGTATTAAGTTCTATATCATAGCTTTTTAAATTATTAATATCTATTGCATTTTTAGTTATTTGTTCTACTGCTGTTCTTACTGTACCAGATATTGGGTCTGTTATTACTACTGCCATTTTTCTTTCTCCTTTATTTGTTTTATTTCATATCGCATATTTATTATATGCTTATGTATTACATAATCGTACATATTAGTATAATCTCTAATACCTAATGCAACCCATAATGACAAACTAATTAATGTGTTTGCCAAATTATTCCACGAGAAGTCAATAACCATTAATGATGATAGTGCAGTTATTGCAACGCTAAATAAAAATGATAATATTCCGTCCTTTAATGTAGATTTTACAAAAAATACTTCATATGAATCTGGAATAGTTTCTTTATCATCATTACATTTTAGAAGTTCCAATTCATCAGAAACACATTTAACAATTTCATTTTGAAAACCATGTCTAACACCTTGTTTTTTTAAGAAACTTTTAGCGAGTGTACCTATTATTGCAGTAATTAATGGATAAACACAGAATACTATCCAATCGAATACACCATAATTAGCATAAAAAGCTTGGTCATTTAATGACCCAGATAAAATAGAAAATAAAAAATATAAAATTAAAACAATTATAAAACCAAATATATTACTATTTTCAGTAAATTTTTCTTTCTCAAATTGTTCTTTTAATTTCATTTTCTATCCTTTGGTTGTCTTCCACACATATAAGAAACGCTGTCTTGTAAATCATGCACATCATTTAATATTTCATCTTGTTTTTTCTCGATGTTACATTGTATACTATCAATCTTTTTTTGGATATAATGCGTTATGGTCTTTTTAATTAATAGCGGTACTGCTATTGTTGTTATACATGCACATATTGTAGGTAAACTAGCTACAATATAATCAATAATATCTTGTAATTCCATTATAAACTCCTTATTCTATCAGATTATCATCATCATCACTAACCCATACTGGCATATATGCAGAATTAAGTACTTTTATAAATAAATATTTAAAGTAATCTAAAAATCTTTTGACATAATATGCTCTGTTGTGGTCAGACTTTTTATACAACACCCTACTTATTCCATCTTTGACAATAGTTTTATTTTGTCTATCTAATGAATTAAGTTTAGTACTATCAGTATCACCTATTTCGTTAGGTGACTCAGCTGTATTCGCTATACTATAACCATCATATCCCCATGTATCATTACTTACTTCTCTTGCTTCTTTCTTTATGCTTATATCATATTCAAACCGCTCAAAATGTTCATATAATGTATTGCTAAATTGACATACAAATGATGTATCAGACATTGAAACATGTGAACCTTGATATCTATTGTATAATAATTGGAATGTTTGTTCACTACAACCAGTCCATACACCATTTTCGTTAAATAATGGTGATGTAATCAGCTTAGACTGGAATGTATCATAATCAGGGAATATATCAATGAACATATTTGTGCTATAACCATATAATGTATTAATCATTCGACTGTTGCTCCTGCTCTTTTTGTTCTGTTCTCATATCGCTACCATTTCCATTCTGGTCATTTGCTTGTTCAACATCTGTTGGTGTTTGTTTGCTGTAATACCACATTTGACCGTCATACCATTGATTAAATAAATCACACATTCGTTGCCTTTGATATAGACCATCAGAATATATATCATCAGCATTTGTCCCATTTAACTGTTGTTCTTGTTGCAACATTCTTTCTTTCTTATTAAATACTCCGCTGTTAGATATTCCAGCAGTTGATTTTCTAAAATTATCTAATGAATTAAATGTTTCCCACAAATCTTGTATATTTGACACATTAGTTGTTCTTAGACTTTCCATAGGCAATGTACCTATTAATGCACCAAATCTTTTGCCTTTTAATATATCATTTTTAATATTATTTAATACTAATTTGAGTTGGTTGGCTTCATCTTCTGTTTGTGCTTGTATTAGATTATAATCAGCACAAGCAAACATAGCTGTATTTATAATCTGCATACATGTTGCCATGCTTGCTAATATTGGACGAATAAAACTATATCTAGGTTGTTGCATCTGGCTTAGTCCTAACGAATAATCATTAAGTATTATACCTTTATCAGAACCGCTAGTTAGTTCTTTCTCAATTCGTATTATATCATATTCAGTAATTTCGTCATAACTAGGATACAAATCATCATAAACAATTTCTATATTATTTTTAACATAATCTATTGTTTTTTTATTTTTTATTTCATTTTGGGATACGCCGATAAATGGCAATGTGTTACATGACATGTATCTTCCGTAACAATCTATATTACCATTTAATGCAAAAGGCAAGAATTGAAACATTTCTGGACTATCATTATAATATATTAAGCCCTTAAATCTATAATACAATATACGCTCAATTAAATCAATAGTTAAACCATATGGAATATTCGTTGCACCATATCTATTAATATATTCCCGCAAATCTTGCAATTCCATAATTCTATATAATGAATTATAATCCAGATTAGCATCAGATAGACTTGGCATAACAATATTCCCATTCTGGTCAATAGTATTTGAATACTTCAATGCAAATTTGCTCATTGGTAATCCTATTTCTGTGAATGTACTTCTGTCATACATTATTGACATTATTTGAACCCCCTAATAAATTGACATTTTTATTTTGTTGATATTCATTATGACTATCAATAGCCACATTATTATTTTTTTGTGATTTTGCCATTATTTGCTGCGAATATGCATATCTAGCTTGTACTTTTGATTCATGAGAGCTTTGTTCTAATTTCATTTTTTTTCTTTCAATACTTGCGTGGCTTTTTATACTTTTTGTTTCAGCTTGAGTTTTATTTATTTTAGAAGTCAATAAAATTTCTTTTAATTTTTCTGTTTCTGTTTTTTCTTTTTCACCAGTAGCACCAGTAGAAGAAATATTTTTATTCAATGTGCCTATTGCATTGCTAACACTACCAGCAAAATTAAATCTCTTCATAATAATAAACACCCCTTTTCAAGTCATTTTTTAATTGTTCTGCAATAAATATTACTGCGTTACATCTTAATACATCAGCTTGTATATATTTTCCATTTGATATATAATCTATAATAGAACCGTTAGTCTCTATGTAGTCATTAACATGATTAATAAATGTGTCATAAATACTTCTTTGTTCAGTTGGTGCGTCATAAACTTCAACGAAACAACAAAACTTATTTAATATATCTTGATTAACTTGAGATATCCTATTCAATGTATTTGGCAATGCTTGTATAGTCGCTAAATTTGCATTATAATAATATTGACTATCTGCTACTTCTCTGTCACGAAGTTTATCATTCATAGCAACTTGCGTGGCATTAACAGCAGCTGTTGCGCCAGCAGAAGCAACAGAACCAATTATTCCACCACCAGTTAATGCAGATAGACTAGCATTCTGTGCTGTGCTAGTCACTGCACCTATTATCTCATTAGTTCTTTCAACTTCATTTGATATTTGCATAGTTTCTATAGTTCGTTCTTGTATATCTGTATACATTGAATTTTCACGCTTATATGTTTCAAATGCACTACTATTCATAGAACATTCAAATACACCAGTACCAGATACAATACCAATAATATTATCAAAATCAGTAACAGCTACTAATGACTCATTATATATCTTTGGGGAACAATGCATATATGTTGCAAATGGCTTTAATGTTATATCAACATTAAATTCCATATATCCATCAGTTTGTCTAGTTGCGAAGTCATAATATTTGAAATCATATGCACTATTATAATCTGGTGATTGTAATCTATATGTACGCATAGTATATTCTTTTTGTATATCAGAATATGGTTCTAGATATAATGTATCAGTAACAGTTATGTCTGGATTACTTACAACAATTAAAGGAGCACCTTCATAACTACTTCCACTAGGAATTTCAGACAATTGAGATGATAACCATTCTTCAATAAGGTATCCGCCACCATCAATATCATATGCACTTTTAGCTTCTGTAGGTGCATAAGGTAATATTTGAGCATCTGCAATAACTGCACTATCTCCAGATAGAGACGAAATTAATGTATAGAATAATTTTTTACTTTGCGAACCAGAGTATGTAAATATATCGCCAGAACTATCACGCCAATTCAAGTCAAATAAAGGAATTGCACATATTGTATATGGCTCTTCTGTTGATTGATATTGTAATGCAGAAGAACCCTTGAATGTTACAATTGATGAATCGGCAACTTCACTATATGAAATATAAACAATACCATATGTAAAAGAATTACGAATATATGAATCACCCCAATTAAAAGTACTAAATGTAGAACAATTAAATTCTATACCAGAAGTTAATTCTGTATTTTGTGGAACTAAAAATACATTAGATGAAATATTATCGAATTCAAAAACATTTTCATTTGCAGTATAATTTATAACTGGTTCATAATATTTACTAGTAGATTCATTGTAATAATATTGACTTTTATATTTTAGATAAGTTTCAGAAGAAATATATTCAGCGGTTGACGCATTCGGCAATTCATAATTATTCAATTCAATCAAGTCATTAGACGATAAGTCATTATTATTTGTTATCTGTGTTGATGTGAATTCTCCGCTATATACTTTATATACAGTATCTTTAGCTAATTTCTCTGCAATTACTTCTTCTGTAATTTTATCAACATATATAGTAATATTAGTAGATGGAACAACTGCAGTAGTATAATATTTTATTTCGCCACTAGGCATACCTAGTGTTATTGATAATTGTTGAAATGATACACTCCAATTTATTACAGTCGATTGGTCTTCATAATAATAATAAACCGCTAGTGATGAATTTCTTTCCCTAACACATATAGGAACTGTTGTGTACATATAATTATATGTGCTTAGCTGTGCCCAATTAGTGAAATAATATCCGCTATTATCTGTAGTAGCACTATTATAATTATATCCCGCTATGTCTATATTGCTATCAACAGCACCATTGCCATTAATGAATAAATATCCCCACATAGGATTTGCTCTATATTTAGAATTATAAAAAACATCATTTATTCTTAGTTCATTTGTCTTCTGTTGCGATAATTGAATAGTATTTGACCTATATTTAGTTATGCCATTTGTAGTACCACGATGAATTAAACCGTCTAATACCATATCAGTATTAAATTCAGTCCATACATTACGCAAAAGACCTAACTGGAATTTATTTTCACCAGATAAAAATTTAACCGCCGTCACAAAATAATGCTTTTGGTTATCAAGCACACAATATGTAACAGACGGTAAATCAATATTTAACAAAGTTGAATCTATAATAACACTACTGTTAACCATATCACCAAAATTAAACCTTTTTGGTTCAATAATGGCGACTGGTTCAACAGAAGATATAGAAGAAAAAACAGCCTTATTAGAATAAGCAAGTCTATTGTCGGTATATAATTTTAGTTCCATAATTAGCTACTAGCCAGAGAAAATCTCACAAAAGGCTTATCAACAAGAAATTCAAGTATAGAATGTCCAAATTTATAATAACTATTTGTTGTATCAGACAACGCATTCCAGAATTCAGTACCAGATACAAACCCGCTCATGTATGGCAAACATCTTTTATCACACATTACAAACAATACATTAGAATCAACAGTATATGAGTAATTAGCTGGGAATGTAGTTGAAACTACATTAACAGTAGTCTGTATAGATGGAATAAGATAATCTCCAACTGAAGGCAAATTATCACCAGCATACAAATATATACAATTAGTCTTTACTGCTTCAGTCTGCATTGCATAATCAGGAACAAAAGAAGCAATAGTAGCAGAAACATTATACCAACCACAAACAGCACATCTTATATTGCTATTACCAGTTGCAACAGTATTAGTTGTATTAATATCACCAAACCAGCGAGAAGTAATGTCAAACTCTTTAAGTCCAGTACTTTCTAAACCTTCACGATGGAATATAGTAGGCAAATCCATTTTTGTAATATTTGCTCTCTGCTCTACATTCCATATAACCATCATTTCGCTAGGTGAATGACTTCGCAAGTATGCTATTTCGTTATAATTTCTGGTATTATCTTCAAGATTTGCTTTTGTTACAACTAATTCTTTTGCAATTGATTGAGCAACAAGTCTATTATAAGCTTCTGTATCGATAGTTGTTTCTGGGTCGATAGTAGGCAATGGAATAGTAATATTAGCACCAGTAGCAGTTGATTTATGTGTACCAAACGCACAATTAATCAAAGCATTATCATATACTTTTTTGATTTGTTTTAATGAATTTTTCATCACACCTATCATAACTGCAAATGTCCCTTCTTCCTTAAATGCATTTTTTGATAAGAATGTGTCAGTTGTTATTTCAGTATAATAATATTCTGCCATCTTAATTGATTGACAAACTATTGATTTATTTCTATGCAAATTCAATAGATTAGGTGCTAATCTATCAGTATTTAAACTATATGTTGCACTTGCGTATTGCTTTGGGTAATCGATATCCATTGAATAGAATAATTTTTCGTCACCAAACAATGTACCATCTACACGAACATAATCTGCTAATGTAGGGTCTTTAACACCAATGGGGAAAACTTCTTGCGAAATTATCATATTGAATATTGATGTTAATACTAGATTTCGGTTCAATGAACCAGCGTATGGATATGCCATATATTATACTCCTTTCTGTTTTAAATTATTGAAAACAGTTAAAAACATTTCATTAGGGTTGTCACTTTCTTTAGAATATTCAATACATTCTTTCAGATATTTAGCTACTTGGCTTCCAGTTAATTTATCATCAAATTGAACAGGACTTTCTACTTCTCTACCTTCATCTAAATACATTTGGTGTATGTTTACAATTCTCTCTGCTATTTCTAAATTAGTAGATGTTCTATAATCGAATTGTTCATTTATATCAAACTCACTTTTTATTTCTTTCCCATCTTCACTTTCAAGACCATTATATAATGCCCTTTTAGCTAATTTAAGTTTTAGTTCTTTAATTTCTGCGTCTTTTTCTTGTATAAGACCATTCGCCTCAATCATTAAGCCTTCTTCCGTTAGTGTTTTCTCTTCTTCTGCCATTTTTTTCAATCTCCTTATATTTTTAAAATGCACATCATTATTCAATATCATAGACGAATTAAGGAATCACCCTTTTATATATATACACCTTCTTCAGGTTGATTTGCATATATATAATTATTTGAAATATTATGATACTACACCTTTTATCGGATAAGCAAGCTAAATGCTAGCCGAATATAAATGCACAGTTTTATTATGTATCAAACTTAAATCATTGTCAAACGATTTGGTGCACTTTTTTAAAATATTTTTTTATAGTTTTAGGGGGGGGTATGGTTGGT
>JAWXTU010000058.1:0-14881 GCA_044433285.1 bacterium | reverse complement strand
CATTTTACCCCCCCCCCATCAAAATAACACCCAGCAACCATCAACACTTTAACGGCTTTTCAAAGAGAAAAAAGAGCTAATCCTGAAAAAAAAGAGCAAAATAACAATGAAAATAAACAACAATAACATCTACAAAGTAGATTACAATTTCAACCTAAAACTATTCTCTATTTCGCTAATTACAGAGGCAGCCAAATCGTATTCTTGCGCCAAGACGCTCCATTTACTAACAGCCTCACGCACCTGCTCGATAATCTCTTTGTAGGGCTTGATATTAATATTTTTCGCAAACTCCTCTAAATCAGAATAGGTGAAGTCGTCCCATTTATTCATAATTGACATTTGATGCTTTGAAGTCCACTCTCCATGCGGATTATACGACCACGAAATATCATAGGCTGGGGACAACGACCACTCTCCTTTTTTATTCATTATAAATGAGGTGTTTTTGGTATGATCGTCTTGGTTTCTTGCTATAACATTGAATACCATTCGACGATACATCTCTTCTGCCTGAGTAACAGAGAGGCGGAGTTTGCGCATCACCTGAAAAAGTTGCTCGTAAGAGTAAGCTCGCAAAAGTTTATAATCATAATGGGCTATGCCACAAAGCGTTTGGGTATGTAATTTTTCGCTGGCTCCGACTCTGTCGAATCGCTTAGTCATAAAATGGAAACGATTATTCTCTTCCAAAAGCCTACAATCCATCATATCAATACCTGCATCGCGCGCCATAAGATAATATATATACTCAATTATCCCATACTGCTTTGGGTCGCCTAAATTTTGGTTTGTTACTCCATCTAGTTTCAGCAGCCAATGTTCATAACCATCTGGGGCATTGATTTGCCCAGAACGAACATCTTTGGTTGTTTCGTTGTAAGCTATAACTGCTTTTGCTCTAGCCCCACCTGCCGATGTGCCAATACTAATAACCTGAGTAAGAGCATCTGTGAGATTATCTTTTCCGAAATTGACGTTGAGCTCGCTCTTTTTATCTAAAACTTGCTTGGCGATATCTACTAATGATGATATCTCTAATGCTGAAGAGTTTTCGAGTTTATACATATCCTGCGCAGGCTCAAACTCCAAAGCGCCCATACTTCTGCGCCCTTGATAACACAGTCTCTCTATGGGATTGACCTCCGCCCTACCGTTAGAGGCAAGCCACCTATCTAACAGCACTTTACCATAAGCATCTGGAAGTGCATCTGCAAGCAATCCAGGCAACCCATAAAAGGTATCGCGATTTAAATTGTTAAAGAAATAGAGACGAGGATTGGTTATGCTCATCTCGATAGGCGACAAATTTAAACCCTGAGATAAAAACAACGGGTCGAACTGGAATTCGGCAACCTTGTTTTCATTATCCCAATATGCAGCCCCAACAAATTGAGACCACAAATTTATTTTTACTACTTCTACCATCCTAAATCCTCCTCTTCTGTTTTAATCTCTCTGCCGACCGCACGTTTTCGCTTTTGCGACGATTCGGCTAATTTTAAATATTCTAATGGGGTAATCTTCTTTTCTTTAAAAAATTGACCTAAATAATCTAATAAGGATAATGCTCGCAACAGGGCTATTAGAGACAAAACTGTATAATTGCCACCTTTTTCTATATCACTAATGGTGCGCACCGAGATACCAGACCTTAAAGAGAGATCGCTTTGGGTGAGGTTCATCTCTAATCTAGTCGCTTTTATCTTCTGACCAATGTCAGAGGAGATCGACTTATCTGTTTTAACGTATAAATCCATGGTGATTAATTATTAGTGATTAGTAATTAGTGATTAGTGATTAGTGATTAGTGATTAGTAATTAGTGATTAGTAATTAGTGATTAGTAATTAGTAATTAGTAATTATTTCTTAATTATTAACGAACAACTTATTTGAGTGTGCAAATATACAAACAATCTGCGAGATAATAGCCTAAATTTATATTTTTTTAACTATTAATTGTTAATTAAGGTGATTTGAGAATTATTAAAAATCGGCAATATATTGCAGGTTAAGGTGGATTTTGCACCATAACCTGCAATATATTGCCGATTTTGATGGGTTTTGTTATTTAACAATTCACAACAAAGATTTAATACATATCCATCTCCATATCCATGCTGCTATCGCTGCTACTTGAGTCGCTACGGCGATCTTTTTTGCTGCTATTGCCGAAGTTGTAACTCAAGCTCAACGAGAGATTGGTGCCGCGAGAGAAGTTCTCGGAATATTGCCAGAAATTATCGCCCTCGGTGGTGGTAGCCCACGAACGAGAGTTGAACAAGTCACGCACAGAGAAACTGAGATTTAATTTGCGATCGAGAAATGACTTACGCACCCCTAAATCAACCACATATTGACCTTTTGAGGTGCCTTGCGCTACAACTTTTGCCGAGTTGTAAGAGCCTGATATTTGCCCAGAAAAGGTGCGAGTGAACATAAAATTCGCCATCAAGCGCGCACTCCACGAAAAGCTGTTTGCCGACTCGTAAAGCAGATCGGCTACTCCGTCGAGGTCGGTATCGTAATAGATATCGGTCATTGCCGAGTAGTAACCGTTGAGCGTGGTGGTGAGGTTTAAAAATCTTGCTACTTTGTTTTTTGCCACAATCTCCAATCCGCCCGACTGACTGTTGGAGATATTTTCGTAAGTGGAATTCATTATCCCCTCTGAATCAATAAACTTAACGCTCTGTATCACATTCTCGGTGGCACGATAATACAATGATGCCGAAACTGCGTGATTGTCCCACGTTTTGATGTAGTTGAGCTCCATCGACGAAGAGAACTCTGGCAACAGATAGGGGTTACCGAATGAGATATTGGTGGAGTCGCTGGTGTTGCGAAACGAATTGACATACCACCCACGTGGGCGACTTATGCGACGAGTGTAATTGGCTTGCAACTCGTGGTCGTTAGGAAAAGCGTAAGAGAAAAATGCTGTAGGATATACCTCGAAATAGTCATCATTATATACATCAAATGCGGCATCGGCAGCATCGCGAGTTTTGATATTACGGTTGGTATACTCGCCACGCAACCCGAGCGACATACTGAATGCGCCAAATTTGGCTCCGTATGTGGCATATGCTGCTGTAATCCACTCTTCGTAGATAAAATCGTTGTAGAGCGTTTGGGTGCTATCGCCATTATTTTCGAGATTCCACGTGTACGACGGATCGCTGCGATTATCCCACGAGCCATAAAGCCCCGCCTCTAGTTTCATATTGTCGTTAAACTTCTGAGTATAATCGAGTTTGAATTTGATATCTTGAAACGCTGCATCGCTGATTTGCACCTGCTCGTAGTTACTTGCATCTCCAGTCTGCTCGGTGTAATTATCATGGTAGTGTGTGCTATTGAAATACTCGATACTTGAACGAATTTCTGAACCTTTGGTGTCTATTTTATATAGATAATCGATACCGCCACCATATTGATTGCGATTGCGTTGCTCATCTGACAAGCGGCTATAATCGTATGGCGCATCGCTATCCCAATCTTGCTGAGAATATGTAACAGTGGAGAGCGACGAATGGCTATGCAAGCGGGCATTACCCGAGAAACTGAGTGTATTCTTTTTATTAAGGTGTATATCCACGCCTGCACGAGCAAACATACCGAGCATCGTGTTAGAACCTAATGTATTGGTATTTAGCAGCGAAATTGTATCTAGCTTGTTAGAACCTGTCTCGAATGTATATCTGTCGGTTTGGCTATTGGCATTGGAGTTCATATAGCGTGTGCCGAAATTGACATAGAAATCGACTTTGGAGCTATTGTAGTTGAAATTTAAACCTGCATTTGCTCCCGGCATATTGCCTGGCACCCACGATGTACCAGCCGAAACCGAACCATAATAACCTGGTTTTCTGTCCTCTTTGAGCACTAAATTGATAATACCAGCCGTACCCTCTGGGTTAAATTTTGCAGATGGATTGGTGATTACCTCTACCGCCTCGATTGTGCCTGCTGACATCTGTTCGAGGATATCGGCGCGGTTGTCGGATGTGAGTCCGCTCGCTTTTCCGTTGATCCACACCTCTACGTTGCTGCTGTTGCGCAATGAGATATTACCGTCGTTATCCACCTCTACCGATGGGATATTTTGCAACATCTCGCTAACCGATGCACCGCTCGACGCTAGATTTTGATCGACATTGAACACTTTTTTGTCGATATCAAAGCGCATCTGGCTCGCCTGCCCCACCACTTCTACTTCGGAAAGTATTTCGCTATCCTCTTGCAGCACGAAAACTCCTGCGCGAAACTCTTCGTTTAAATCTTTGATGGTAATGGTTTTGGTTTGAGTTTTGTAGCCCATAAAACTCAATTCGATTGTATAACTACCTGCTGGTATTTTATCGACAATAAAGAGCCCTGAGGTATTGGAAATTGAACCGTAAACATCTGAAAAATTGGTGGTTGAGGTGATTTTTACATTTACAAATTCGAGGGGCTCTTTTGCTGAATCTATTACTTTACCTTTTACTACTGCTGCAACTACATTGAGTTGGAAAATCATTAATACTACGAATGAGAAGAGTGCTTTTTTTATCATTATATTTTTTTGATTTTTATTCGAGGAGTTTTAAGGAAGCTCCCAATATTATTTTTTTGTTTTTGGCGCGGTTTGTTTTAGCGCGGTTCGGTGTGACGCGTTTTGTTTTGCAATAACCATCATATGACAATAAAAAATTGGGTTGGTTTAATCGATGCTCTGTTTTTTATTGAAATTTAACAGTTACTATTTCTAGTTTTCGGTTTTTCTTGCAGGTGGTTTCCTATTATTTTTCTCTTTTTTTTGGTCGCTACTTTATCAGCGACTCTATCAGCGACTCTATTGCCAAACGGTAAGAGTCGAGCCCAAATCCAGAAATCACACCAACACAGGCTTTGGAAAGCAACGAGGTTTGACGTTCCACCTCTCGAGCATATATATTGGTGATATGCACCTCGATAACTGGCGCACTAATTGCTGCCACTGCATCGGCAATAGAGACCGATGTATGTGTGTATCCGCCAGCGTTAAGCACCACTGCATCAGCCGTAAACCCCACGCAATGAAGTTCGTTGATAATCTCCCCCTCTATATTTGATTGGAAATAATTAATGGTGCAATCGGGATATTTTGCACGGAGAGTTTGTAGGTACTCATCAAAATTGTCTGTGCCATACTTCTCTGGCTCACGCACCCCTAACAAATTTAGGTTTGCACCGTTTATTATTGATATCTGCATATTATTTTATCTGTTCATTTATCTGTTCATTTATCTGTTCATTTTGTGATAACAATCCATGAACCATCTTTTTTACTACCATCACGTTTGAGAAAACCATAATTACGCAACAGATCTATTTCACGACTCACAGTAACCTCACTAACAGACAAAGCATCTGACAATTGACCTCTAGTTATATTGCCATTTTTATTGATAGAGATTAATATTTTGATTTGTCTTTCGCTCAATTTTATCTGCTCATTATCGTGCTCATTATCGTGCTCATTATCGTGCTCATTTATTGTATCATTTGCTACAATAACCCAAGAGCTACTTCTACCCTCTCCTCTGCGTTTAAGCAAACCTAAATTACGCAACAGATCAATTTCCCGGCGAACAGTTATCTTACTAATACTCACAGCATCAGATATTTGAAGATAACTAACCTTATTATTAGATTTTATTAAATTTAAAATTGCAATTTGTCTTTCGCTTAATTTTATTGTATCATTTATTGTATCATTTATTGTATCATTTATTGTATCATTTATTGTATCATTCATCACAACATTATTACGATACAATGTTATCAAAACACCACCATCATTATTTTCAAATTTTGGCGCTTTCAGACCAAACGATTGGAAACCCTCTATTATTTTATTTATACCTCTACCCCACGACTCGATAAAACCAGCTAAATAAAACGTAGTTGCAATATTTCTATTACGAGGATAAGATCTGTGAGGCAAAAAGAGAGATTCGACTGTTAATTCTTCGGGCAAATTACCTTCGTTCCAAAGTTCAATTCGGTCGTTATAGACCTTCATCTGGATATGAACACCAGTGTATGCTTTATGACATATGGCATTGCAAATCGCCTCACGCAGAGCATCTTCTGGCACTTCAAGAGTTTCGATACGATTCATACCTCTGTAACTAACAATAGATGACAAATATTTAGTTTTCAGCACTTCAACTACCTTATCAACCATTTCGATAATGCTACCCTCAATTACATCGTGGGTGATTAAATCGTGATCGCTAGCAATAAATCGACCTATTCTAAAATCGCATAAAGGGAAAAATCGTGATGGTTTTTTACCAAACAGCACTAATGCCGCATTTTTTATCTTACCATCATTTGTCAATAAGCTGAGATTGTGTAAGATATCCTCTGTAGTATCATTAATACGATTAAGAGGCATACGACCAGCGGCAATCGACTTTTGCATAAAATAATCAATCGACTCTCTGCTTATATCATCAATTGTTGCGTCTTCATTACCTATGTTATCCCACGACATATTCATCTTTTTCAAAATAAAATTTTGCAAAGCAACACCTTTGAGCTCTTGTTTTGTAGCACCTGAACGATAGTGATACACACCTTTGTATGATATTGGTAAAGTACTCTGAGGAATATCTATCTCGAGATACTCCTTTTCATCTTCAACCAACAAATTAACATCAACCACAACACCAAGGTAATTAACAACTTTATTTGGTATATCCTCCATTAGACGTTTTGCTTCGCCGACACCGATCACATCACCGTTATCAGCAACACCAATATACATTTTACCACCCTGCGCATTAGCGAAACCACATACCCATTTTAGATACTCATCTCGCCAACCTTCTTTATACTCTATATTCTGAGATTCAACCTTTTGCATCGTCGATTATTCTATTTACTATCTGATTATATTATGGGTGCTTCTAAAAACGCCCCTCACTAAAACACCACTCTATTTTTTCCGCAAAATCACTCTATTTTTCTGAATTTATAGAGTAAAATTAGATATCGGAAATATTCAAAATTACCCTGCGAAAAAAACTTTGCAAAGATAGTTAAATTTCGGCAACATAATACACTGATAATTAAAAATATTTTACTACCTTTGCAAGCGAAAAAGCAAATCGAAGTATTTTGGTGGGCTTAAAGACTTTTCGACGCAAGTTATACGCTTGCAAACCAACACATTACAGACACTATTAAAACAAGAATAGTGGCGAATGTTTTGTGTGTAATTGAATAGGATAATTATCACTTTTATTATATAATATGCAAACAATCAAATTAAAAAAAGGTTTAACCATTCAAATGACAGGGGCAGCTGAGGAAAAACTGGCTGCAACAGTTGCATCGAGCATCGTTGCGATAGTGCCTGACCATTATGAAGGTATCACACCAAAAGTGGCTGTAAAAGTGGGCGACACAGTGAAAATTGGATCGCCTGTGCTTTTCGATAAAAACCACCCAGAACTGAAGATTGTGTCGCCGATAAGCGGTACAGTTAAAGAGATTGCACGTGGCGAACGCCGTAAGTTGCTGTATGTGGCTATCGAGCGCAGTGCCGAACAAGTATCTGAAGTGTTGCCAAAAATCGAATTGAAAGCGGGCAAAGAGGCTATCCTCGAAGCGATGCTAACAACTGGTTTTGGCGCGTATCTTCGTCAACGTCCATACGACGTAATTGCAAATCCTGCAAATGGTCCGAAAGCTATTTTTGTGTCGGCATTTGACTCTGCTCCTCTAGCTACAGATTACAACTTTGTATTGAAAGGCGAAGAGGCTAATGTGCAACTCGGATTGCAAGTGCTGACTACAATTGCTCCTGTATACTACTCAGTATCACCAACTACCGACGCTGCATTGCGCAATATGAACGGTGTAACGGTTACTGAATTTGTGGGCAAACACCCTGCAGGAAATGTGGGCGTGCAGATCAACCACCTCAACCCAGTGAACAAAGACGAAGTGGTGTGGACTATCAACATACAAGATGTAATGCTACTTGGTAGATATGCTGCTACTGGCACACTGGATTTGAACAGAAAAATTGCAGTGGCTGGTCCTAAAGTAAAATCGCCTGCGTATGTAAGCGTGATGAGCGGCACACCAGTTAGCGAGATAGTGAAAAATAATATCATTACTGACGAAAATATCCGTTTAGTAAATGGTAATGTGCTATCTGGTTTAAGAGTAGACGAGGGTGATTTCTTGTCGCCTTATGCAGCTCAAATCACAGCTATCGCTGAGGGCGATGAGGCAGATGAATTGATTGGCTGGGCAATGCCTAGATTTAATAAATTCTCTACTACTCGCCTATACATCACAAAACTTATTCAATGCCTTTGCCCTAAAAAAGAGTTTAAATTCGACGCTCGCTTGTGCGGTGGCGAACGTGCTTTTATTATGAGCGAAGAGTATGAAAGAGTATTCCCAATGGATATTATGCCAGAACAACTTGTAAAAGCTATGATTGCACAAAACATCGATAAGATGGAGCAGTTGGGCGCATATGAGGTGGCACCAGAAGATTTTGCATTGTGCGAATTTGTATGTACATCAAAAATAGAGACTCAAAGAATTGTACGTGAGGCATTGACCTTCATGCGCAAGGAGTTGGAATAAAAATCATTTCGGTAACTAATAAAATTATATCTAAGCATAATATGAAATTTTTAAAAAACATCGTAGATAAGTTTGAACCTACTTTCTCGGAAGGGGGTAAACTTGCAATGCTACACTCGGTGTACGATGGATTCAAAACATTCTTGTTTGTGCCAAACGAAACTGCAAAGAAAAGCGGTGCGCACATCCATGATGTAACAGACTCTAAACGTACAATGATTATGGTGGTTCTGGCTCTTGTTCCTGCACTATTATTTGGTATGTGGAACGTGGGACATCAACACTTTTTGGCTATCGGACAAGATAGCACGCTATTGAACGAATTTTGGTTTGGCTGTCTTGCTGTACTTCCTATCTTGGTGGTATCTTACGCAGTGGGGCTTGGTATCGAATTTGCCATCGCTCAAATGCGCGGACACGAAATTCAAGAGGGTTTCTTGGTTTCTGGATTTATTATCCCACTAATTGTGCCAGTTGATACTCCACTCTGGATGATTGCAATTGCAACGGCTTTTGCTGTAATTTTTGCAAAAGAGATTTTTGGCGGTACAGGTTACAACATCTTTAATGTGGCTCTTATCACTCGTGCATTCTTATTCTTCTCTTATCCATCGGCTATGAGTGGCGACTCGGTTTGGGTACGTACAGGAAGTTCGTTTGGCTGGTCGGAAGGCACTGCTGTAGACGGTTTTACTGGTGCAACTGCTCTCGGACAAATTGCTAATAACACTGGTGCATATTCTGGATTTACTGATATATTAGGTAACCCAATCGGTTTTTGCGAAGCATTTATCGGAACAATACCGGGCTCTATTGGCGAAACATCTACTTTGATGATTTTGTTGGGCGCTATCGTGCTAATTGCTACTGGTGTGGCTAGCTGGAAAACTATGATTTCGGTGTTTGTAGGTGGTGCTGTGATGGGTATCGTGTTCAACCAATTTGGTCCTGATACGGCTGTGGCTCAAACTCCTTGGTATATGCATTTAGTACTTGGTGGTTTTGCATTTGGTGCTGTGTTTATGGCTACCGACCCTGTTACATCGCCTCGCACAAGTTGCGGTAAATGGATATATGGTTTCTTAATCGGTGCTATGGCAGTGATTATCCGTGTATTAAATCCTGGTTATCCAGAGGGTATGATGCTTGCTATTCTACTTATGAATATCTTCGGTTGCCTAATCGACTGGTGCATCGTACAAAATAATATTTCTAAACGACTAAAACGCGCTAAATAATATGAATACTACAAAAAACAGTTATACGCTGATATATATGACAATAATGATTGTCATTGTATCGTTGCTTCTGTCGATTACGTCGGGCGCACTCAAAGGTCGTCAGAACGAAAATATTAAACTCGACAAGAAAAAGCAAATTCTAAGTTCATTGCCAATAATCGACCTATCGACTGGTGATGCTGCTGAAATTTATGCCACTACAATTAAAGAATTTAATATTCTTAATGCAGAGGGCGAAACAGTGAAACAACTCAATCCAGTAGATGACTTTGATTACAGAGCGACTGAGGGTGAATTTCCAATCTATATCGCTGAGGTAGAGGGTGCAACAAAATACATTATACCATTGAACGGCAAAGGACTTTGGGGCGCAATTTGGGGCTATATTGCTCTGAATGACAACCGCAACACTGTATATGGTGTATTTTTTGCTCACGCATCGGAGACTCCTGGTCTTGGAGCTAACATAGTAACAGATAACTTTAGAAATCCATTTGTAGGCAAAGAGATTATTAAAGATGGTCAATTTGCCTCTATCGCAATTATGAAAGTGGGACAAAAGGCTGTAGGTCAAGATCAAGTAGATGCTCTATCGGGCGGCACTATAACATCGAAAGGTGTTGAGGCGATGCTTCAATCGAGCCTTGTGGATTATACTGCTTTTTGCTTGATGAATACATCTTCTTGCAGTGTGGCTGAAGAGGTTGCTGCTGAGATTTCGGAAGTTTCGGAAACTGAAGAGACTGAAACAGAGGTGGCTGTTGAGAGTGAAGTAACGGAATGTGAATCTAAAACAGAAGGAGGAAACGAATAATGAACGAACAACTAAAAAATGCACTTCTTGGTCCTCTAAGTAAGAACAACCCTGTTGTAATTCAAGTACTTGGTATCTGCTCGGCTTTGGCTGTAACGGCAGAACTTGAACCAGCATTGGTTATGGGACTTTCGGTAACTATCATTATGTCTGTTGCCAATGTGGTTATCTCGCTATTGCGCAATACAGTGCCAAACAGCGTGCGTATCATCGTGCAACTCGTGGTGGTGGCTACGCTGGTAACAATTGTGTCAGAAGTGCTTCGTGCTTTTGCATATGATGTGAGTGTGCAACTATCTGTATATATCGGTCTTATCATTACAAACTGTATCCTTATGGGTCGTTTGGAGGCGTTTGCTATGGGTAATAAACCTTGGGCATCGTTTTTAGATGGTTTTGGTAATGGCGTGGGTTATGCTATCATATTAATTATTGTAGCATTTTTCCGCGAACTATTTGGTGCAGGTACGCTACTCGGTATGAGAGTGATACCAGAGAGTTTCTACGAAATGGGATATTCAAACAATGGTTTGATGATGATGCCATCTATGGCTCTTATCCTTGTAGGCTGTATTATCTGGGTTCACCGTGCAATTAATAAAGATTTACAAGAAAAATAATCGATAGAGGTTACTCTCTATAGGGGAATTTTTAGAAAATCTCCTATAAAAATTATAAAATATATGGAACACGCTTTAAGTTTATTTGTTAGATCGATTTTTGTCGATAATATGATTTTTGCATTCTTCCTTGGTATGTGTTCGTACCTGGCAGTTTCAAAAAATGTGAAGACCTCGTTTGGTCTTGGTATAGCAGTTACGTTTGTATTGCTTATAACGCTACCTGTTAACTACTTACTAGATACTTATGTATTAAAAGCTGGTGCACTCGCTTGGCTTGGCGAAGGGTTTGCATCGCTTGACCTCAGTTATTTGAGCTTTATCATCTTCATCGCCGTTATTGCTGCTATCGTGCAGTTGGTAGAGATGATTGTAGAGAAATTCTCTCCATCGCTATATGCGTCGTTGGGTATCTTCTTGCCTCTTATCGCTGTAAACTGTGCCATAATGGGTGGCGCGCTATTTATGCAACAACGCACAGGACTAGAACCAACTGATCCTAAGGCTCTTACAGGCTTGGGCGATGTGATAGTTTATGCTCTTGGCTCTGGTATTGGCTGGATTTTGGCTATCGTTGGGTTGGCTGCAATACTCGAAAAAATGGAGTATTCGCAAGTGCCTGCTCCGCTACGTGGCTTGGGTATTACATTTATTACTGTAGGTTTGATGGCATTGGGTTTCCTTTGCTTCTCAGGCTTGAATATTTAAGGGGGAGGGCTAAAAAATCCCCAAATATAAATCTCTAAACAAAAACAGAATATGTTATTAGAAATAAATACATTAGCAACTGCTACCAGTTTGGTTGTCTTCCTTTCGGTTGTAATCTTACTAGTGATTTTGTTGCTTGTTGCAAAACGCTACTTGGTGGCGTCGGGCAATGTAAAAATCACCATGAATGGTGAAAAAGAGGTTGATGTGGCTGCAGGTGGTACCCTATTGACAACAATGGCTACACAAGGTGTATTTTTGCCATCTGCTTGTGGTGGTAAAGGATCTTGCGGACAATGTTATTGTCAAGTGCCTGAGGGCGGTGGCGAAATTTTGCCTACCGAAAAGGTTCACTTCTCACGCAAACAGGTGAAAGACAACTGGCGTTTGGCTTGTCAAGTAAAAGTAAAAGGCGATATGGCTCTTAAAGTAGACGAATCGATACTTGGTGTAAAAGAGTGGGAATGTACTGTGTTATCAAACAGAAACGTATCTACTTTTATCAAAGAGTTTATCGTGGAATTGCCTGCTGGTGAGCACATGGACTTCTTACCAGGTTCTTACGCTCAAATCAAAATCCCTAAATTCAATATGGATTATGACAAAGATATCGACAAATCACTTATCGGTGATGATTATCTTGGTGCATGGGATAAATTTGGCTTGTTTGGCTTGAAATGCGAAAACAAAGAGGAGACTATACGTGCATACTCAATGGCTAACTATCCTGCTGAGGGCGACCGTATTATGCTAACAGTGCGTATCGCTACTCCTCCGATGAAGAGAGAGGGCGGATTTATGGACGTGCCTGCTGGTATCGCCTCATCTTATATCTTTACGCTTAAACCAGGCGATAAGGTGATGATGTCTGGTCCTTACGGTGATTTCCACCCACTACTCGACTCGAAAAACGAGATGATGTGGGTAGGTGGTGGTGCTGGTATGGCTCCTCTACGTGCACAAATTATGCACTTGACTCATACTTTGCGTATTACCGACCGTAAGATGAACTATTTCTATGGCGCAAGAGCATTGAACGAGGTGTTCTATCTCGAGGATTTCCTTGCACTTGAAAAAGAGTTCCCTAACTTCAAATTCAATCTTGCACTTGACCGTCCAGACCCACTAGCTGATGCTGCTGGCGTAAGCTACGCTCCTGGATTTGTGCACAACGTAATTCACGATACATATCTTAAAGACCACGACGCTCCAGAGGATATAGAATACTATATGTGCGGTCCTGGTCCGATGAGTAAAGCAGTAGAAAATATGCTTTACGAACTTGGTGTGCCTCGCGAAAATTTGATGTTCGACGATTTCGGAGCATAGATATAAGGCTGTATATCAGCTCTAAAATACCTAACTAGCAACTATATGCTCAACAGGCAGTTAATTGCTCAACTAGCAAAACAAAAAAGGTTCGACGCAAATGCGCGCCGAACCTTTTTTAAAAACATAATCAGTAACAAATATGTGATAAATTTGTTACTAAATTTATTTTTTTTCATCGGGGAGTTTTTAGAAATCCCCTTAAGGGAACTAAGAATGAAAAGTATTTATAATCAAATAGAAGAAGAAATATATAGCAATGAAAGAGGGACTATCTATTTTCCAGATTCATTTGCAAATATAGGCACTCCAGAAGCTGTTCGCTTAGCATTAATGCGGTTGACCAACTCTTCTGTGCTCATCCGTGTAGCACAAGGTATATATTGTTATCCCAAAATTGACAAATGGCATAATATTTATATCAACCCAAGTATTGAAGATATTGCCTATGCACTTGCAAAACGCGATAAAGTACGTATAATACCAACAGGAGGGTATGTCCTAAATCTACTAGGGTTATCTACTCAGGTAGTAGCCAATGCAATATTCCTTACAGATGGATCAGGGAGAAAAATATCAATTGGGAAAAGTAAAGGAATACTATTTAAACATACAACAGAGATGCGTAATTTTGCATATCAATCAAAGATGATGCAAATGATTGTTTTTGCTTTTAAGGAGATAGGAGATAATAATTACAACGATAACCACCTCGTTATCCTCAAACAACATTTACAAACAGTACCAAAAGAACTTTATAAACACGATATTCAACTAGCTCCAGCGTGGATAAAAAAAATAATAACAAAATTATGAAATATACAGATTTACCCAAAAATGACCAGATAGATATATGTAGTCGCGTGCAAGATGAGATAGGTTTATCTACACAAATTATTGAAAAAGACTGGTGGGTAACCAATGTATTACGCGCTCTATTTGATTTATCATATGCTAATAACCTCTCATTTAAAGGAGGAACGAGTCTTAGCAAATGTTTTAATCTAATCAATAGATTCTCTGAAGACGTAGATATTGCAATTGATAGAGAGGAATTTGGACTTGTAGGAGAACTTTCAAAAACACAGATTAGTGATAAACTACGCAGAGCTACATGTTCATTTGTCAGAGAAAAACTGCAATTTGATCTTGCTGAAAAATTAATCGATAATGGCATTAACAAGTCGAAATTCAAAGTGCACGTAAATATAACAGCAATTACTACTACAGATCCAGAAATAATAGAAATAGAATATCAATCTGCGTTTCAACCTCTACCGTATATCAAAACTAAGGTCATTGTGGAAGTAAGCGGCAGATCGATGAAAGAACCAACTACCAATGTAAATATCACCTCACTTATTGATAAAGTATATACAAATGCTCCATTTGTAGAGAAAGAATTTGGCTCTATAATGTTTAGTGTGGGTAATTAAAAAAAAAGTACTATCTTTGCAATATGAATAGTACAGATATTTTTGCCTTAGGATTAGGCTTAGAAAAGCCATGGATAGTAAAAAAAGTA
>JAWXTU010000057.1:0-14935 GCA_044433285.1 bacterium | reverse complement strand
TCATAAGTGCAAGGTTTTATGGTACAAAGATAGTCATTTTTTTGCACTTGACCAAATGTTTTAGCTAAATAATTCACTAAATATCAGTACTTTTGATGATTTTTCAGTAAACCCTAATTATGCAAAAATAATAGATGCTCTATTCCGCGTTTCGTGCGCACTAAGACGATTAGATGATTGCATCTCTATAATAAGACATAAAAAACCCTCAACATCATTAGAATGCATCTAATTGAGTGTTGAGGGTTGGTTATTTTATTCAGATTACTCTTTTACGAATACATCTTTTCCCATTCCGCAAATTGGACAAGTCCAATCTTCTGGTAGGTCTTCAAATAGTGTACCTGGAGCAATTCCGTTATCTGGATCTCCATCTTGTGGGTCGTATTCGTATCCACAAGGTTCGCATGTGTATTTATCCATAATGTTATTTTTTTTTATTAAGTGAGCTTTTATTTGCTATATACCTTGATATAGGTGCCCCCTATAGTGTGTTATTTATTAATTAATGCATCTGCAAGAGCCTCTAATGCAGGCATATCTGTAGATTTGTATGTAGAACGTATTGTAACTACTGGCTCAAGTATATTGATATTTTTCATACCCTCAAGTGCAGTGCGCATAACTCTTGCAGCAGATGGAGCCCATGTGCCATTTTCTATTATACCTACTCTGCGATTTTGGAAATTCTTATCTTTTAGATGATGCAAGTAGTCAGCCATTGGAGGGAAAACACCAGCATCATAAGATGCAGCTGCTAATACTAAATTTTCATTACAAAAAGCATCTTCTACAGCTTGCGCCATATCATCGCGAGATAAGTCGAGAAGTTCTACATTCTCTTTGCCTTTTGCAGCTAAAATATTCTTCAATTCTTCAGCCACTTTTGCTGTATTACCATGGATAGAGGCATAGCATATAAGCACACCATCTTCTTCGGCTTGATATCTACTCCATTTGTCGTACATATCAATATAATAGCCCAAATCCTCACGTAGGATTGGTCCGTGAAGTGGTGCAATATATTCAACTTCTGTACCTGCTAGTTTTTTTAGTAGAGTTTGCACATTAGCACCATATTTACCTACAATGTTATAGTAGTATCTACGAGCTTCGCATGCCCAACCACCTGGTGTGCCTGGTATACCAAATTTACCAAACGCATCAGCACTAAATAGAGTTTTAGTTGTTGATTCGTACGACAACATCACCTCTGGCCAGTGTACCATCGGAGCAAATACAAATGTAAGATTATGTTTGCCTAACGAAAGTACATCACCCTCTTTTACAACGTATTGGTTGAATGTTACGTTCTCAAAAAATTGAGACATAAATTGGAATGTTTTTGCATTACCCACAATTTGGATATTTGGAAACATTTCAGCCACTCTTGCAATACCAGCTGCATGGTCTGGTTCCATATGAGAAACTACCAAATATTCTGGAGTTGCGCCATTTAGAGCCTTGTTTAGGTTATCGCACCATTCATCTAGTTTTCTATCGTCTACAGTGTCGAAAATTGTAACTTTTTCGTCTAAAATCACATAAGAGTTGTAGCTAATCCCTTCTGGAACTACATATTGACTCTCAAATAGGTCAATGTCAGTATCGTCTACACCAATGTAGATTATCTCTTTTGTTATATCGCTTTGCATAGTATAATTTACTGATAGTATATTACTCAGCAACAGGAGCTTCTGCTGCTTCAGCAGGGATTTCTACTGGAGCGATATCCTCAAAATTACCTGCAGGTACTTCTGTAGGCATTTCAATTCTATTTGAAAGTTCTGAAGTGCTAGATACACCTGTTGTTTTGTGGAATGCAGTAGCCGCTACACACAATACAACGATTACAGCAACTATTCCCCAAGTTGTTTTTTCAAGAAAATCAGTTGTTTTTCTTACACCCATAATTTGGTTTGACGATGCAAAATTTGATGTTAAACCACCACCTTTTGAGTTTTGAACCAATACGATTAATACTAGAAAAACTGATAAAATTACGATTAAAATTGTTAATACTTGATACATTTTTTAAATTGATTTATTGTTATTATTTATTATTGTTTCGAGGTATTTTATTTGTAGTGCAAAGTAAACACTTTTTTTTGGATTATTCAAATTTATAGCCATTAATATTTTGTATGCCTCAGAGTATCTTTTTTCTTGTATTAATCTCTTGGCATTTTCTTCGCTGTAGTATGCGTTATCTTCTTGTCTTATAGGCTGTTTATCTAGCTCTCTCTTCTTGGATATTATATCTGTTTGAGGGGCATTTTCAGGGTCTGTTTTCGCCTCATCTTCCTTATTATAGTGGTGTATAGGCTCAGAATCTACTTCTTTATGCTCTTTTTTAACTGTGTTTTCGTCATTTTTGCTGTTTGAATTAGCTCTATTTTCCTCCTCAATTTTTGCTGCTCTTGCCAAACGAGCGGCTTTTAATTTTGCCGCCAACTCGTGTAGTGATTGTTGGTTCTTCTCTTCGTTTTCTACTAGCGAAAAATAGTCGGGAGTAACAGGTTGCCCTAACTCAAGCGAGTGGTCGGTGTGAGGGGTGGAGTCTGTTTCTGTGGCTAGCTCAAATGTGATGTAATTATAAAAAAGCCGTCTATTTGAGATATACAATCCTCGAGCGATTAATTCAGAATCGAAATTAACATCATTGTTTACATACAAACAACGAAGATACACCCAATGCAGTTTCTCGCAATATGGGTATGAGGTGAGTAGTTTTGCCACCTCGTTAATATCAACACTATCAACAGTTTCTGGTCTGTTTATCCAGTTGCCTATCTGCTCTTTTGTTACCATTTATCTCTTACCAATTAGCCACTGTTGCATTGAAAATTTGGTCTACTATCTCATCTACCATCTCCTCTATTAATGTATCTTGTACATCTTCTAGTGTGTAAGTTGTTTCAAATGTACGGTTAGATGTAAATGAGCTTTCTACGGTCTCATCTGTTACGTTGTTTGAGAACCTAATTTTAACTGTGAGAGTGATTTGTGTTTCAGAGGCAAGTGCATCAGAACCAACAGATAATGGCGTGAGTGTATATCCTGTAATTGCCCCCTCTAATTCCATATCGCCCCCAGAATTTAATATTTTCAAGCGTGTCTGGCTAGCGTAAATATTTTTCAATTCGTCGTTTAATAGAATAGTTAGAGGAGTGTATACAAGTGCTGCGTTATTCGGAAAATCTGTTATAGCAATACTTTTGGTTTTTGTATAGTCGATACTCGCTCCGTTAAATTTGTACGAAACGGTGCAAGCTGAGGCTAATACCAAGGCACAAAATGCTAGTGCACATACTTTTAGTTTCATTCTTTTATTATTTTGGTTAGCGGAGTTTTTTTATAACTCCTCTTATAGATTACACGATTAACTTATTCAAGTCCATATTCTCGTATGCGACGGTAGAGGGTGCGTTGCGAAATATTTAGTTCGTCGGCTGCTCTGCGTCTGTTGCCTTTATGTTTTTCTAAGGCTTTTAATATCATATCTTTCTCTGCATCAGATAGTGATAGAGATTCTTCAACATACTCTTCTGTATCAATTACAGGTGTGTCTTGCGGCATAAACGATTGTTTGATATTTGGCGTTTGGTGAATGATTTGTGTCTCATTTCCGAAGTGAGAGTGATGGTTGATATTGTTCTCTTGCGACATTAATTCGTGCACCACTTTTTTCATCTCCGCCATATCTTTTTTCATATCAAAAAGCACTTGGTACAAAATCTCACGTTCGTTAGAGAACATACGCTCCTCTTGTTGTGCTTTATTTGAAAAAATCGTAGGTAAATTAGACTCTAAATGTTCAGGCAGATATCTGCGGAGTGTCTCTTCGTCTATATCTCTATTTTGCTCGATAGCTGCAATTTGTTCGGTTACATTCTTTAGTTGTCTGATATTTCCACGCCAGTAGTAGTTGCACAACAACGCTTGAGCCTCTGGTGTCAATTTTATTGTTGGCATCTTATATTTTTCGGCAAAGTCAGATGCAAACTTTCTGAACAGTAGGGGAGTATCCTCTTTTCGGTTGCGGAGCGGCGGCACGAGAATAGGCACTGCATTTAAGCGATAATATAAGTCTTCGCGGAATTTACCATTAGAAATAGCCTGTTGCATATCAACATTTGTGGCTGCAACTACACGAACGTTAGTTTTTTGCACTCTACTAGAACCCACTCGCATAAATTCGCCAGCCTCTAAAACACGCAACAATCTCGCCTGAGTAGAGATAGGTAGTTCGCCCACCTCATCTAAAAAAATTGTTCCACCATCTGCCTCTTCAAAATATCCTTTTCTGTCTGATGTGGCACTAGTAAAAGCACCTTTTACGTGTCCGAAAAGTTCAGAGTCTATAGTGCCTTCTGGTATTGCACCACAGTTGATAGCAATATACGGATTATGTTTGCGGTGGCTATATTGATGTATAATTTTGGGAAAATTCTCCTTACCTACACCACTTTCGCCTTGTATTAGCACGGTTAGGTCTGTACCTGCCACTTGCACAGCAATGTCAATTGCCCTGTTAAGCGACGACGATAGACCAATAATGCCAAATCGTTGTTTTACAGCTTGTATTTCAGATGTTTCCATAAATTTTTATTCTGGGAGTTTGTATGAGCCCCCTTTGTATTATCCTTTTCTTATAATGTACTCTCTGCGTTCGGGATACGAACTGCGAAGCTCTTCAAATTTAGTGTGATTCTCTTTGAGTTTCTCGCTGTCATTTTTTATGTTGTATGTATTTAAGAACAGATTCATCAATTCATCAATAGATGTGTAGCTAACCCTCTTTTTGCTAAGACTCTCCACCGTGTTTGGTTTTATATTAAAATGCTCGCTTATGAATTTTACTACTTGGTGTGTAGCATTATTTTTGCCATCGGCAGAATACCCAGCGATATGCGGAGTAGCAATCAAAGCCCTCTTCATCAACTCTGTATTAATAGCGGGTTCATTCTCCCAACAGTCAATTATACAAGCATTTATTTTGCCACTATCAATATGCCTTATAAGTTCAACTTCATCTATTATCCCCCCACGTGCAGCATTTATTATCAACGGTTTTTTATCGCTTATCTTATCGAAAAAATGGCTATCTGCCAAATGATAAGTGTGGTGTTCGCCCTTGTATGTCAGTGGCGTGTGAAATGTAATAATATCACACTCTCGTGCGATAGTTTCAAGATCAACAAATTCTATATCAGTGCAACAACTATCTTTATCAGTGTAATTTGTCAGTTGTGCGAGTGGAGGATCGTTGTATAATATCTTCAGCCCTATTGATTTTGCCACCTTTTCAATCTTTCGTCCGATATGCCCGTAACCCACAATGCCAACAGTTTTACCCTCAATTGTATCGTCGGTATATTTTGACCATTCCGCAATTGCAGATGCAAAATATTGACTAACCGAAGTGGCGTTGCAACCTGGTGCATTTTGCCACTTAATATGGTTATTGTCACAGTATTCTGTATCTATATGGTCGGTGCCGATTGTAGCTGTAGCGATAGCCTCTACTGTACTTCCTGCTAGTAACGACGCATTGCATTTTGTTCTTGTGCGAACAATAAGAGCATTAATATCTGCAATATTTTTTGGTATTATATCACTTGCGCAAAGATAAGTAACATCAGCCACCTCATCAAAAATTCCTCTTATATATGGTATGTTTTTATCTATTACAAAACGTGGTTTCATTTATTAATTTAATTTCTCTTCAGGGGAATTTTCTGAGAACTCCCCTCTTATATTTAGATAATTTATTGACCTGCAAAGGTACTACAAAAGTTTTATTTTACAAAATAAAAAAAGCTGTTTTAGTAATACAACTAAAACAGCTTTATATCGGGGAGTTTTTAGAGGTCCCCTATAGGTTATTCTACCAATTAGATAAGACCAGCTTCAGAAAGAACTGCATTTGTACCACGTACAGCAGCTTCGCTAGCAGCAAGTTTAGCTTTTTCGTCTTCGTTAAGTTCTACTTCCACGATGCGTTCGATACCGTTTTTACCGATGATTACAGGAACACCGATCATAATGTCGTTCATACCATATTCGCCATCAAGATAAGCAGCACAAGTGATCATTTTACCTTGATTTTTGATGATAGATTCAGCCACATAAGAAGATGCAGCACCTGGAGCCATCCAAGCAGAAGTGCCAAGAAGTCCAGTAAGAGTAGCACCACCAACCATAGTTGATTTAACAACTGCGTCGATTTGTTCTTCAGTCAAGAAGTTGCTGATTGGCATACCTTTGTATGTAGCCAAGCGAGGAAGAGGAATCATTGTAGTATCACCGTGACCACCGATTACGATACCTTCTACTTCGTTAGCGTTGCAACCAAGAGCTTGGCTCAAGAAATATTTGAAACGAGAGCTATCAAGTGCACCACCCATACCGATTACGCGGTTGCGAGGCAAACCAAGAAGTTTGTAAGATAGATAAGCCATTGGGTCCATTGGGTTGGCCACAATGATAAGTATTGCATTTGGAGAATATTCCAAGCAGCTAGTAGCTACGCTCTTAACGATACCAGCATTTACACCGATAAGTTCTTCGCGAGTCATACCTGGTTTACGTGGAATACCAGAAGTGATGATTACTACATCAGAATCAGCAGTTTTTGAATAATCAGCAGTTACACCAGTTACTACTGTATCAAAACCCATCAATTGAGCAGTTTGCATGATATCCATAGCTTTACCTTCAGCAAAACCCTCTTTGATATCGATTAATACTACTTCGTTAGCTACTTCATTAACAGCTAATACATTAGCGCAAGTTGCGCCTACGTTTCCTGCACCTACTACGGTTACTTTAGACATAATTGTTTTAATTTTAAATGATTTATATAATGTTATTTTGTTGTCGCTATTTTAGGAAAACCTCACAGATACTTTATTTATCTTTTTTGTTTGGGTAGTATCTAAGAACTCCATCTTAACCCTGGTGGTTTAGTTTTGTTTGGTTTAGTTTTGTTTACTCAACTCTGTTTGTTGCTCATTTTCTAAGAGAAAAGTAGCTTTTAAATTTTCCACTGCAAAGATACTAATATTAATTTAATTGAAGAAATTATTTTAACTATTTTTTTATTATAAAATTGTTAAGTAAAAATATGTCGAAATGTTTTGTGGTTACAAAAAAAAGTAGTAATTTTGTGGTGATTTTACTTTTACTATGAATGATACTACACGAAATAGCCAGCAACTTTTTGAAAGTCAGATAAATGAACTGGTTGATAAGTATAAGAAATTAAAGGGAGAACGGTTAGCGTTGAGCCAGAAGTTGAAAGAGGCAGAGGATAAATTGGAACATTCCACTGCACGCATAGTAGAATTAGAAACCAATTATAAAAGATTGAAATTGGCAAAGGCGTATGGCTGGGACGAAACTAGCAAACGCGAGGCGAATGATAGAATTACAAAATTGGTACGTGATGTTGAAAAATGTTTGAAACTATTAACAAAATAGTCCGCATAAGTTTTTTATGGAAGAGAAGCGCATAATCAAAATTCATATTAATGGTTTTTCTACTCAATTAGAAATCCCTGCCGCAGAAGAGGAGCAATATAGAAAGGCAGTGAAGGTATTGAATGAAAGGATTACTCTCTATACTAAGAAATTTGCGCTTACTTATGCAGAAATATTATCAATGGTAGCATATGAGTTTGCAGTAGAGGCTGTAAAATTAGAGGATAAAACTCATACAGCGCCAATTGCTACAATAGGCAAGATAAGTCAAGAGTTATCGTCGTTATTAGACGAGGAATAATAAGAAAATATATCACGTACAATTTACGGTTTAATATTAAGGTAGAGTACTTCTGTCTTGATTATCAGCATTTTATTTTTAGTGTTGATGTTTATTTAAATCGTTGATCGTGCGTTTTTTTATATAGTTTTATCAATTAAATTTTTTTTCGGGGAGTTTTTAGAAGTTCCCTAATATATCAATAAATTAAATAATTATGTTAACAACAATTATTCTATCTGTTGCAGGTGGTTTAGTAGTCGGTGGCGGCGTAGGGTACTTCTTAATAGGTCGTACGTTGAGCGCAAAAGTAGCCAGAAAACTAAAAGACGCTGATCAACAGGGAGAAACACTAAAGAAAAATAAACTTCTCGAGGCAAAAGAGAAATTTATCAACATGAAAGCTGAATTTGAGAAAGAGGTTTCTGAGCGAAATTCAAAGATACAACAATCAGAGAATCGTGCACATCAAGCCGAAAGTCGTATTCAGCAAAAAGAGAATCAAGTTACTCAAAAACAAAAAGAACTTGATCGTAAAAACAATGAAGTAGATGCTATTAAAGTAAATCTGGATAAACAACTATCTTTGGTAGATGAAAAGAAAACAGATTTAAACAAACTTCACGAAGAGGCAGTTACTAAACTAGCCGAAATTTCAGGATTGTCGGCGGAACAAGCAAAAGCTCAATTGGTAGAGTCTATCAAAGACGAGGCAAAAACAGATGCAATGGCTTATGTCAATGAAATTGTAGAAGATGCTAAATTGACTGCTAATAAAGAGGCAAAACGTATTGTAGTGCAAACTATTCAACGTGTGGCAACTGAGGCAGCAATCGAAAATTCGGTTACAGTGTTCAATATCGAAAGCGATGAGGTAAAAGGTCGTATCATTGGTAGAGAGGGTAGAAATATCCGTGCTCTTGAGGCTGCTACAGGTGTAGAAATCATTGTAGATGACACACCAGAGGCAATTGTATTATCAGGGTTCGACCCAGTGCGCAGAGAGATTGCTCGTCTTGCATTGCATCAACTGGTTGTAGACGGTCGTATCCACCCAGCTCGTATCGAAGAGGTGGTAAACAAAACTCGTAAGCAAGTAGAAGAGGAGATTATCGAAATTGGTAAACGTACCACTATCGACTTAGGTATCCACGGTCTTCACCCAGAACTTATTCGTATGGTGGGTAAGATGAAATACCGCTCTTCATACGGACAAAACTTGCTTCAACACGCACGCGAAACTGCTAATCTGTGTGCTGTTATGGCAGCAGAATTGGGTTTAAATCCACAAAAAGCAAAACGCGCAGGTCTGCTGCACGATATAGGTAAAGTGCCAGATGATCAACCAGAATTGCCACACGCAATTTTAGGTATGAATCTTGCTGAGAAATACAAAGAGAAAGCGGATGTTTGCAATGCAATTGGTGCTCACCACGATGAGGTAGAAATGACATCGCTTTTGGCTCCTATTGTACAAGTGTGTGATGCTATTTCGGGTGCGCGCCCAGGTGCTCGTCGTGAGATAGTAGAGGCGTACATCAAACGATTGAATGATCTAGAAAATCTTGCATTATCATATCCAGGAGTATTGAAAACTTATGCTATCCAAGCAGGTCGCGAATTGCGTGTAATTGTTGGTGCGGATAAAGTAGACGATAAAACAGTTGAAACTCTATCATACGATATTGCTAAGAAAATCCAAGATGAAATGACCTACCCAGGACAAGTTAAAATCACTGTAATACGTGAAACTCGTTCTGTTAGCTACGCAAAATAGTGTAGCATAGGGGCTGTTTGGTTTTGACGGCGGGTAGAAGAGGTATGTAAGCATGCAGTGCATTGTCTGTTAAGCACTCAAATCATAGCAGGCGACTTTTTAACTGGCGAAAATAATTACGCTCTTGCTGCTTAATCGAAGTTTAGTAGATTAGCTTTATTTCGGCACTAGGTGCTGAAACGAGACATCTCTCAATTGCCCACGCATTGAGGCGGATTGGTTCAGAGGTGTAGATAAATCGATGCTAGTTGGCAGTGGCTGCGCACTGTCGATGAAATTTAGCAGATAAGGTATTAGTTGGTGGCTTCGGTCTTGCTAATGCACGAAAATTCAGGCGAAGATAAGCATGTAGAAAGCGTATTGCTTCCTCGTTCGGACACGGGTTCGACTCCCGTCAGCTCCACTGAAAACAGTTGTCTCATTTTTTGTGGCAACTGTTTTGTGTTTAATATATAGATTATAAAATGGTTTTGTTAATTCCATCGTATTCGATGGAATTAAAATTAATTCAGGCTTAAACTTCTTTGTACTAACACCTAAGCAGTGAATTGCCAAAACTTAATACGATTGCAATTCAACAGATGAGAGTTCTAGTAGATGTGGAGAATAAGAAATTACTAAAATAACAAATTACATTATGGAAATTCTAACTATCGCCCAACAATGGGCTAAAGAAGAGATTTTCTCTTCACGGTTTTTTATACTAGCTGCGATTGTGTTCATAGCAGTTTCTATTGGTTTTTGGAAATTAGGACAGAGCGAGTTAGCTCGTTCGTATATCTATCCAACACTGATTTGTGGTGTGTTGCTCTTAATTATTGGAGTTGGATTAGTCTATAATGATAGCAAACGATTTAAGACTTTTCCTGAGGAATATAAAAACAACCCTAAAGAGTTTGTGCAATCCGAAATCGACCGTACAGAAAAAACAGCCAACAGTAGCCATAGAATAATTTACAGAATTATCCCTATGCTTATGATTGTTGCTGCGCTATTAATTATCACTATAGATAAACCCATCGTGCGAGCAAGCTGTATCACTGCAATTGCCTTTTTATCAGTACTTTTGATTGTAGATAGCAATGCACATTCGCGAATAGTAGAGTACAACAAAGCACTCAAAAAAGTAGATGTGCATATGGTTGAATCTAAGGATATATAAAGATATGGCACAAAAATTTGGAAATACGTGGTGGGGAGCGGAGTGGTTGCGCTCGTTAGATAATATTGACTACTCAAATAGGTTGCCTCGTGGTGCGAGATATGCTCGTAACGGAAGTGTAAAGAGTATAAAGATAAATGGAAATACCATCTCGGCTGCGGTACAAGGTAGTCGACGTACTCCATACAAGGTAAATATTATAATACCTCCATTCTTTGAAGATGAAATAGATCGATTAATCGAAGAGCTATTAAAACACCCTATCATTATTTCACGACTTTTGAATCGACAACTCGACCCCTCTATAATGGATATAGCGTCGAATTGTGGATTGAAGATATTTCCTAGTCAATGGACAGATTTCATGATGCAGTGTAGTTGTCCCGATTGGGCTGTACCGTGTAAACATTTAGCTGCTGCAATCTATATGGTTAGTCGCGAGATAGACAATAATCCGTTTCTAGCTTTTGAAATTCATAATGTTGATTTAATCAAGGAGATTCAAAAAAGAGGTGTGGTCATAGAGCAAAAACAGGCTATGGATATTCCCGAATTTGTTTCGATCATTGAGCGCAAAACAGTAAAAGAGGCTAGTGATATTATCCCTATTTTTAAAAGAGTAAATCTTAGTTCTCTGCCTGATATTGCTGAGGCTATGATTAGCATTCTGCCAGATGAGGCAACATTTAGTGAAACCGCAAATTTCAAGGCTAAATATTCGTCGGCGTTGATGTCTATTATAAAACAAGTGCGACGAGCGCAGAAAATTGGAATTTCTGGCGAAACGCTGCTTGGAGTTGATAGTGAAACGAAGCTCTCTAAAACATACTTGCCACAAATGCTTGTTGATAATGATGGGAACTATAATGTTCTGGTCGAGGCACAGGAGGATGCAGATGAACAACTTTATACGATAAAAGACCTAATAGAACTTCTACTCTCAATCAAAGGGGACTTTCTTCCCGACTATTCGCAAAATATATTTGCATTGCACCAGGCTCTCTATGCAGCTATAGCCCTAATTTCTCGTGGAGCAATAACCCCTCAAATCGTAAAAGATAGCGCAAAATATTACAGAATAATCTGGATGCCAGCGAAATGTAGTGCAGAGGTTCGACAAGTTATAGAACAACTGCAAGATATTATGCCTCACAATATTATCGTGGGATATTTCAAGGGGCGTAAAACACCAATCTTGATAAAGAATCAAGCAGAGATGATTACTTCATACTTTATTACAACGATAATTAATCGTTTGTCTCGTTTTGGACTGGATGACCATCTAAATATGTTTTTTTGTAGCTCTCTCGAAAAATTTGATGGCGTAGGCGAGGGTGGAATTGCTGGGGGTATAAAAGCGTGGTTTGACCACTACACCCTTAGCAGTGGCAGATATAGAACAGTTTTTATTGCAGAAGAGGATGTTGATAATGAGTGTTTTATGGTGCGTCTTGGTGTGGAAGATCGTAACGATGCAATACCTGAGACATACACCTTACACTCAATACTCACTCAGCCAAAGTACGAGAAGATACGTTACGAGGTACTTAAATCAGTATCGATGTTAGTTCCTATGATTCCATCATTGAGCGATTATATCAATAACTCGGCTTGTGAGGATATGCAACTCTCGTTCGAGGAGTTTACTCCACTTTTGATGCAGGTAATTCCAGCGGTTAAGTTGCTTGATGTTAAGGTGGTACTTCCAAAATCATTACAACATCTTATTCGACCAAAAGCGAGTGTTAAACTTACAAAGAAAGATGATACTAGCTCTTCGTTTATTCGCTTAGATGATCTACTCAGTTTCAATTGGCAGATTGCATTGGGCGATGAAAAGATATCAAGGGCTGAGTTCAAAGAACTAACCTCCAAAGCCGTAGGACTGCTTAAATTTAAAGGGCAATTTATATATGTAGATGCAGATGATATTGAGCGACTTAACAAAGCAATAGAGGGCGGTAATAAACTCAATGGGGCGCAACTTTTGCAAGCTGCTTTAAGTGAAGAGTATGATGGTGCTCCTATAACTCTCAGCAATGAGGTGCGTGAACTTATCCAAGAACTTACAAAGCAGGAAGAGGTTTTGGTACCAGATAGTATCAATGCCGAACTTCGACCATACCAACAGCGTGGTTATTCGTGGATGTATCGTAATATGCGCATCGGGTTTGGTTCTATCATTGCCGATGATATGGGATTGGGGAAAACTCTGCAAGTTATATCTTTGATTCAGAGACTCAAAGATGATGGCGCTCTCGGAAAACGAAAAGTGTTGGTTATCTCTCCAACGGGACTTCTCTTCAACTGGCAGAAGGAGATAGAGAAGTTTGCTCCTTCGCTCACCTCTCATATTCACCACGGTGCAACACGCAACTTAGATGATTTTTCAGCCGATGTGATGCTAACAAGCTATGGAGTATTACGCTCAGATGTAGACAAACTCAAACGTCGTAAGTGGCAATTAGTTGTAATTGACGAGGCACAGAATATCAAGAACGCTGCTACGGCTCAGAGTAAAGCAGTTAGAGCCATCCCAGCAGGTACGCATATCGCTATGAGTGGTACCCCAGTAGAGAATCGTTTATCGGAATTCTGGTCGATTATGGAGTTTGCAAATAAGGGGTATTTGGGTACAGTTAAAAATTTCAATACGGAATTTTCTCGTCCAATACAGCAAGATAACGATATGGAGTGTGTAGATAGATTTCGTAAAATCACCTCACCTTTTATGTTGCGCCGTCTCAAGAGTGATAAGAGTATTATTTCAGACCTGCCAGATAAAATCGAGGAGAATAAATATGCACAACTAACCCCAATGCAGTCAGCTATATACACCCAAACTTTAACGGCTGCAATGAGTGCCATAGAGGGTATTGAGGGGATGGATTCTCAGTCGTTATTCAAGCGTCAAGGACTGATTCTTCAGATGATATTGGCACTCAAACAGATATGCAATCACCCAACACTATTTCTCAAAAATGGTGAGTTTTCATCTGAGTTGTCAGGTAAAGCACAGATGCTTTTAGATATTGTAGATACAATTGTAGAAAGTGGTGAAAAGGTGCTTATCTTTACGCAGTTTAAAGAGATGGGATTTATTTTGGAGAAGATTCTTGAGGAGCGATTCTCTCGTCGTCCTCTCTTTTATCATGGAGGTTGCTCGGTTAAGGAACGAGAGCGAATGGTGGATAGCTTCCAGAATAATCGCTATGATCAGCTTTTTATTCTTTCGCTCAAAGCTGCTGGTACTGGACTTAATCTCACGGCTGCAACTCACGTCATCCACTACGATTTATGGTGGAATCCAGCTGTTGAGGCACAAGCAACAGACCGTGCCTATCGTATCGGTCAGAAGAGCAACGTGATGGTTCACCGTTTCATCACTAAAAATACTTTCGAGGAGCGCATCAACGATATGATAGAGAGCAAACGCCATCTTGCAGATATGACTGTCTCTACAGGCGAGAAGTGGATTGGCGAACTAAGCAATAGCGAACTTCGTGAGATATTTGGTTAACTGACTTCATATCAACAATTAATCTTTTTTTATGATACGAACTTTTTTTGCAGGTATAGGGTATATATTAGCTAAACTATTGTAATCTTTTGTGTTCATCATCAACAAAACCACTATACGCTCCGATTAAAACATTAGTGTCTATAAATATATTGTGTTTCTTCATATAATAATACTTTTGTACTTCATTTTTTCTGATTTAGAAAGGAGGTCCAAGTTAGACGCTACAAATGAAGTCATTGCTTCATTGATAATATCCGATTTAGTTATATTAGTTTTCTTTAAAATCAAATCTATCAATTCTTTCTTTAATTCTTTTTTTTCGTTTTTAGGCGTAGCCATAATTATATTTCCTTATTAATTTGTTTTTCGCTGCAAAGTTATAAAAAAATAATTATACATACAAGTAATTATTTCAATTTCGTTTTTTATATCTAGTATACATAAATTTTATATTAGTTTCTTTATATGATTTTTTTATTTCTGTGAATACTCTTCTGGTAGTTTTCTTTAAAATCTATGTGTAAATTATTTCTTTGTATAAATTTGCGTATTTCAACTATTTTTTGTATCTTTGTAATACCTATTTAATATATTAGCCCTAATAAAACCCGAGCACTAAAAAGTCAAAAAAAAGTATTAACTTTGCAGAGCTATGGAAAAAAGAAAAAATATAACATCTAAACTAAAAGGCGAGGCAGTATTACGTCT
>JAWXTU010000056.1:0-15291 GCA_044433285.1 bacterium | reverse complement strand
ACATCTTGTTCTAATTCTTCTGCCATCTCTGCATCTTTAATTGTGAATAAATAAATGATCGTGGGCGAAAATAACAGCATATTATTTCACAAATAACGATTTGCTATTTTGAGGTTCCAAGAAGTACCAGGATATACCAAAAAGTACCAAATAAGAGATTTGGATTTTTTTATTTCAGTTGGTATTATTATATTTGCATAGATACTAAATGTGATACCGTTGGTAAAGATACAACATAGGTTATTGTACTGCAAAGTGTGTGGCAAGGAGAAGAGTCGAAAGAAATTTGATGCACGAGGACGCTCACGCCAAATTTGCAAAGAATGCTATGAACTTCCAGTGGAGGTGCGTAGTGAAGCGTTGCGTATGGACAATTTAAATTGGCTCACATTCAAACAACCTAAAACTCGTAAAGATTGGGGTGTGATTGAGCAATACGCCGCCCAACACAAAGATAAAGAGTCTGGAAGATTAGCACAAGAGTATCTGGAAGAGAATAGTTCCCACTATCAAGCAAAGGTTGCGAAGAAAGAACAGCGACGCAATAAAAATCAGTGGTATATCAACCGCAAGTCGATGAAAACTCTGGCAGAACAGATAGCTATCACATACGCAACATTCACAGAAAATGCCGATTTACAGTTGAATAACAACAATAAATCGGCAGGATTAAGGGCACGTAAAGCCTCTCTTGAGATAGCCAAACGATGTGGTGAATTCCGTAGGATATCACTATTTAATTCTAAGGTATAATCTTCTGTTTCAGATAACAAATACATGCCTCACAAGGTGAGGGGTATATCGGAATCAGTATGTTGATCATAATATCAGTTAAACAGGGTTGCTACTTAGATTGAAAGCAGGGCTTTATGTAGTAATATGGGATCAAACTTGTTAATGCTCCAGCAGTATTGCTTATTATATCATAAACATCAAAGTCTCGCCCTACATAGTGCTGAATTATCTCCATTATATAGCCATAGATAATAGATACTACTGTGATATAGATAATCCTGCTGATACTCACCTTCGCTGTGTGAATTTTAAGCAGGAGCAATAAAAGAAAATTCAAGCCAAAATAGAAACAGAAGTGTACTATCTTATCTATATTTTCAATACCTATTGAGATAATATCGCTAGGGAATTTCACTGTTAACAATATAGTTATAATAGCTACATAACAGATTAAAACAATGACAATAGCTGGTTTTGCAACTTTCATTATACTAATCCTCTGGATATTTCTCATTATGTTCATCCTCCTCACGAGTCCAATAATGATTTCCTCGTTTGAATAGAGCGTTTATCAAAACAAATAAGATTATTAGCCCAATGATTATATATAATACCCAACTCATAGCTGACTCCAATTTCTATTATTTATATTCTTAATTAAACCAATATGAGACTTACTTAACTTTCCTCGATTAAGAGTATTGGAGAAATGTTTGAAATTATGAATATCTGAACCAACAAAATCATAACATGATGTTTCTAAAAGCCATTTAGCGCGCGCTTGAACACTCTTTCCGTATACTCCAAAGAGTGATGGAAAGTTGAGTTGGAACATACCTCCCATATCCTTTAGCTCTCTATACTCCTCTTTTCTGAAGTATAAATATCGTTCAGGATGCGCTAATACAACAAAATATCCTCGACTCATTATCTCATAAATTATTGATGTGTAATCAACTGTTGCAACAGCATACGACATCTCTACCAATAGATAATTATCAAATAAACAAAGTAGCTCACCAGATTTTAGATGTTTATTAAAACCACTATCAAGCATATATTCTGCTGCTAGAGTTAGTTCTATATCTCCGTTATAAAGATGTTGGAATTTAGCAAATTCAGTACGTAAAAATTCAGCACTGTTCTTAGGTATATCTTCCATAATATGAGGAGTGAAGATCACTTTTTTAACACCTTGATCCTCGTAAAATGAGAGTATTTGCAATGCTTCATCGCAAGTCTGCACACCATCATCCACACCTGGTAAAATATGGCTATGGCAGTCAGTAAAACTATTTAATAGCTTTTCAGCTGATATTTTGCGACTAAAAAACATCTATTTGTCTGTTTTTGAGTTTCCCCACTCCCAATTAAGACGAATAATATCTTCTTCGACGAGATTCGTGCCTGATTGCACCTCAATGATTTGCAGGTCTGTGATTGCTCTTACTGCGTGCTTTTGACCAGCTTTGATATGAGCTATATAGCCTCGACTCACTTCGATTCTCTCACCGTCAAGGATTAATATACCTTCACCATCGACAAATGTCCATATCTCTTCACGATGATTGTGGTATTGATAGCTAATGTTACAGCCTGCCTTGAGATGTAATAGTTTGGTGAGTGCATTGTGCCCATCCTTGAAGTGCTCGTGTCCCATCACTCGATATGTTCCCCATCTTCGCTCCTCATACATTGGACGTGCAGTAAACTTATCGGCATAAGACTTTAGTCCTGTGCTTGCCTCTTTCTTACTTACTAAGATCCCATCGGGACTTGCTACAACTATTAGATCTTCAACTCCTAAGCATACTATTGGTGTATCTAACTCATTTATTATATGAGTGTTTGTCGAATTATCAACTACATCATTACCGATGGTTCTATTCTCAATCTTTTTTGATAGGCTATTCCAAGTACCAAGGTCGCTCCACGCTCCACTATATGCTACAAGAGCTATAGATTGTGCTTTTTCAACAACCTCATAATCGAAACTGATTTTTGGAAACTCTTCGTATCGGTTACGTATCTCTGTAAATGAGTCCGCTTGAATATATTTATCAATTATCTTCTCAATGTACCCTAGTCTGAATGCAAATACACCTCCATTCCAAACAGCATTTTGTTTTAGAAGCTCTTTTGCGGTCTCTTCATCGGGTTTTTCTGTAAAGCGATTAACTGTTATAATATCCCCCGTTGTTTTGTTAGGCACAATATACCCAAATTTAGTTGAGGGTTCGGTTGGCGTTATACCCATAAGCACCATCTCAGCGGCATTATCTTCAACAGCTTTTGCCATTTTGATTATAGTCTCAAAATATCCAGCCTCTACATACGAGTCGCTAGGCATCACTACCACAACTTCATCTTTGCTGTACCCCTTCTCTTTAAGAAGATAGCTTGCAGAGAGGGCAATAGCAGGGAATGTATCACGACGCATAGGTTCGGTGACAACATCGACGCTCTTTCCTAACTGATTTACGATTGAATCGTATTGAGACTCGCTCGTTGCTACTGTCAGTTGAGCCTCAATATCAGAGGCTTCGATCTGACGAACGATACGCTGCACCATCGACTCCAAACCGCCATCTTCCGTTTGAAGCAATTTCAGAAACTGCTTCGATCGTGCATCATTTGACAAAGGCCATAGGCGCTTACCAGAGCCACCTGATAGTAAAATTATTTGCATCTTTTATAGTGTGGCTTTAAACTCCTCGTATGTTCTCTCAATCCCCTCTCTAAGTGAGATAGATGGCTTCCAACCCATGTTGTATAGCTTCGCTGAATCCATTAACTTGCGTGGTGTACCATCGGGTTTTGTCGAATCCCATTCGATATCGCCTTTAAAACCAACAACCTCAGCTACCATCTCAGCAAGCTCTCTGATCGTTAGTTCTGACTGCGAACCTACGTTTACATGACCGTAATCAGAGTAATTCATCATGCAGAAAATAGTAGCATCTGCCATATCATCGGCATGCAAAAACTCTCTATATGGCGAGCCTGTGCCCCAAAGTGTAACCTTTGCTCCTGTCTCTTTTGCCTCGTGGAATTTACGAAGCAGTGCTGGCAACACGTGTGAGTTTTCGAGGTGATAGTTATCGCCTGTACCATATAAGTTTGTTGGCATAACACTCACAAAATCACAACCATATTGTTTACGGTAATAATCACACATTTTGATACCTGAGATCTTAGCAATAGCATACCCCTCGTTTGTTGGCTCTAACAATCCTGTAAGAAGTGCATCTTCGCTCATTGGCTGCGGCGCCATCTTTGGATAGATACACGAGCTACCTAAAAACATCAGCTTTTTAACACCATTAAGATATGCAGCATGAAGCACATTATTCTGAATCATTGAGTTCTCGTAGAAGAACTGCACAGGATATGAGTTGTTTGCAACGATACCGCCTACCTTTGCAGCAGCAAGAAACACATATTCGGGCTTCTCAGCCTCAAAAAACTCATTTACCTGCTGTTGAGAGGTTAAATCCAACTCACTATGAGTACGCAACACGAAGTTTGTGTACCCTTTAGATTGCAGGTTACGAAGAATAGCCGATCCGACCATTCCTCTGTGTCCTGCAATATATATTTTTGCCTCTTTATTCATTACTTTTCAGATTTCAAATGAAGTTTTTTAACGAACTTCATATCGTGCTCAACCATAATCTTTACAAGCTCAGGGAAAGATGTTTGTGTAGGATTCCAACCTAGGAGCGTTTTAGCCTTTGTTGGATCTCCTAATAGTTGTTCAACCTCAGCTGGACGGAAGAATTTAGGGTCTACGGCTACTAGCTCTCTGCCTGTTGCCACGTCGATACCCTTCTCATCTACTCCCTCACCTTCCCAACGAAGCTCGATACCGATCTCTTTGAACGCTAGAGTTGTAAACTCACGCACTGTATGATATTCACCTGTTGCGATAACAAAATCCTCTGGTGTTGGGTGCTGTAAGATCATCCACATACACTCTACGTAATCTTTTGCATAACCCCAGTCGCGAAGAGAATCCATATTTCCGAGATATAACTTATCTTGAAATCCTTGCGCTATACGTGCTGCTGCAAGTGTGATCTTGCGCGTTACAAAAGTCTCACCTCGACGCTCTGATTCATGGTTGAAAAGAATACCATTTACTGCATACATTCCATACGACTCGCGATAGTTTTTAGTGATCCAAAAGCCATACTGTTTTGCAACACCGTATGGAGAGCGTGGGTAGAATGGTGTTGTCTCTTTTTGAGGAACTTCTTGTACAAGACCGAAAAGCTCAGAGGTTGATGCTTGATATATTCGGCATTTTTGTTCCATCCCTAATATACGTACTGCTTCTAACATACGAAGTGTACCAACTGCATCACATTCAGCGGTATATTCTGGAACATCGAACGATACCTTAACGTGCGATTGAGCAGCAAGGTTATAGATCTCATCTGGTTGAACATCTTGTATTATTCGAATAAGAGAACTTGAATCTGTCATATCACCATAGTGAAGATTGACAAGTTTTTTATTCTTCATATCACGTATCCACTCATCGAGATATAGATGCTCGATACGAGCTGTATTAAAAGATGATGAGCGACGAATTATTCCGTGAACCTCATAACCTTTTTCTAATAAAAACTCCGCCAAGAACGATCCATCTTGACCTGTGATTCCTGTTATTAATGCTTTCTTTCTCATTATTTTTTATTACAATATTCCAATTTTCTGCAAACATAATTCATAAGCCTTTAAGATATATCTTGACCCCTCAAGTAACCAGTTAGAGTTGATATTATTCTTCTTATAAGCCCTCATATGGTCGTTAAATATCTGTTTGTGACTACTAATACCTGAAGTTGAAACGCCTCCAGTACGCATAGTTACACAATCCAATGCGACATATTTAGTCTTGATTTTATTTACAAATATAAATCTTAGTAGATTTTCGAAATCTGCCCCAATTTTAAAGGAGCAATCGAATACACCGTATTTATTATAAACCTCTTTTTTACAGTAGAACGATGGGTGAGCGGGCATGTAACCCATTCGCATTTTCCAAGGTCTGAAATTTTTAGAAGAATAGTAACGTACACATCTATTTAAATTATCATTATCTACAAAATGGATATCCCCATAAACAGCATCTACCTCATTCATCTCAAATACATTTTTTATTTTTACCAGGATATTATTTGAGGTATAAAAATCGTCAGAATTAAGAATGCCAATAACATCTCCAGTTGCTGCAGTAATACCTTTATTCATTGCATCATAGATGCCTTTGTCAGGTTCACTAATGATTCGCATTTTACCTTTAAAATAAGGCTTATACTCTTGAGCAATCTTAAGAGTATTGTCTGTACTTGCCCCATCAACAATTAGATACTCTATATCTTTGTAGGTTTGATTTAATACGCTCTCTATAGTGTCACGAAGTGTCGAGCCACTATTATAAGTAGCTGTAATTATTGATATCTTCATAAATTATGGAAATACTAAATATTATATTATTTCTCTTTTTGCAATTTTTACTGCAGGGTTACCCTTGTAAATATAGTAGGGATCTAGATTCTTCGATGATACAGAACCTACAGCAAGAACACTATGCGATCCTACAACAACACCAGGACATACGATTGATTTTGCACCAATCCATGCTCCATCTTCGATTTTAATAGTTTTGACAATTAAATCGAATGAACACAGTTTATAGTTATGATTTCCACACAATAACATAGCTCCTTGACTGATACAAACATTTGAACCTATACTAATTTGAACTAAGTTGTCTATCCACACATTCTCACCAATCCACGAGTAATCTCCAATTGTTAAGTTCCAGGGATATTTGATATTTACTGAAGGCTTAATTACCACGCCTTTACCTATACTTGCACCAAATAGTCTAAGTAACGTTACTCTTAATTTTGAGGATGGATTCCACCCACAATTCAGAAATAATGTATTAACAAAGTACCATATAATTACAGTTAATTTCCTTGCTCCAATATTAAACCAAGAATTGTTGTATTCAGAAAGATTAACTTTGTTCATAATTATTATAATTTATACATGTTTAGATAGCGATTCCTTGTTTCGCTATTATTGAGGTATTCGCTTATGAAAGCAACTACGTCTTGGCGCATTTGTTTATATATGTCACCATTCATAGCAGAAAAGTTATCTATTACGTCAGCATAAAGATCCTCGTTCAAAGGTAAGTCCCAACCAATATTTTTCTCTTCAAGATCTAACCAAGGAGTTTTGTTGCTGATTACTACGGGACAGCCATTCATGAAACTCTCTAAAATAGCATGACCGTAGTTTTCACCTGTTGAGGGCATATATAAAGCATGATTGTTTTTGTATATTTCTGTCATTTCGTGGGGCTCTACACTTCCTTTATACTCCACTGTTATATGTGAGGGTAAACTATTGATTACCTCTTGGCACTCCTGCCAATAAGAGTCTGAATTTATTTGACCATAAATATGATATACAACTCTTTTATTGCATTTAGTCAATGCTTTTATCGCAAACAAGGTGTTCTTTTCTGGTGAAATACGTGCAAAACTTACCAACCTCACTTCGTCTATATTTTTTTCGCATCCATCAGATTGTAAAATCATCTTTCTTGGTAGGTTCTCAGCTACTATTACCTCACATTTCTTTGAAATAGCAGATTGGATATAGTTTTTTTCGTCATAATTTGTAGCATGAAAAATAGCAATTCTATATAGTCCTAATATCTTTGCTATCGTCAGAAACAATTTCTTGCTAATAGATTTTACCGCTAAAGCGTGAGGAGATAACATACCTCTTGCACCTACTATCACCTTTTTCGGTTTAAGTAATCTAGCTAATATTAGAGGGTAAATGCTATAATATCGTGAATATATACCATTGATATACCATACATCACAAACGGCAGCTTCGGCTGCACATCGTAAGGTATTCCTAGATAAACAAGATGGGTTAATGTACATAATTTTAGCTCCACGATAATCCAACCATTCATTTTCTACTATATTTTCATATGGAGCAATAGCATGATAATCATAACTACTTGTAATAACATAAAATTCTACATCATTTGATAAATGGTCGACTATGTTTACATTTGACGTGATTGGTCCTCCTGCTTTATATCCTGGCGAGAACCAATCAATAAAGATGAGTACTTTGGGTTTCTCCATTATAATGTTTGATATAGTTGATTATATTTATTTGATATTTCTTGTTCGGAGAAACGTTTTATATTAACTACACCTCTATCTATTAAGTTTGCTCTTAAATTTTCATCTTCAATAACTCGCTTAAAACCATCCCTAATAGAATTTACACTATACGGGTCGACAAAATATGCCGAATCATTTGCAACTTCTCTTAAGGCTTGAATGCCTCCTGCAATTATTACACGTCCTACGGCATTTGCTTCCAATACAGGAAGTCCAAATCCCTCATATAGTGATGGAAAACTTACTATATCACACTCTTTGTATAGCTCCATTACTTTAGGATATGATATATCATATAGAGCCTTGTAATGTATATTAGATTTAGATAGCTTTTCTTTTTGCTGTTCAGATAATTTACCCAAAATAACTAGCGCGCATTTAAGCTCTGCAATTGCATCAATTACTCGCTCTAAGTTCTTATTAGATTTAGTCCCTATGTGTAGTATTACAGGCTGTTGATTGTTAAATTCTCGTTTATCAAAAGTTGTTATTGGATTAAATGAATTATGAATTACAACAATCTTATTTTTAGCAAATGGCACAATTTTTATAAGCTCATCTTTAGTGAATTGAGAGATGACAGTTATTTTTTTTACTATTAAGGCTGGGATTGTGAACCATAATAGTCTTATCATAGCTCGTTTTAGCCCTTTACTATTAAGAGCTGATCCTACATCATGAATAGTAAGGACTGTATTTCTACCTAAAGCCAATGCAATGTAATGAATGTCTCCTGTTATATGATTTATTTTTGACTTATTTTTATATGCAAAAGAGAGATTCTTTAATATTGATTTTATTGAAGATCCTTCTCTGGGAACACTCAATCTGTGGTGGTCTGATAAAGAGGTCAAAGAGTCAAAGACCGTTTCTATGCTATTAACTCCTTCTCTCTTTTTTCGATAAAATAGTGTAATCAATTCTTTTTTATTCTTCATGTGTTGGACGTTCTATGAAAAAATGTATTATATAAGGAAATAGAAATCTCTCTAACAATCTATATAAGATCCAAAAAACAGTTATGTTACCTATTAACTTTAACATTGATATCTCAAACTTGTATAACAAGAGAAACGCCATACCCAAAATAGCGACAGCCAGGAGTTTGTCAGGTGCTCCATTAAAAATACTTAGAAAAATTTCCCCTATGAGAAATCCTAAAAGAAATAATGCTACGAACATCCCTATAAATCCATAATCTACATAAAAATCACCTACATAACCCAAGGAAAAAGACACTCCCATGCTATAATTCGAATAAAATACACCTGTATATTTTGTAAGATGGGAGGATTCATCAATTATGGGTTTATTAGGGAATAATGCACGAGGCATAAAAATATGTTTAATTGCCGCTAATGTTAGATTCCCAGTTTCATAAGGCTGTTCTTCTGGTACATATGCAAGGCAAGATGAAAAATAGTCGATATATGACATTCGATCGAGTAAAGAGCTACTAACTTTGTCTGTAAGTTGGAAGTCAGATGCAAGCTCAAATAGTTTATTATACGCATCAGTGCTTGATACGACAACAGATTGTTTGTTATCCCCTGATATAAATGAACGATATTCTCCCTTAACTCCCGTCCATATTAATGCGACATAAATAACTATGCAACTAGCAATAATTAAGGATAAAACTCTTTTTGAATTAATCCGTAATACAGAAAAACACCCAATTAAAATATAAAAAATCACTGTCTTCCAACTAGCAAAATACGAAAAAAAGCCTATACCAATTTCATATGTTATTATTAGATACAATAATGCTTTATAACGTTTTTGTGTATGGCAGTAAATAAATAATAAGTAGAATAAACCCCATTTAAAACCAGCAGTCATGACCGAAAATTGAAAAAAGCCAGGAATAAGCATCAGACCTTCAGTTATTATACCCATACACAAATATAGTATAACAACACTTTTAAAATGCACTCTTTTTAAGGCACATTCAACTTCCATATCCGATAGTTTTATTTTTTTTAATTGTATAGAAATACCATAAGACACAACAATCAATGCTATGGACGATAATATGTAAGCCTCAATAATATTCGATGGAAATTTTGTCAATCGTGCTATATCTGTAAATGTAACTGTGGCATATAGTATTTTTATGGAAACCTGCATCCATTGATATAAAAAAGCTACTATGAATGCTGTCAAATATTTCGAGATTACAAGGTTGTTTACTATAAAGTACAACGAAATAAATGACGGTATACATAACAATGGATTCGGACCAAATAACGATAAAAGCGTAAACGCCAATCCAATCCAAACAATAGCTTGTGAAAGCATATATTTTATATGATTCATATATCGAAAACTAATATTTATAAAGGGTATACATTAAACCATTTGGCTTTGAAAGATTCATAATCAAGCCCCATTTCTTTAATTGATTTAAAAGCATTTTGGCCATGCTCCTCAGATTTAATCGGATTCTTTATATAATATTCTATTCCTTCAATTAAAGCTTCCAAGGTCTTGTCTGAACAAATATAACCATCTTCACAATGGTGTATTAGTTCAGGCATACCTCCTGTTTTAAATATTACAGAAGGTTTCCCATAAAGTTTTGCTTCTACAATAACATTACCTAACGCTTCTCGATAAATAGAAGGAGTTATACAAATGTTTAGGTTACTATAAAATAACGCTACATCATCAATAAGTCCGATGAATGATATGCGTTGTTGCACAGACTGACTTTCTTTATTAATGGATTCTAAAACTTCTTTTGCGAACAAATTATCGTCAATAGCTCCAGCAAAAACAAAACATATGTCTTGATATTTTTTACATAATACTACTGCTGCTTGTGCAAGAATAGCAACCCCTTTATTCTCACTAATTTGCCCAATAAATCCTATTGTAAATAGTTTGTTTTCACTCTTTATTGGTTCAGACTGTATTCTATTGGGAGGGAAATTATATATTACTTTATCATTATTTTGAACTGAAGGAATTCTCCCACAAGTTTTTAATTTATTTTGAATAAACTTTGAGACACAAACAAATGTTTTTACTTTTTTACAAATGATATATTTCCATAATAATTTGTTGTGAGCGTAATTAATTGTAGGCTCATCTCCTAATCGAAAAATAATTTTTGCTCTAACAAATATTAAAGGTAAAAAAAGAGTTTTAAACATATATTCATTCCCGAAATGAATGTAATCAGGACGAAACTTCAAATAATAGAAAATAAACTGAATATTGTTAAATATTACATCTATTACCCATTGACATAAGTGTTTTTTGGATGATTTCTTACTTACCCCCCAAGGGAAACGAATCTTCTGATATGGGATCTTGAATTGGTCAAAATTTGATTGCAAATGCCAATGAAAACCTCGATCATTAACAAGAGATAAAACATCATATCCATCATTAATTAACAACCTAAACACCTCAGTATTACTGCGTTCTTGACCAAAATTTACAACATTTCCAAATATTGCCAATACTTTATTCTTTCTCATACGCTGCATTTTCAATTGATGTAACTATCTCTTTATAGCTCCATTTACTAATAGATATTTTATTTGTTACTCCAATCTCTTTCAAGTTACTATGCTCTATTTTTTTAAACATTTTAATGTTAGCTTCAGAGTTTTCAAGGTCAAAATAATAACCATTTTTGCCATCTTCTACCAAGTCAACTGCACAACCAACATTTTTAGTAACAATAACAGCACGACCTGAAGCCATTGCCTCATTTATCCCTAATCCCCACGTTTCACTATTTGAAGGGAGAACAAATATATTCCCCAAACAATAAATCAATGGCATTTTGCTTTGATTCTGAAAAGTAAGGAACTTAATAGCATTATTCTGCATAGATTTCAATTCTGCTTCCAACTCTCCATTACCTATCAACAATAATTCAAAATTTGATTTTGGGTATTGATCTTTATAATTCTTGAACTGCTTAACAAAGGAAACTAATCCCTTGCATTTAATAAATTTCCCCGCGTATACGATAACAATATCATTATCAGCATAACCTAATTCTCGACGCCATTGTAAACTCTGTTCTTCACTACCTGGTTGTCCAAATCTACAATTATCAACCGCATGGGGAGCAAATCGCAACTGATGCTTTCTCAGTCCGTATCTCTCGAAATAGTGTCGATTGTTTTCTCCTACATAGAAAGCTTTATCCACGAAACGATAAATCCATCTAAGGGAAATATATCTAATTATGCCTTTTATGTTATTTTTTACGTTAAGTAAAGTTGAATCTCCTCTAAACCACACAGGTATTTTGCCCTTAAAATAACGCATCGCCTTGAAATGGCTTTGGAAATTCCATCCGAAAACCAAGACTACATCTGCTCCCCACGTTTCAATAGCAGGTATTAACCCTGGATTAACCAATCCCTTAAAATGCTGTTTAGGATAGGTAGATATGTTTTCCACAAAACTATACTCATACCCTTCTAACAAAGGAATATCCCATACAATTTGCTGTTTAAATTCTGCATCTTCTATACTCTCCTCAGCTTGACTCCATGTATAAAACACATGAACATCTAATTTTTCCGATTCCGCTAATAATCTAAATAGTGGAGCATTATACTGTATCGGGTGAGTTGATATAATTGCTAATTTCTTCATTTGACGATTGCTTTTTCTATAAGTTCCACCAAATAAGTGGCTGATGCTTTTGCTGAATATTTATCCAGCGTTGACAAGTTTGGATTCCATGGTTTATTCGATAGAATAAATCGTTTTACTTGTTCTGTAAGTAATGACAAGAAAACATCATCATCCATTTCTTGAAAATATGTTACTAAATACTCATTCGCATTAGTTTCTTTCAGAACTTCAACTACAGTACTATCTTTATGGAAAATTGGCAATATTTTTTTTCCAGATAGTAGAGTTTGGAAGATCTTTGATGCTGTATAGTGTTTTTCTATATTCCCAATAACCAATATACCAAAAGATGAAGAAAGGTTGTTTAGTACTTCTAAGTAAGAAATTCGTTCCGTATTCTCATACACAATATCAGATAAGCCATAGTCAGAGGCATAATCAGTAATATGTTTTAATGGCGAATTCCCTGTTCCAACAAAATAAAGTTTTATCCTATTATCCCATTCATTGCATTCCCGTAATTTAGCTATCACTTTAAACAAAGCATTCACATAGTAGTGAGCTTGAGGTAAAAATGCCCCAGCATATATCAAAGGGCGAATATCATTTGATTCATCACTCCATAATAACTTCTTGTTTTCAGGTAATGCATTGTAATCACTAGAATCAAAACCTAATGGCATCGCACCACACACAACATTGCGCAGATGAGGGTTTCGCTCAATAACCGGAAGATAACTTAACTCAGATACTCCCGTTAGTAAGGAAGCTTTCTTTACGGCAATCGGTTCTAATATCATAGCTACACGTTTTGCCAACCATGCTTTATTGGGGAATTTGGCACCAGGGAAATTATGTACCCAAGGATCCATATAATCTAACCCATAAGGAACATTTGTTGCATCATGCACTCTTCGCACAATCAATGCTGTGTAAAATGATGGGAGAGGAGACCATATAAAATCAACCTTTTCAGATTGAGCAATTTCTATCCCCTTTGCGATTAATTGTTTATACGCACGTAGTGCAATATCCCCAATAAGACGTTTAGACGATCGTACTTTTTTAGCTTCACACCAATATACTTGTACATCATCCGATACAGTTTTTTCTAACTCTTGAACCAAAGGTTCTTCGTAATGCTTCGGATGAACTGCAAGAATAATTGGTTGCCATCCTAGTTCAGTTAGAAAGTTTGCAATTAACCTTGCTCGTTGTACTCCCACTAAATTAGAAGGAATCCAATGAGGATAAATGATTAACAATTTTTTCATTTCAATCTATTAATTTAGCCCAAACATCTGTCAGCTTTTTCTCCTCTGACTCCCATGAGATGCAAGCAATATCATTAAACCTTTTTTCTTTATCTTCTCTGATTGTATGAATATGGTCTATTACATCTTTGACACATTGAGCAAGGTTTTCTGCCGTCGAATCAACTACTACACCGTGATGCGATAGACTACTCATTAATTTAGCTTGAGCTTTGGTAGATGTAGCTATAACGTACAAACCAGATAATAAATAGGCAAATATTTTATTAGATAAGCAGAGAGATTTATTTTCGTCCACGGTCTGTTCTAAAGCTAGTCCTATGTCATAACAGCCTATCTCTTTATGTAAATTACTTTGTGGTAAAGCTTCTTTTATATCAAGAAAGCTTTCATATTGAGACAGGACTTTTTTATAAAAGTTATTGTCCATATTTCCAATTAATGTCAATCTAACTTTATCCTTGTGTAGGTTCAAAACTGGCAATATGAGATCAATACCTCTACCATAAGAAATAGTTTGAGAGAACCAAACAAAATGTACTCTGTTGTCGTTACAAGCAGTAAAAGAAAAATCACTATATCGAAAAGTGTTATTTAATGCAAAACCTTTAGGTATAGATGTTCGATTTTGCTTCAACAGGTCTGTCGTTTTTTCTTCTATCAGAGGTGAACCATAAGATACATAAGATGCTTTTGGTAAAATCGATTTAAACATCTTTATTCTCCGTTGTACTTCTTCCCCTTTGTTAACGTGATAAATCACCTCACCCGGATGATAATCCTCCATATCAAATGCAAATGGAATAGATTGTTTGGCTGCATATAAGAATGCCGGATAGTACATGCCGCTATACCCCAGAACTAAATCATATCGCTCTTTCACTCTTTGTAGCCTATAATAATACAATATATTGATCTTAGAAGAAGCAAACGCATTAATGGTCATGTTGTTTTTAATAAACTTAGCCAGATAAAGTGCTATTTTATGCAAAAATCCAACAAACAACCATGTACACATTCCATCTTCTTTCTTGAAAGGCACATAATGTACTGTGCATGGTAAAGAAGATAGAATATCTTCATCTAGTCGTTTCCATTTTTCGGTACGACTCACCAAATATAAATCTACGGAATATCCTTGTTGTATGGCAGCTTGAATGGATTTCAAAGCTCTCGGTGTTGTCGAGATATTTCCAGATAGTAAAAATAAAAGTCTTTTCATTATTTTTTAGCGTAAAGAAGCCAAGAGACCTCTCTAATTTTATTTAATAAGCGATACAAAATAACTGTAGTCTGTAGAATCACCATAAGAAAACGAATTACATAGTAGGTTAATGCATTATTCGTAGCCCATACTTCAGTATCTGGTTGTTTAACATGAAGAATATGTATGATAATAAAAATGTCAAACCTAAAAATAACAAAATACCACTAAACGATTT
>JAWXTU010000055.1:0-15781 GCA_044433285.1 bacterium | reverse complement strand
ACTAATAAAAAGAAGAGCTCGAGGATACAGAAATATTAAGAATTATATGAACATGATATACTTCTGTTGTGGTAAACTGAAATTTAATTACCCACAGTATTCGTTATAGAGCCTAAATTCTATTACAATACCTGAAAGTGTTACTTTGATAGGTGATTATGCTTTTACTGGTTGTAGTAAATTAAGTACACTGAATTTTAATGCAATAAATTGCTCTGATTTTAATTTTGGTTCTTATTCTGGATTTAGAGATTCTCCTCTTACAACAGTAACAATAGGCGATAATGTAAATTATATATCTTCTTACTTCTTGTATGGTCAAACTGGTTTAAATTCTGTTATTATACCTGAAAGTGTAACTTCAATCGGCAATTATGCGTTTTATAACTGTTCGGGTATTACAAGTATTTCAATGCCAGATGCTGTAACTTCTATAGGCGATTATACTTTTTATAACTGTTTGGGTATAAAAACGATTACTATACCAGAAGATGTAACAACAATAGGGGATAATGCATTTTCTGGGTGTACAGGTTTGAGTCGTCTTATTTTTAATGCTAAAAGTTGTGATGATTTCTCTTCTGTTTCTGGTTTTGTAGATTCTCCTCTAACAAGTGCAACTGTAGGTGATAATGTAACTTATATTCCAGCATATTTTATGTATGGTCAATCTAAGATAGATTATATTACAATGCCTGAGGGACTTACTGAAATTGGTACGTACGCTTTTTATGGCTGTACCGCTTTAGATGAGTTTACTTTTCCATCTACAATGCAGAAAATTGGTAATCGCGCCTTCTCTTTATGTTCGGCTATTACAGAAATGACAGTTGATGCTTCTGTGCCTCCTACAATTGAATCTAAGACATTTAATGGAGTAGATCGCTCTATACCAGTGTATGTGGCAGCTAATTATGCAGATGCGTATAGAAGTCATGAATATTGGAAAGAATTTAATATTCAAGGTGTTGGGAATATTACAACATCAACTGAGACTGTAAAATCAGACGAAATAGATTTTATACAAAATGGTAATACCATTAGCTTTACTGAAGAACAACAAGTATCAGTGTACAGCATTAATGGTGTTTGTGTATTCTCTGGTATCACTCGTGATTTGCAACTGACTACTCGTGGTATTTATATTGTAGTAACATCTTCTGGTACTACTAAGGTTATTATCTAAGGTTTTTAGGGAATCACCTCTTCCATAAAAAAATCTTATTATTTTTAAATTATCTTCTATTTCTCATCTAAGAAATAGAAGATAATTTTTTGTACTTTAAAAATTATTAAATTTAGGACTATTTTGTCGCAAAAGTTTACAACTTTTGCGACAAAATAGTCTGATTTTTGCTCTTTAAAGTCTTCATACTGAAGTTGTAACAGAGGCATAAAGACGCGGAGGGGGGTCGGCGTTTTTTAGGGTGCTTTTTCTTATAAACTCTATAAATCGTTTTTTTTATTGAAAAATATTTTGTTATGTCGTAAAAGTTTACTACTTTTGCGACATAATACAAGAAATATTATGACTCAAAGTATTGATAGTAAAATATTAACTAAGATGCAAAAGTGCGGGAGGGGGTCGGCGTTTTTTTCTGCCGATTTCATACCTTTTGGTGAGTCTAAATCTATTGCAAAAGCATTAGAGAGATTGACTAATTCTGGCAAAATAATTCGTGTTGCACGAGGCATCTATTGTTTTCCTAAAATTGATAAGGTTTTAGGTCTTGGTATTATATATCCATCGTTGGAGGAAATAGCCCAAAGTATTGCTAAACGTGATAAGGCAAAAATAGCACCTACTGGAGATTATGCACTAAACCGCTTAGGTTTATCAACTCAAGTTCCTACTAATATTGTTTTTCTAACTGATGGCTCACCTCGTAAGATTAAGGTTTATGATAAATTTTATATCACGTTTAGGAGGGTTGCTCCGAAAAAATTGTTGTTTAGGAACGAAATAATTATGTTAGTGGTTTTTGCCCTTAAAGAGATAGGAGAGAGCAATATAACCAATGAACAGTATGATAAAATAAGGTCTATTGTGTCGCAAATCCCTATAGGTTTAATTAATGAAGATAAAGCGCTTATCCCGGTGTGGATAAGGCGTGTGATAGATAAATGTTATGAATGATTTTATAAAATTAAATGATGAGCAGAAAAGGTTTCTGATAACTCAAACCAATATTAAAACAGGTTTGCCTCTGCAAGTTATAGAAAAAGATTTGTGGGTAACTGCAATGTTGCAAGTAATTTTTTCGTTGCCTCTTGCTGATAAAATAATTTTTAAGGGAGGAACATCTCTGAGTAAGGTTTGGGGATTGATTGCTCGATTTTCTGAAGATATTGATCTTGCTATTGGTAGAGAGGTATTTGGAGAGGAATTTAGAGGTGATTTATCCAAGAGAAATATTAAAAAACTCCGCAAAGCATCTTCGATTTATGTTCGCGACGAGTTTTGCAATATTTTAACCGCAGAAATAAAAAAATATGGACTTGCAGATTACCTTAAAGCAGTCCCTCAAAATGATGGTTTTGGCGATGGTACATATCCCGAACCTCGTAAGATATTTATTCACTATCCAACCCTATTTGGTAGTAGTGAATTGAGTGATTATATTTCTGCCGAAATAGTACTTGAAATTAGTTCTCGCTCTTTGATAGAACCTTTTGAGAGAAGAAAAATCAAGAGTATTGTTTCTGAAACTCTTTCATACAACACAGATATAGTTGATTGTGAAATATCAACGGCTATGCCTGCTAAGACATTTTTGGAGAAAGCATTTTTATTGCATGAGTTATTCTCTACTGATGGTATTAACTTAGCAAATAGAAAATCTCGTCATCTCTATGACTTAGAGAAGATGATGGATCAGCAATTTGCTGTAGATGCTATTGTTGATAATGAACTATGGAATACAATATCACATCATAGAGAGATTTTTACACCATTAAAAGATGTTGATTATTCATCGGATATAAGAGATAAAATAGTGCTTATCCCTCCAACAGATATTATAGACGAGTGGCGTAAAGATTATGAAGAGATGAAGAGTCAAATGATATACGGAGAAAAACTTACTTTTGATGAGTTAATTGTTCGTACAACAAAGTTGCAAACGATGTTTAGAGAGAGGATTTAATTGACTGAGTGATGATAACAGCTAAATTAGTTAATAAAAATGGTGCATTTAGAAGTTGAACGTACGAAATCGTTTTTTTACAAATAAATTTGTATAATCAGATTATTTTTACTAATTTTGCGCTGTAAAATATGTTTTAAAACATTTATTGAAAAGAGTAAACTTACCGATGGAATATTTATCTATTGATGAAATGAATGAGGTGTGGAGCGCCTTGACCCTAGAAGAACGTATTTTTTTACGTGAAAACTCTAGACTTCAGCCGTTTAAGAAGTCAGAGACTTTGTATGAAGAGGGCACTCCATCTGAATATTTGTATAGTATTGCGACTGGAAAAGTAAAGATTTATAAAGAAGGTGTTTCTGGTAGACAACAGATTATTCGTGTTGCGGAACCGGGTGCTGTCTTCTCTTTTCGTGCTTTTTTTGCTAATGAATCGCACTGTGTGAGTGCTGCTACAATCGAGCCGTCGATGATTTATATGGTTCCGCTGACAATTATTCGTCAGATTGTCGAATCAAATAATAAGTTGGCAATCTCTTTTATGGGTATTCTAGCAAAGGAGTTAGGTGCTGCGGAAACTAGAGTGGTGAGCCTTACCCAAAAACATTTGAGGGGTAGACTTGCCGAAACGTTGGTGCTGCTGATTGATACTTTTGGATACGACGAAGATACTCAATATATTGGTAATTGCCTGTCGCGTGAGGATTTGGCTTGTTTTGCAAATATGACTGCATCAAACGCAATAAGAACGCTCTCTAATTTTGATGAGGAGGGTATTATAACTATTGAGGGTAAGCGTATTCACGTGATAAATGAATCGTTGTTGCGTAGAATAAGTAAACAAGGTTAATCCTAATAAGAGGGGAGTATGACTCAAATTGAAATAGAGAATGTTAAGGTTAATCTGTTCAGACATATTAATAATCATCGATTTGCTCTGCTTTTTGATGAGATTAAACCTCTGCTTAGTGAACTGCAAAAATGGTGGGCTATATCTCGCACCGAAGAGATAGAAATGCTTTACACTCAGATGCTAAAATATAGCTCTGGTGATGTAATCGACCCTAATCGCTCTACTCTTATAACAAAAATAAAAAGGGATTTATACCTCCTTGTAGCTGATGTGGCGGAGGCTCTTGCCACAGAAAACCGTGTTACTGAGGAGTATACCAAAAAGTTCTACAATAAAACAACACTTGATGGTGTTGTTTCTCAATTAGATATTCTAAAAAAGATAAATAATGTCGATAGTTACTCTTTCGATGCTATGAATCTGCTCGATAATCTCTTTAATGCTATATGGCTGTCTGATAGATTTTCTTCTGAAAATGAGACGCTTCTGGCAAATATCATTAATGATAATGATCTGATTGATATTGTTAAACCATCTATGTTATCAGCTCTTACGCTTAAATCTCAGCGCATATATGATAGTGTGATTTTACGTATCGCACTAGATAATATTACCAACGTGAATGTTGTTATTAGGGTACGCGCTCAGCTTCTTTTTCTCTCTATTTATGCCAAATATTTTGATATAATTGATTTTGAATCGGTTGAGCTGAAGAGCAAAATTGAATTTGTGTTGTCTGAGTCTAATATTATAAGTGAATTGCTCTTGGTGGTAAAATATGCAATCAATACACTTGACACAGAGCGTATTACTCGTATGATTGAGCAGGATATTATGCCTGAGATGATTAAGCAGAGTGGTGAGTTCAGAAAGCTGTTCACCAATGATGATATGAGTGAGCTGGTGGAGGATGAAGATGAGGCAAATCCTAAATGGAAAACGCTATTTGAGGAGACTGGTTTGGCTGATAAAATCAATGAATATCAACATCTTCAGAGTAGTGGCGCAGACATACATATGAGTACTTTTTCAAAAATGAAGTCTTATCCGTTTTTCTCTAAGTTCTCTAATTGGTTTTTGCCTTTCGACCAGAGAGTAAATGATATTTATGGTACTAGTGATAATTTGCCTGACCTATTTAAGATGTTTGCTCAATCGCCAATGATGTGCAACTCTGATAAATATTCGTTTTTTCTGAGTGTTGCACATATGGGGGATTTGGCTGGCTTTAATAATGCGGCTTTTAATGATGCTGACATTCTTGAACAGGCTAAAGATGAGATGATGCCAGAGAAATGGAAAAATAGTGATTATTCTGATTTTAATGTGATATTAAAGGGTTATACACAAGATATTTATAGATATTATAACCTGAATAAAAGAGCGGCAAATCTGTCTAATCCATTAGATACTATTGTTGCATTTACTTCGCAACAAAATTTTATGAAACTCTTCTCGTCTTATGATGACTTGGTGAAAATTTCTACGTGGCTATTTGAAAAAGAGGCGTGGAATGAGTCGTTGCTTCTTTTTGAATTGGTTGATAAGCAGCAGGGGAGTAGTGATCACTTTTTTTATCAACAAATGGGCTTTGCATATCAACAATTATCAAAGTTTGATAAGGCTCTGACTTATTACGAAAAAGCTGATGTGCTAGAACCTAATGATGTGTGGATATTGAAGAGTAAGGCGAGTTGTTATAGAAAATTGCATAATTTAGAGGGGGCAATGGATTGTTATAACTCTATTTTACAAGTAAATAGTGAAAATATTACTGCCTCGTTAGCTTTAGCCAATTGTTATATGCAGCAGGGTGATTATGCAAAGGCGAGAGCGTTATATTTCAAGGCTGATTTTCTCTCGCCCGATAATGATAAGATTAAAAGGGCGTTGGCGTGGGCACTGTACAACGATGGAGACTTTTCTCGTGCGTTGGAGTTGTACAAGGTGCTTCTGTCTCTTGATAGAGTTGACAATGTTGATGCGCTGAATGCAGGGCACACGTTTTTGGCTATGGGTGATAGGGTAAATGCTATCAGATGTTATAGGTTATTATACTCTAATCTGAATGATAAAGTGTTGTTTGTGAAGATGATGAATAATGATATAGAGTATATTTTAAAGGCAAATTTATCCAATGAGGATATTAGTTTGCTTGTCGATCGAATTATAATGAATGTGTAAATATAAATTTTATTAATTGAGAGGGCGATGTGTTCTCTCGCAAAAATCAAAAAATATTATGAAAAAAATTATTGCAAGTCAAAATGCTCCTGCTGCTATCGGTCCTTATAGCCAAGCAACTCAAGTAAATGGTATGTTGTTCATCTCAGGTCAACTTCCTATCGACCCTGCTACTGGTAAATTTCCAGAGGGTGGTGTAACTGAACAAACTCACCAATCATTAAAAAATGTACAAGCTATTTTAGCTGAGGCAGGTTATGAGTTTGCTGATGTTGTGAAAACTACTGTTTTCTTGTCGGATATGGTGGATTTTGCTGCTATGAACGAGGTTTACAAACAATACTATCCAACAGAATGTCCTGCAAGAAGTGCTTTTGCTGTAAAAACTCTTCCGATGGGTGCTTTGGTTGAAATCGAAACTATCGCTGGTAAATAATCAGCGAGTGTAGACAACTGTATTAAAATGAAATCTGAAATAATAATAGATGAGATGGAGTTTTTTGCTTATCATGGTTTTTATCCAGAAGAGCAAAAAATTGGGTGTAAATATACTGTAGATTTACGATTGACTCTGCCGCTAGCACAAGCTGGTGAAACTGATGAACTAAATCATACGGTAAATTATGAAAATGTATATACTATTGTAAAACGTGAGATGCAGATAAATTCAAAACTTATCGAACACGTGGCACAACGTATTATTGATGCATTAAGTAATCAATATCCTCAACTCGAAAATATAGATCTGACTCTATATAAATATAATCCTCCTCTTGGCGGAAGAGTAAATAGGGTTGGTATTCATCTATCCAGAGCATAAAATCATCTATCCAGAGCAAATAAAAACGTGGTTAACTCGATAAAAGTTAGCCACGTTTTTGTATTCGGGGAGTTTTTTTAAGCCCCTTAAGTTTTAAAGCTCAGTCTATTATTTCATATTAGCCAATGAAGCTGTCAAGAAATCCCAGAATTTACTAACGCTTTCGATATGTACTTTTTCGTCTGGTGAGTGTGGGTGACGGATAGTTGGTCCCATTGATACCATATCCAATCCTGGTTCAATTGCACCAAGAATACCACATTCTAGACCTGCGTGGATAACTTTTACTGCTGCTTTTTCGCCGAATTGTTGTTCGTAAGCCTCTCCCATTACGCGAAGAATTGTAGAACTTAAATCTGGATTCCAACCAGAGTAGCCGCCAGAGAATTCTACTTTTGCACCAGCCAATGTAAATACGCTCTCTACCATTGATGCTAATTCCTCTTTTTTGCTGTCTACAGAGCTACGAAGTAGGCAACTTATCTCAATTGACTCTGCATTAGCAGTGATAATTGACAAGTTCATTGATGTTTCTACTGTATCTGGAATTGCAGGAATCATACGGAACACTCCATTAGGACATGCAGTAATTGCATTGATTAGGTCGTCTTGTACCAATTCTGGAATAAGCATTTCAGGAGTATCTACTACTGAACATTCAATAGTGATTTTGTTTTCAGTATGGCTATACTCTTCGTTGAAAAGAGTTTCGTACTCTTCAACTAGTTTGTTTAATTCGTTTTGAGAATCAGCAGGGATAGTTATAACAGCATGAGCCTCACGAGGTATAGCGTTACGCATATTACCACCTTGAACAGATGCTAATCTTGCTTCGTATTGAGAAACAGCCTCTTTTAATATTCTAAACAACAATTTGTTAGCATTAGCGTGTCCTGCATTAATTTCAAGACCAGAGTGTCCGCCTTTCAACCCTTTGATGTCGATTTGTACAGCGATATCATCAACAGGAAGTGCTACACCGTTATATTTCCAAGAGATGTTAGCATCAAGACCACCAGCGCAACCAACATACAATTCGCCAAAGTCTTCTGAATCGAGGTTGATAAGGATTTTACCTTTAATAAAGCCTTGTTCCATACCAAATGCACCAAACATACCAGTCTCTTCGTCTGATGTAAGTAACAACTCTAATGGTCCGTGTTTAAGCTCTTTACTCTCCATAATTGCCATACCAGCAGCAACACCAATACCGTTGTCAGCTCCAAGTGTAGTACCGTTTGCACGTAACCACTCGCCATCTATAATTGTTTCGATTGGGTCTGTTACAAAGTCGTGAACTTTATCGTTGTTCTTTTGTGGCACCATATCTGTATGGGCTTGAAGAACAATTGTTTGACAATTTTCCATACCTGGTGTAGCAGGTTTGCGGATTAAGATGTTGCCTACTTTGTCAACGATAGTCTCTAGACCAAGATCTTTACCGAAGTTGACAATCATTTCTGTAATACCCTCTAAATGATGTGAAGGGTGAGGTACTTGGCAGATTTTGTGGAAGTTTTTCCATAAACCTTGTGGCTGAAGATCGCAAATTGAATTTCCCATACGTTTATTATTGATTAAAGTTAAAGGGCACTCTAAAAACTAGATTGTTTTTTGTTACCCAAATTTTATTGATTTATAAATTTCAACCGCAAAGATAATACTTTTTTTCATACCTTGTAGCTATTTGTCGAAAAAAAATGTTACTTTTGCAGAAATATTTTTTTATGCCATTCTTATATAATAATTATAATCAGAAATTGAAGGGGAAATTTGAGGGTAGAGTGCAAAAAATCTCTATCAATGCAGGTTTCACTTGTCCTAATCGCGACGGAGTAAAGGGTGTTGGTGGGTGTACGTTTTGCAACAATCAAACTTTTTTCCCAGATTATTGTATGCCCGAAAAGAGTGTAACGCAACAAATGCGTGAGGGTATGGAGTTTTTTAGTCGTTACGAAGGGCAATTTTATTTGGCTTATTTTCAGGCTTATACAAATACTTATGCCTCTCTTGATGAGTTGAAGCGACTGTATGAACCAGTGTTAGAGATGGATAATGTGATAGGTATTGTAATAGGTACTCGTCCAGATTGTGTAGATGAAAGGTTGTTGGACTATTTTGCCGAACTTAATAAACATTGTTATATAATGTTGGAATATGGGGTGGAGTCTACAAACGACGCTACACTTGTGCGCATTAATAGAGGGCATACTTTTTCTAAAAGTCAATGGGCTATAAATCAGAGTGCTAGTCGAGGTATTAATAGTGGTGCGCATATGATATTGGGGTTGCCAGGTGAGGGTGTTGATGATTGTTTGCAGCACGCAAATAAACTAAATGAATTGCCGCTTGATATGATAAAACTTCATCAACTTCAGATTGTTAAGGGTACTACACTGGCAAAGCAGTGGCAATCGGGAGAGGAGGGTATTCAACTTTTTAATGTAGATGAGTATATTGAGCTGTGTATACAGTTTTTGGAGAATTTAAAACCTTCAATCGCTATAGAACGTTTTGTTAGTCAGAGTCCTAAGGGTATGCTGTTAGCTCCAGATTGGGGTTTGAAAAATTTTGAATTTGTAGCAAAATTACAGAAGAAAATGGAGCAGGAAAAGCGGTTTCAAGGTTCTAAGTATGAAATTTAACTTTATATATATGTATAGCTATTGTATATGTACGATAAAATTTGTATCTTTGCAGAGAATTAAAAAAACTTTAAATATATGTTAGTAATAGGTATTGCAGGTGGTACAGGCTCTGGTAAAACTACTGTAGTGAAAAAAATTATTGAGAGTTTACCTGCTGGTGAGGTGGTCGTTTTGCCTCAAGATTCATACTATAAAGATAGTAGCCACGTGCCAGTGGAGGAGCGTCAGCAGATTAATTTTGATCACCCAGATGCTTTTGAATGGACTCTGTTGTCAGAACAACTGCAACAGTTAAAAGAGGGTAATGCAATTGAGCAACCAACTTACTCTTATTTGACTTGTACAAGACAACCAGAGACAATACATATCGAGCCTCGTGAGGTGATAATTGTGGAGGGGATTTTGGCTTTGTGCGATGAGAAATTGCGTAATCAAATGGATTTGAAAATTTTTGTGGATGCAGACTCTGACGAGAGATTAATTAGGGTGATATTGCGCGATGTGGTAGAGCGTGGAAGAACTGCGGAGGCGGTTATGGAGCGTTATACAGCTGTATTAAAACCTATGCATATGCAATTTATTGAACCTACTAAACGATATGCTGATTTGATTGTGCCAGAAGGTGGCAATAATGTTGTGGCTGTGGATATTATCACAACGGTGATTGAACGTGCTTTGAATAGTACAAAATCATAAATCTATATTGAAGACGGTAATCTCTTATATCTTTTGTGTTTCAATACTCTGTATAATATCAATATGGGGTTTCTTGCATGGAAATGAGTTGAAAACAAATGAGTTAAGGACAGAAGAGAACAGAAATCGTTCGGTAATATACTATATAGAACCGCGCGAATCTATATCACCTTATGATAAATATTTTAAATCGGCTGCTGATGAAATTGGGTGGGATTGGCGTTTGATTGTGGCTATTGCTTGGCACGAATCTCGATTTGATACGACTGTAATTTCATCGCGTGGAGCAGGTGGTATTATGCAGATGATGCCAAGAACTGCATTGCGATTTGGATTAGAGACAGAAGAGGATATTAGGAATCCTGAGAAAAGTATACGTGCAGGAGCTAAATATTTGGCTTGGTTGCAGCGTCTTTTTAAGGATATTGAAGATGAGTACGAACGTAATAAATTTATTTTAGCTGCATACAATGCAGGACAGGGTCATGTGCTTGATGCGATTGCTCTTACTGAAAAATATGGAGGGAATACGCAAAAGTGGCGAGATGTTGAAGTATATTTTCTAAAGAAAAATGATCCAATGTATTTTAATGATCCAGTCTGTAAATCAGGTAGATATAGAGCCAACCATGCAGTTGGTTATGTTAGAAAGGTATATAAAACTTATAGAGAATATTATAAAATCTAATTACATATGAAAGGAATTATTCTTGCGGGTGGAAGTGCAACGCGCCTCTATCCATTATCAAAAGCAATATCTAAACAGATTATGCCTGTTTATGATAAACCTATGATTTACTATCCGTTATCAACTCTGATGTTGGCTGGTATCAGAGAGGTGCTAATTATCTCAACCCCTCGTGATCTGCCTATGTTTCAACAACTTTTGGGAGATGGTAAAGAGTTGGGTATGGAGTTTCAATATAAAATCCAGGATGTGCCAAATGGTTTAGCTCAAGCGTTTGTATTAGGTGCAGAGTTTTTGAATGGCGAAAAAGGGTGTTTGATTCTTGGCGATAATATGTTTTATGGTCAAGGGTTTTCGTCGATGCTACGCAGAGCTGCAAATATTGAAAGAGGGGCGTGTGTGTTCGGATATTATGTAAAAGATCCTCGCGCGTATGGCGTTGTTGAGTTTGATGAGGCTGGAAAGGTGATATCGCTAGAGGAGAAACCTACTCAACCTAAAAGTAATTATGCTGTTCCGGGATTATATTTCTACGATGAGACTGTAACTGAGCGTGCTAAGAACCTAAAACCATCTGCACGTGGCGAATATGAAATTACTGACTTGAATAAACTATATCTCGAAGAGGGCTCGTTGCAAGTGGAACTTTTCGGACGTGGATTTGCTTGGCTAGATACTGGCAATTGCGATAGTTTGTTAGAGGCATCTAATTTTGTGGCTACTATTCAAAATCGTCAAGGTTTTTATGTAAGTTGTATTGAGGAGATTGCTTGGCGTAATGGCTGGATTAATACAGCTCAACTGAAAGAGTTAGGTACTAAACTAGATAAAACAGAATATGGTCAATATCTTCTGGATTTGGCTAAAGAAAATAAATAATAATGCAAATAATTGAGACTCCAATTAAAGATTTGGTGATTATTGACCCTAGAGTTTTTAATGATGAGAGAGGGTTCTTTTTTGAATCATATAACAAAGAGAGATATCACGCAGCTGGTATTAAACAAGATTTTATTCAGGATAATTTTTCTAAATCTACCTACGGGGTAATTCGTGGACTGCATTTTCAAAAACCGCCTTATTCACAAGCTAAATTGGTGCAGGTGATTGAGGGTTCAGTATTTGATGTGGCAGTGGATTTGCGCTCAGACTCTGAAACTTATGGTCAATGGTATGGTGCAGAATTGACAGCCGAAAATCATCGTCAATTTTTAATTCCTCAAGGTTTTGCTCACGGTTTTGCGGTGTTGAGCGAGGTGGCTGTCTTCTCTTATAAATGTGATAATCTATACCACCCAGAGGCTGAAGGTGGTGTGATGTATAATGATGCTACTCTAAATATTGATTGGAGAATACCTGCTGATAAGGCTGTAATTTCGCCTAAAGATTTGAAAAATAGTCTGTTTGTAGAACTTGAAAAAATCTTTTAAGGGAAGTTTTTTCCCAATTTATTAATTTAATTTTTTATTCGGGGAGTTTTTAGATGTCCCCCTTAAATTATGATAAAATTATTGGTAACTGGTGCTAACGGACAACTTGGCAATGAAATAAGGGTGCTTTCGCAACAATATCCACAGGTTTTGTTCTTTTTTACAGATGTGGATACTTTGGATATTACTGATATAAATGCGGTAGAGGAGTTTGTGGTAACTAATGAAATCTCGCACATTATTAATTGTGCTGCATATACAGCTGTAGATAAAGCAGAAGATGATGAGGCAACGGCAACACTGGTTAATGTTGACGCTGTTAGGAATTTAGCAACTGTCTCTGCTAATCATAAAATTAAGTTTCTTAATGTATCTACTGATTATGTATTCGATGGCACTTCGTTTGTGCCATACACAGAAGATATGCCTGTATGCCCTACAAATGTATATGGCAGAACAAAATTGGCAGGGGAGCAAGAGATAGAAAAAATATACCCAGATTCAATTACAATACGCACTTCGTGGTTATATTCGTCGTTTGGTAACAATTTTGTGAAGACAATGCTCAATTTAGGGCGCAGTCGTGATCAATTAGGAGTGATTTTTGATCAGGTAGGCACTCCTACCTATGCAGCCGATTTGGCTGATGCTATATTGACAATTGTATCTCAACGCGAGTGGGTTAGTGGTATATACCATTTCTCTAATGAGGGAGTATGCTCGTGGTATGATTTTACAAAGACTATCCACGAAATAGCCGAAATTAGTTGTAATGTTGAACCTATTGAAAGTAGTGCATATGCGGTGCGGACTCCACGTCCTCACTATAGTGTTTTAAATAAATCTAAGATTAAGAGCACGTTTGACATAAAAATCCCTTATTGGGTGGATTCATTGCGCAGATGTATCTCTATTTTGGAGGCAAAATAGTTTTTTAGGTATTATATCTAAATAATACATAATAAAAGTATCTATATAGTTGATATATAGATATTTTTTTGTACCTTTGCAAAACTTTTTGTGGGGACTTGTAAAAACTGCTTTTGCAGAGATTTTTAATTTCCCATTTTATTAATTTAATTTTTTTAATCGGGGAGTTTTTAGAAGTCCCCTTATTTTTAAGTTCGGGGAGTAAAAAAATCCCCTCATACAATGTCGAGGAAGATCTATAGTAATATGGTTAAAGATCTTAAAACCTACGACTAAATAGAACATTCCCAAATGATTACATTTAAAGATTTAGGTCTTCGAGAAGAGATTCTAGAAGCCATTTTAGAGCTAGGATATGAGAATCCTATGCCAGTGCAAGAGCAAGTTATACCTTTTATGCTTAATGAGCAAAATGATTTGGTAGCTTTAGCTCAAACAGGAACGGGTAAAACTGCCGCTTTCGGTCTTCCGTTGCTTAATATGATCGACACCAACGATAAACATATTCAATCACTTGTGTTAGCCCCAACACGCGAACTCGGTATTCAAATTGCAAATGATATAAAAAATTATGCTGCAAAAATGCGTGGTATGAAGGTTGTTCCAGTTTATGGAGGAGAGAATATTGTTACTCAATTTCGCCAACTAGATGTGCCACCTCAAGTGTTAGTTGCAACTCCTGGTCGCTTAATTGACCTAATTAACAGAGGCAAGGTGGATCTCTCTACTGTTAAATTTTTAGTTTTAGATGAGGCTGATGAGATGCTAAATATGGGTTTCCAAGAGGATCTGGAAACTATTCTTCGTGAAGTGCCAACTGATCGTCGTACTCTTCTTTTCTCGGCTACAATGCCAAACGAAATTGCTCGTATCTCTAAAAAATATATGAATAATGCTACTGAAATTTCAGTAGGTACAAGAAATGCAGGTTCTGATAATGTAGAGCACGTATATTATATGGTGCAAGCATCAAATAGATATCTTGCGCTAAAACGTATTGTGGATATCAACCCTGATATTTATGGTATTGTATTTTGTCGCACTCGTCAGGAGACTAAAGATGTTGCCGATAAATTGATGAAAGATGGTTATAATGCCGATGCACTGCACGGAGATTTGAGCCAAGTGCAACGCGATACTGTGATGAATAAGTTCCGCATCAAAAATCTACAAGTGTTAGTAGCGACTGATGTGGCTGCTCGTGGTCTTGATGTGAATAATTTAACTCACGTTATCAATTATAACTTGCCTGATGATGTGGAGATTTATACTCACCGCTCTGGTCGTACTGGTCGCGCTAATAACAAAGGTACTTCGTGTGTGATTATTCATACTCGCGAACGTAATAGATTGCGTGAAATTGAACGTATTATAAAAAAAGAGTTTAAACAGGTGCCAGTGCCAAATGGTATTGATGTGTGTAAATGTCAGCTCTTCCATATGATTGATAAAATGGAAAAGGTTGAAGTAAATAATGAACAAATCGATCCTTTTATGCCACAAATTGAAGAGAAGTTGGCTTATTTGAGTAAAGATGAGATTATTTCGCGCTTTGTTTCTCTGGAATTTAATAGATTTTTGGATTATTATAAAGATGCTGTTGATATCAATGTTCAGGTGAAAAATGATAGCAGAGGCGGAAGAGATGATTATGAAGGTGGTAGTCGTCGTGAACGTCTTAGAGGTAAAAAGGGTAATCGTGTGAGATTGAAATTGAGCTATGGCTCAAAACAAAATGCGTCGCCAAAAAGTGTGCTTGGTATTATTAATGATACAACACAAGATAAAACAATCAGTGTAGGAGATATTGAAATTACTAATAAATTTACCTTCTTTGATGTCTATGCAGATCAGATGGATAAGGTATTAGGTGCATTCAAAGTTAATGGAAATGGTTTGAAGGTTGACGTGGCTGAACCTCGTGAGATAAATAGCAGTGCACCTCGTGGTCGAGATAATTTCGATCGCAAACGCAGTTCTTCTCGCTCAGGTAGTAGAGATTCTCGCGGAGGCAGGGATTCACGCAGTGGTGGCGGCAGAGACTCACGCGGTGGTGGATATGGTCGCGATAATGCTCGCGGTGGAAGAGGAAATGGTAGCAGTAGAGGTGGTGATGGAGAAAATTCTCGTCGTCGTTTTGATGTAACAGAAGGAGACAGCAACAAACCTTGGAGACCAAAACGTCGTAGATAAATAACGTCGTAGATAAATTATATAAGGGATTAAAAACTCCCCCCCCCAAAAAAAAATAAGCCACTATCTTTCATTGATGAGTGGCTTATTTTTTGTACGCCCAGCACGGGTATAATCTAAAGGGTGTAAGTCCCTAACACGCCCTGATAGTGGGAAGTGTCTAGCCAATAGCAAGGGTGTTTATCGTGAG
>JAWXTU010000054.1:0-16049 GCA_044433285.1 bacterium | reverse complement strand
TTTTAGATTAAGAATATCTGAGCCGACAAAATAGTAGTAAGAAGATTCGAGCAGCCATTTAGCGTTCTCCACCACCCTACTACTATAAGCACCTAATAGAGCTGTATAGTTGAGTTAAAAACTTCACATTATGAGGTTTACTTTTCGAGAGTTGGTAACTTCTAAATCCTCTTAATACGAACGAGCGAACAGCACTCTGCGGGCAGAAGGTTTGCCTGTAACCATACAAACGCCTGCTTCTGTGTTGTCATCTAATGGAATGCAACGGATTGTGGCTTTTGTATCTTGCTTGATTTGCTCTTCTGTTTCTGGTGTTCCGTCCCAATGCGCTGAGATAAATCCACCTTTTTCTATCTCTACCTTAAATTCATCGTAGCTGTTTACCTCGCGTGTAACTGAGGTACGATAATCTACCGCTTTTTTAAATATATTAGCTTGAATATCATCAAGTAAAGTTTTGATATGTGCTGCTATACCCTCAAATGGTAATGTAGATTTTTCTAGTGTATCACGACGCATCAACTCTACGGTGCCATTCTCCATATCGCGCGCACCAAGTGCCAAACGCACTGGTACTCCCTTCAACTCATATTCGCTGAATTTCCAACCTGGTTTGCGATTATCAGCATCGTCGTATTTAACCGAGATACCAAGTGATTTAAGCTCTTTGATCAAGCCATCAACCTTTTCGCTAATTAGTTTCAATTGCTCATCACCTTTATAGATAGGTACGATAACCACTTGGAACGGAGCGAGTTTTGGAGGCAATACCAATCCATTATTATCGGAGTGAGCCATTATAAGCGCACCCATCAAACGTGTAGATACACCCCATGATGTAGCCCATACATAATCCATTTTGTTCTCTTTATTAACAAACTGTACATCAAATGCTTTAGCAAAATTTTGTCCGAGGAAGTGAGATGTACCAGCCTGAAGTGCTTTACCATCTTGCATCATTGCCTCTATACAGAATGTCTCAAGAGCACCAGCAAAACGTTCGTTGGCTGATTTGATACCTTTAACAACAGGAAGAGCCATATACTCTTCGGCAAATTGTGCATATACATTAAGCATCAAACGAGCCTCAGCCATCGCCTCCTCTTCTGTAGCGTGGGCAGTGTGCCCCTCTTGCCACAAAAACTCTGCGGTACGCAAGAATAAGCGAGTACGCATCTCCCAACGAACCACATTTGCCCATTGGTTGCAAAGTATTGGCAGGTCGCGATACGACTGTATCCACCCTTTATATGTGTTCCAAATAATTGTCTCGGATGTAGGACGAACGATAAGTTCCTCTTCTAATTTTGCTGCTGGGTCTACAACCACACCTGCCCCATCTGGGTTAGCTTTTAGGCGATAGTGAGTGACCACGGCGCACTCTTTTGCAAAGCCCTCTACGTGGTCTGCCTCTTTGCTCAAAAAGGATTTTGGGATAAATAGTGGGAAATAGGCATTTTGATGTCCTGTCTCTTTGAACATATCATCTAACTGACGTTGTATTTTTTCCCAAATTGCATATCCGTAAGGTTTGATTACCATACAACCACGAACTGCTGAATTTTCTGCTAAATCTGCTTTAACTACTAGATTATTATACCATTGCGAATAATTTTCTTCGCGAGATACTACCTCTTTTAATTCTTTTGCCATAATTATTTTATCTAACTACAAATAGAAATCTACTTAACGGGACTTTTATAAACCCTCCATAAGCAAAAGCCTATTCTATTTTTTTTATTATTATTCTATTGATAACCTGAACTGCTATATTTTTGTAATTTTTGTATTCGATGTGATACGAAACTCCGATAATGAAAGATTTTGCCATAGCAACAAATCGCCTTGATATCCAATTGATATAGAGTCAGCAATCAACTGCGGCACTACCTGCCCCTCCATAACATTAGATGTATCAATAGCAGATGTAATCAGTCCGTTGTAAAATATTGTAGATGACGGCTCTACCTGCAAATCTGTGATGCAAACAAGGCGAATGATTTTTCCTTTATCATTACGCTCTATCATCAGATTATTTTCGATAGTATCCGAATCTACTAAGACTTTATTTGCTGCTACTCGTTTTTTCATCTGTTTTTAATAGGAGCTACCATTAATTTACTGTTATCGGATTGAAGATTATCTGATTTACGGTTATCTGGCTCCTCTACTATTTCTATATTTTTATTCTGCACAGAATCTCTTTTTCTATCTAAATCTTTTCTCACACTCTCAGAGAGTGAATAGACAAATTTATTATACTTGCGCCACAGTGCAATGCTATCTATTTCAACGTAAGAGACTGAGTCTAAATTATCTACAAAGCTTAACTCAACACCCATAAGGTGTACAGAGTCTGAGATAACTTTTGTAAATGAAACCGCTCTTTTTACTGAATCTATTGGCATACGATACAAAACAGTATCTCTATATTCACCATAATTAAGCATCATCTTTATATTGCTACTGTCGCCAAAAAGGGTCGATCGCATAGCAATTCTAAACTTCCACTGCAACGTATCAGACAATTCGAAATATGCACTATCATTCAAGGCAAAATATAGCGAATCTGGTGAGATTGCGTAATTTACAGTATCAAACAGGATAATTTTATTATGCCAATACCATAAATCAAGTTCGCCAATGCTATCCATACGAGTCGGGCGCATATCTGGGTGAAACTCCAACGCATCTACTCGCGACTTAAATACCTCTGCCTTACTGATTAACGCTTCGTATACTAATTTATACTCCTTTGGATTATTAGAGTACCACCGCACAGACTTATCAAAAAAATCTTTTGTAATACCATATTTTTCAAATATAACATTGTAGTACTCCTGCTTCTCAACTCGGGGCGAATTATTGGCTGCGACCTGTACAGTAGCCTCAGCAAAATGGATTTCGTACAGTACATCTACCATTTCAGCACGAGATAATTTCGATTTACTGCAAGACGCCGCAAACAAAACTAAAATGCTTAATATTAAATATTTGTATAATCTATCCATTGTCAAAGTTTTTCAGCCCCCTTATTCCACGCTCTTTGTTTTTGTAAAAATCCTCTCTATCGACTCGCTAAATTCGTTGCGATAGAATAATATCATAGATATTACACTCACCGAAATTAAGCTATCCGCCACATTAAAGATTGGACTGAAGAATATATCTCCGCCACAAAACGGCACCCATTCTGGAAATGTAAAGAGTGGGAAATATAACATATCCACCACTTTACCCATAAACCAAGGAGCGTATCCACCCGCTTCGGGCATAAACGTGGCTACTGTATAATAGGTAGATTCAGAGAAAATTCTACCATAAAATACACAATCTATAATATTACCAAGTGCACCAGCCAAAACCATAGTAACAATGGTAATATATCCCCATTTGTAATTATATTTAATCAATTTCCACAAGTAGTAAAACAGACCTACTGACATAAGGATACGAAAAGTAGTGAGGAACAACTTGCTCCCCAACTCCACACCAAATGCCATACCCGGGTTTTCTACAAATAGAATCTCGAACCAGTCAAAAACTGGCACACTCTCCCCTAACCTAAAATTGAGTTTAATGTAGAATTTAACAACTTGGTCAATAATCAACAGTGCAAATAGAAATACAAATGGAAGTATCTTTTTCTTCATCTTCTATTTGTTATTCTTAGCCTCGATACTCAAAGTTGCATGTGGCACTACGCGCAAACGCTCTTTTGGTATCAATTTACCAGTTTCGCGACAAATACCATATGTTTTATTCTCAATGCGTATTAATGCCGATTTGAGGTGTTGAATAAACTTCATTTGGCGTTGCGCTAATTGTCCCGACGACTCTTTTGACAACGTAGAAGCACCCTCTTCTAATGTTTTAAAAGTTGGTGAAGTATCATTGACATCGTTGCCATCTGCATTATTTACATAACTCTTCAGCTCATCATATTCACGCTGAGCTCTCTCCAATTTCTCATTGATCAATACACGAAATTCTTCTAATTCCGCATCTGAATAGCGTTTTCTCTCTTCCATAACTAAATAATGTGTTTTTTGTTTAAGGTATTAATCTATTTACTATTATTAACTGCATCCTTTACTCTTGTAAAAAGCTCTGATGCAAATACAAATTCATTTAAATATTCATTGTCTGAACTAAACACCTCAGTTCTATCACCTTGCCACACTTTATGTCCTTTAGATATTAGAACTATATGATCGCCAATTTCCATTATCGAGTTCATATCGTGGGTATTAATAACCGTTGTAATATCATATTCGCACGTGATATCTTGTATCAGTCTATCAATTACGATAGAGGTAACAGGGTCGAGTCCTGAGTTTGGTTCATCACAAAATAGGTATTTTGGGTTGAGCGTAATAGCACGTGCAATTGCTACCCTTTTTTGCATACCACCACTGATTTCAGCAGGCAGAAGTCCATATTTCGTTGCGTCAATATTAACACGAGACAAACAAAACTTCGCTCTCTTCTCACGTTCTATACGTGTCATATCCCTAGCGAACATCTCAAGCGGATATAGAACATTATCCAATACCGTAAGCGAATCAAAAAGAGCTGCTCCTTGAAACAACATACCCACCTCTCTGCGAAGTAGTTTCACCTCTTTTTTTCTCATATCTGGCAGGTTTCGTCCATGATACTTTATCGTACCTTTATCTATTCTGAATAGTCCGATAATGGACTTCATCAAGACAGTTTTACCCGAACCACTGAGACCTATAATTTGATTAACTTTGCCATTATACAAATCAACATCAATGCCTTTGAGCACTTCATTGCCATCAAACGACTTATGTAAACCTCTAACTTCTATCATCTTTTAGCCTTTAATTAATTTAACATTAAATTTGTCAACACGATGTTCGACAAAAGAATTAAGATAATACTATTAACCACCGCATTGGTACTAGCTCTACCAACAGCCAATGCACCACCAAAAGCATAATATCCATAAAATGAGGATACAGAGGCGATTAAAAAGCCAAAGAATAGTGATTTTATCATACTATAATAGAAGTAATAGGGAATAAATGCATATTGAATACCGTAAACAAAATCATTCATTGTAATAAGATCTGAAAAAAATGCTACTCCTGCACCCCCTAGCAGACCAAATGTAACACACAGAGTAACGATAATTGGCATAAAGAAAACGAGTGCAATTATCTTAGGTAAAATTAGGTAATTAGCAGAGTTAACCCCCATCACCTCCATTGCATCAATTTGCTCAGAAACTCGCATAGAACCCAATTCTGATGCAATATTCGAGCCAACTTTGCCTGCCAAGAGCAGACTAATAATAGATGATGCAAACTCCAGTAAGAATGTATCGCGCAATACCAAACCAGTGCTATAGCGTGGGAGCATTGGGTTTTCTGTATTAAGCACAGTTTGCACTGTCATTATCACCCCCATAAAGATAGAGACAATAATGATAATAGCAATAGAATTAGTTCCTAACTTCTCTAATTCACGTGGTATCTGTTTGAGAAACATACGACGATTATCTGGTAATGAAAAAGCCTTCTTCATTAACAAACAATACCTACCTATCTCACTAAACAACGATTTAATCATATATTTTTCACATATATATTATACGCCACAAAGATACAAAAAAAAATCCGTCTAACCATAAAAGTTAGACAGATTTTTTTATTATAAATTTACCGTTATTAGTAAGATGTGCGTTGTGAAGCCGCGTAACTAATTTTAAGTGCTTGCGCACGACGTAAAGCCTGTTTAACGTCGGTTACAATACCCATTTTAGTCTCTTTATCAGCTTTAATTGATACAGTAAGAAGACCTTGTTCTTCTTCTTTCATAGCTGCACGCTCGTTTTCGATAAACATCTGTATTTCATTCACTTCAGCGAATGCATCATCTAATTGAATACGAGTCTCTTTACCATAACTTTTTTGATACTCCCTAGTAGGCTCACCAATATAGATGTAGCGAATAAGGCTTTTCTTATCAAGAGATTGAAGTTGAGTAGCTTCAGGCACTCTGATATCAACTTTGTACGTTACCTCTTTCATTGAAGTAGAAACCATAAAGAAGAACAATAGCATAAAGATGATATCTGGTAAAGATGCTGTTGATACAGCAGGTACAGATTTTTTCCCTTCTTTTCTAATTTTTGCCATTATTTTTTCCCTCCATAATTTTTAGGTTCAGCCTCAGAGATTTTTTGAGGATAAATTGTTTGTACAGCTTTTTGATTTTCACCTTCTAGCTCTTCAAAAGATACACCAAATCTGCCTCTAGAAAACTCCTCGCGCAACTCATCATAAGCCGCCACAAGTTCATTTTGCACCTCGATATACTTTTGATACTCAGTACCTCTATCATTCTGCAACGATACTACGTGTTTTTTTGTAGTCATAAATGTCTCCATTTTACCATCGATAAACACCTCAGTTGGTGCTAATTCAGGCATAGCAGGATCGTTAGCTTCATTCTTTACAAATTCTTTTACTTTCTCGCGGAGATCATAAACCTCCATAAATTCACCTTGCACAAGGAGTTGATTACTTGAGTTGATAAGCACAACGAATATATTACGCTCATTAATCTCTGTATCTTTATTCTCCATATTAGGGTCAAGTGGAGGCAAGCGTCTCGAGAGACCTTTATCCACTGACATAGTAGTTGTTACAAGGAAGAAGATGAGAAGTAGAAAGGCAATATCTGCCATAGAACTTGCATTAATTTCTTCCATTTTTCTTTTTCCCATTGTTCTTTTTAGTTATTAAGGTGGCAATAAGCCATTCATTAATTATCTAACTTTCGAATACAATGCTGTACCGAAAAGTGTTACTAGAATAGCACCAACTAAGATATATGTTGCATATAAACACATATCAGAATATTGTGCCATAACACCTACATTATCTGTACCATCATAACCAATAATTTCCATTTTTGCATCAGAACCTAAGCTCCAAGAAACTACGAATACAGCTGCAAAAAGAGCAATTACTAGAAGGGTGATAAGACCTTTTTTAGGGCTTGCGATGAAACCCGTCACAAAATATACTAGTGCGAACATCAATGTAAAAAACAAAGCAAGACCGCAAAGTACATATGCCCAGTTAAGATAAAGTGCTGTATAAGCTGGTTCGTTCCAAGTTTCGTTGTTGATAACAACATCAGAACCACCACCTAACCAGAACATCATCGTAAATATAAGCGACACGATTAATAAACCGTATAGCGTTACTTTAGGCAATATTTTAGTTAACTTTCTCATAAGATTATTTTAATACGGTGTTAAATTATTTTTTTGTGTGTTTTACTACAACATCTAACAAAGAGATAGATGAATCTTCCATATCATTTACTAAAGCATCGATACGAGAAAGTACGTAGTTGTAGAAAATTTGAAGAATGATAGCTACGATCAAACCTGTTACTGTAGTCAAAAGTGCCACTTTAATACCACCTGCTACAACTGTTGCTGAGATATCACCTGCTTGTTGGATTTTGTCGAATGCCTCAATCATACCAATTACAGTACCCATGAAACCTAACATAGGAGCAAGAGCAATGAACAATGAAATCCAAGAAAGGTTACTTTCAAGAAGACCTAATTGAACTGAACCATAAGAAGCTACCTGTTTTTCTACCATATCAACACCTTCGTCGTAACGAGAAAGACCTTGATAGAAAATAGATGCTACTGGACCACGAGTATTTTTACATACTTCGATAGCTTCGTTTACACCACCTCTGCTCCAAGCTTCATCAATTTTAGCGATAAGTTTTTTAGTATTTACAGATGCCAAGTTAAGATAAATAATACGTTCGATACAAAGAGCAAGACCAAAGATCAAACAGAATACTACCAATGACATAAATCCAGCACCACCCTCAATAAATTTAGTTTTTAATGCTTGGTGCATACCTTTTTCTTCTACAGCTTCTGTTTCTTCAACTGCAGACTCCTCTACTACTGGAGCCACTTCTTGAACCGCTGTTGTTGTATCAACCGAAGTCTCTACAGTTTCTTGTTCTTGAGCTGAAACATTTGCTACCACTCCAACAGAAAGGAATGCAGCAAGAGTCATCATTGCAAAAAATTTTTTCATTGTTTTTTTAATTTTTTTTGATTAGTAATTTTATTATTGAAATTATTTTTTCTTCTCTAAATTGTTCTTCTTACCTCATTTTTTTAATCATCTCCACCTCCTATATTCAAGCGCATAAACACCCTCTATCTAAACAGAGAAATGCTACTATACAAAATCGGGTGCAAATTAATAAAAAATAACGAATTATGCACAACATTTCCCTACTTTTTTTATGCTAAATTTCGATTACATCAAAAGTGATTGATTTTCAACACATACCACACATAAAAGCCCCATTATATAACTATAAAATCACAAAATTATTAGTCTATTATTTTATAAATTAAATAGCATTTTTGCATTTCTGGTTGTGATAAAATCAACATTTTCATTTTTTTCTTGAAAAATTGATGCAATTTTATCATTTATATGCACCAAATTTTTAGGTTCATTTCGCTTTCCTCGATACGGAACAGGTGAGAGATAAGGAGCATCTGTTTCTAATAAAATATGGTCTAATCCGATAGGTTTAATTACATCACCTAGATTAGAATTTTTATAGGTAACAACTCCTCCTATTCCTAAATAAAAGCCCATCGAAACCACTTTTTTCGCCTCTTCTATCCCACCTCCGAAACAGTGAAATACGCCTCGCAACTCTTTTCCTGAAAATCTATTTAGCACCTTCAAAACTTCGGCATATGCCTTACGCACATGGATTATTATTGGCAAATTAAGTTCTATTGCCCAATCTATCTGCTTGGCAAAAGCCTCCTCTTGCTGATGTTGATATGTCGCATCCCAATAGAGATCAATCCCTATCTCCCCTACTGCTACAAATTTTTCTGCACTAAAGAGTTGTTTTTCAATGAGATTGAGTTGCTGTAAGTAGTTGTTATCCACGCTTGTAGGATGCAGACCCATTGCCATTGATGTAAATTCGGGATAGGTTTTATTACACTCCAACAGAGGCATTATTGTCTCGGCATCTACATTTGCCAGAATAATATGCTCCACCCCTGCTGCTTGCGCATTTGCAACCACCTCGTCGCGGTCGTCTTTATACTCTTCGCCGTATATATGTGAATGTGTATCAATCATTTTCTATCTCTTTTATCATAAATTCAGCTTGCTCTAACGAGTCAAATTTACCAACATCCACCATTTTCAAATCTGGCTGAATATATCCATATATTGGGTATTGTGCAGCAGAATTCAGATAAAAATCGATTATTGAAAACTTTTCATCATACTCCTGCATCAAATCTAGCACTTTGTGACTCAAAATATGAATGCCTGCAAATGCTAACTTACGATATTTTGTTACATCTATATCTTTAATACTAGATTTCACCTCTCCAGTAGCCACATTTGTCCATCCGCACAAACGCATTTCATCATCAAAAAGCAGATAACGCTGCGTTTTTCTTTCGCTAACCAGTAACATTGCCAACGCATCGCTCTTGAATTGAGCAACAAACTCTCTAATATCTAAATTAGAGACAATATCCACATTATGCACTAAAAATGGAGTGGATTTATCTAATAAATTTTGAGCATAACGCACCGCACCGCCAGTATCTCGCAGCATCTCCGATTCGTCGGAAATTTGCACTCGTCCCAGATCACTTCTCTTAGAGAGATGATCAATTATCTGTTCTGGAAAATGGTGTACATTAACTACAAAATCATCAATATCAGCCGATTTCAATCTATTTAAAACCATATCAATCAAAGGTTCTCCTGCTATGGGCACCAACGCTTTTGGCATTGTGAGGGTAAGGGGTTTTAATCGAGTACCTAGTCCTGCTGCAAATATAAATGCTTGCATAATTATTATATTTTTTCTTCTTTTTTTGAGGGAGGGGAAGTTCCCAGATTTAATTATTTTTATAATTGCTTTTCTACTTTCTGCTCTCTATGTATCACTTTCACATCAACATCAAATCTATCTTTTAGATGTCGCGCGGTACTCTCGGCGCAATAGACAGAACGGTGCTGACCGCCTGTGCAACCAAAAGCAACTTGCATATTTGAAAATTTTCTATCTATAAATCGCTGTGCATGAGCATCTACCAATATGTAAACAGAGTGCAAAAATTTGAATACCTCGCCATCTTCCTCTAAAAAATCAATCACCTCAGAATCCATTCCTGTAAGTTGCTTATATGGTTCATATCTACCTGGATTGTGTATTGCTCTACAATCAAATACATATCCGCCACCATTGCCACTACCATCGTCTGGCACACCATTTTTATAAGCAAAACTAAATACAGTAATTTGTAGTTTGGTTGGTTTTGTTGGTGCTGTAATCGGTTGAAATTTCGCAAGAGATGTCAGCTGAGAGAAAACCTCAGCTAAATATGGATATGAACCGTGCAGTTGAGGGGTGAGTAATGTCTGTAAATTTCTTACTGCAAAAGGCACTGAATCGATGAAATGTTGCTTACCCTCAAAATAACCTCTAAATCCATATGCTCCAAGTACTTGAAGTGTTCTAAAAAAGACAAAAAGCAATAGCTTTGATCTAAATTCATGTTCTGGAATTGAAATATATTTGCTTAGCGACGTATAATAGGCAGCGATTAACTCTTCTCGTAAGTCGTTAGGGTAATTTGCTTTTGCCTGCCATACAAACGAAGCCACATCATAATAGATAGGACCTTTTCTACCGCCTTGAAAATCTATAAAATAGGGTTTTTCTTCATATATCATCACATTACGAGCCTGAAAATCACGATATAAGAAGGTGTTAGTTGTATGACAACTCATTAAATCCTCTGTTAATTTATTAAAATCATCATCTAACTTGATTTCAGAAAATTCTAATCCAGAGGTTTTAAGAAAAGAGTATTTGAAATAATTCAGATCAAAAGATATCATTCTCTTGTCAAACTCCGACTGAGGATAACATACAGAGAAATCAAACCCCTCAGCACCTTTAAATTGAATATCGGGTAGCTGAGTAATTGTTTGTAATAATAATTTTCGCTCTAAATTATTATAATTACCGCTACTACGACCACTCTCCACCTCAGAAAACAGAGATAAATCACCTAAATCTTGCATAATATAGCACATCTTATCATCAGATACGGCATAGACCTCTGGCACAGACAATCCCATTTTGCAAAAATGGCTAGAGATAGCAAAAAAAGCTATATTTTCCTCTTTTGATGTACCAATTGCCCCTATAACAGTACCGTTATCTTCATCAAAAATACGAAAATATCTACGATTTGAACCTGCTGCTGAAATCTCCTTTACTGCTCTATATTTTTGATTTTTAAACTGTTGATACAGTTCATCTAGTTGTGTATTTTTCATATATATGAGACTATTATTTTACGTAATAAAAACTTTGCGAATTTACAATAAATTTCTGAAACCAGAAAGTTTTAGACGATAATTTAAGGGGTCTTCAATAAAAAAAAATCAAATAATTATGTTATCTCGACTATTTTATGTAATTTTGCAACGTTTTCAAAACTCTAAATTTAAAGGATAATCAAAAAAAACTTCCCCGAAGAGAAACAAGGGGAGATCAAAAAACTTGCAGAAGAAAAATTAAATTTAAAAAATATGAAAAGAATATTTATCATTGCCATTGGCATATTATTATCATTTAGTGCTTATGCACAAAAAGTTAAGATAGAACATCTAACAAAAAAAGATTTTCTAGAGAAAGTGTTTAACTATGAAACGAGTAACGAGTGGAAATATTTAGGCACAAAACCCTGTATCATAGACTTTTATGCTAGTTGGTGCGGACCATGTAAACGATTAGCACCAATCTTAGAAGAGTTGGCTGAAGAGTATAAAGAGGATATAATTATCTACAAAATAGATACTGAGGCGGAGCGTGAATTGGCAGCCGCATTTCAAGTGAGTAGCATACCGATGATACTATTTTGTCCGATGGAGGGGCAGCCTCAAATGGCTAAAGGACTTCTACCAAAAGAGACTCTTGTAGAGGCTATTACAACGGTACTAATTAAATAGATAGATTCATAGTCATACCATCGACGATTTGATAACTATCACAACAGTACTATAGATCGATTATATTGTGGGGCAAATAGACCCTCCAGTAAAGGAAATTAATAAAAAAAGGTTGACTTGAAATATCATCAAGTCAACCTTTTATTATTCTAGGATTTTTGGATTCTATATTATCTCATTATATTCTCCCGAATTGATAATATCAAGAGCCGTTTTAATGTATTCATCCTCTCTACTATTATATTCAAATACCCCTTTATGATAATAATATCTTTTGATAATTTCCGACTCAAGAAGTGGAGTTATATCCGCACGGAATTTGATTAAATCACCCTCTATATTAGGTTGTAATTTGTCGGTAAGTTGCTCAAAAAGTTGTTGAGTAATATCATCATAACCCTCTATACCAACCATCTCTTTGAGTTGTTGCAAATATTGTTCACTGTTTAATCTGTAGGTAAATCCAGACGAAAGAACATAACTACAAAAATCATTATACTGCTCATCTGTAAAGACAAAAACGTCTGGAGCATCAATCGTAGGATTTTTAGCTACAAACTCGTTTGCATATTTAAAATAGATACTTTTCATATATAAGTACGCCGAAATATTGTAGTTATTTGATTCTTCCACAATAGAATCTGGCATTATACCACTACCATCATACACCACTCTATTATTCTTTGTATAATACTCATTAATCAGACTGTCAGGGAGTTCACTGTTTTGTCCTGAATTATTATCGGCGTAATCAATTGCCTGTATACATCTACCAGATGGGAGGTAATATTTGGCAGTGGTAACTTTAAGAAAAGCGTTGTATGGCAACTGGCGAAGAGTTTGAACCAATCCTTTACCAAAAGTGCGATTACCGACAATTACGGCACGATCCAAATCTTGTAGACCACCAGCTAAAATTTCAGACGACGAAGCACTATTTTCATCTACAAGAAATATAAGTTTCATATCTGGATATAGCGGTTCGTTGTATGTTTCATAGACTCTGGTATCCTCTTTATGTCTGCCACGCATCTCTACAATTTTAGTACGAGCAGGCACAAATAGAGAGGCGATATCAACGGCTTGAGTTACTAATCCACCACCATTACCACGCAAATCTACAATTAAACTCTCGATAGAATTAGATTTAACCAAAGCTGCCACAGCGTCTTCAAAATCAGTAGAAGTACGATCGATAAAATCATTTATCACCACATATCCCACTTTTGGCGCAACGGTACCATAATAAGGCACTGTTTCTGTGTTGATTAATTTACGCATAAATGTCTTAACAATAGGCTTATCCACGCCTACACGTTGTACTTTGAGCTTTATATTCGTATTTGGAGTACCACGCAAAGTTTCACTAACTTTAGAGAGTGCCATATCTTTACATTTTTTGCCATCTATCTCCAAAATTTTATCACCTGCCCTTAAACCATTCGCCTGAGCTGGCGAACCAAAATATGGTTCAGAGAGATATGGTTCGTCATCTACAAGTGTAATCACAGAACCAATTCCACCATATTGTCCCGAGTTAATAAGTTTTACAAATTCAGGGTCGCTCTCTGGCACATATGTTACATAAGGGTCTAAAGAATAGAGCATTCTACCCAATGACAACTCCAACAAACGGTCATAATTAAATGTATCAACATAATTTATCTCTAGCTCTCTCAATACAGCATTATATATCTCGATTGAGCGCATAGCATCAGATTGACGGTCAGCATCACCTTTGGAACTCTGCTTGTTTTGCGAGAAGAGCAATGTAGGAATCACAAATACAAGTGATAACAGCAATAATAGATTTTTTTTATTCATATAGTTATGTAACGTTGTGAGTAGTATTTATATTTTTGTTTTTCTGGGGTTTCTAAGCGATATTTCGTTGTTTTTTTATTTCATCATACGCATCTTTAATACGTCGGAATTTCTCTGTAGCTGTTTTCTTTACATCATCACCTAAGCTATTCACCTTATCAGGGTGGTATTTCATAGCCATTTTTCGGTATGCTTTTTTCACATCATCATCACTACAATCTGGTTTAAGAGCCAACACCTCATAAGCCCAATCGCTATTCACTGTTTTAGAGAACATCGCAGATATAGAGGCGATATCAGATTGTGTAATCTGCATATTTTGGGCAATTCTCAATATCATTGATAACTCACGCTCATGCACCTCACCATCTGCAGCGGCAAGATTAAAGAGCAAGTGCAAAAGTTCTAAGCGCGCGCTATAAGTCATATACTGAGCACATTGCATCGATACTGGATCGATATCAATATCCTCATTCATTAGTCGTTTGATAACTTGAAGTGCCTCAAGTGCCTCGCTCTCCGAATAGAGTTTCAGCAAAACCTGTTTCACCATAGCCAACTCACGTTTGGTAACTACCCCATCGGCTTTCATAACAGCTGTGAAGATAACAAGCAATGCTACCTTAAAGTCATTTGAACGTCTTTGGTCATTAGTTCTACGATAATTTGCAGTATCATTATATGTGCGTGAATAGGTTGCACTACTACTTTTACTATCAAACATTGATGCAATAGAAACACCAATAATAGCTCCGATCGGACCGCCTAAAGTCCAACCCAAACCACCCGCTAATATCTTACTGAATATACCCAAAACGAATTCATTTTAATTTGCCACAAAGTTACAAATAAAATTTATACTATACAATAGCAAATAGGGCTGCCATTGTATTATAGCAACCCTATTTCATTATTTATAAAGGTTCTCTAAAAATTCCCTGATAAAATTTACCTTTTTTTTAAAAAAAGCTCTACTTATGCTTCGTATTGAGCACAAGGCTCTCCATTTAATACACGTAGACCATTAGAAGCCAATGCGCCTAATTCATCTTCGCCTGGATAGACTTTGATTGGAGCCATAAACCCTACCATTTCAGACATATAAGCAACAAATGCTTTATCGTATGCAATACCACCAGTAATCAAAATACCATCAATATTGCCTTTAAGTACAGCAGCCATAGCGCCAATCTCTTTTGCAATAGAATATGCCATTGCATTGTATACAAGTGCAGCTTTTTCATCACCAGCGAGGGCACGAAGTTCTACTTGATATGCATCATTTACACCAAGGTGAGCCATCAAACCACCATTACCGATAAGCATCTTTTTCACCTCTTGTTCTGTATATTTGCCACTAAAGCATAATTTCATAAGTCCAGAAGCAGAAAGAGTACCAACGCGTTCTGGTGAGAAAGCACCATTGCCACCAAGAGCGCAGTTAACATCTACAACTTTACCTTGACGGTGCGCACCAACAGAGATACCGCCACCTAAGTGAGCTACAATAAGATTCAATTCTGCGTAATCACGACCAACTTCGGCTGCATAACGACGAGCGATAGCCTTTTGATTAAGTGCGTGGAAAATAGAGATGTTTGGCACCTCTGGGTGACCAGAAATACGTGCTACATCTTGCATCTCATCAACAACCACTGGGTCGGCAATAACAGCCATACATCCAACTGATTTTGCAATATCGGCTGCGATAAGACCACCTAAATTACAAGCGTGCTCACCATATTTTGCTGATAGAAGAGTTTCACGCATTAAGTCGTTTACCTCATATACACCTGATGGAAGTGGGTGTAACAGACCACCACGACCAACAACAATATCAAATGCAATTTCTATCCCTTCAGCCTCTAAAGCGTTAAGGATAGTCTCTTTACGAAAAGCATATTGCGAAGCAATTGTAGCAAACGGAGCTAACTCCTCGCCTTGATGGCGCAAAGTTTTTTCAAAAATAGGCTCTTCATTGTGATAGACCGCAAATTTTGTAGAAGTAGAACCTGGATTGATTACTAATATTTTTTTCATTGTCGTATATTTTTAAATTTAAATTTAGGTGAGTTTTTACTCCTTATGCTAATACAGCAGCCATACAGATGCTATAGAATTTTGATT
>JAWXTU010000053.1:0-16086 GCA_044433285.1 bacterium | reverse complement strand
CCCTGCCCTCACAAGTAGCGGACGATATACCTCAATACCATTGACATAGACACTATTTTCGTCGTAACTACCGCCACGCACCGAATATTGCGAACTGAGTTCGTTGTTGGAACTCACCCCTGCAAATGTGGTAAGAAGCGACTCGATACCACCACCAGAGGCATCTGGCATAAATTTCAATTGATCAGCATCTAATGCTATCATTGATGAAGTCTGCCGATTTTGGGCTTTAACCTCCACTTCGCCAAGCACTTCGCTAGTAGAGTGCATCGTGATAAGTATATTATAAGCCTGATCGATAGTAGGAACAAAACTGCGCTCTACTGTCTCATATCCTAAACACGAAAAGACGAGAGTAACAGAATCTTGTCGAGGAAAAACTATCTCATAAAATCCGCTTTCGTTGGATATACTACCTATTGCCTCGCCTTTCAACTGCACTGAGGCATATGTTATAGCATTTTTTTTCTCATCTAATATATAACCACGCACGAATAATCGCCCCTGCGCAGAGAGCGCAATTGCAAACACAAATAGTGCTATAAACGTGATAAAAAAGTGCTTCATTATATATCTACAACGCTAATTTATAGGGTTTTATTGTTTTTAGAGAGTTACTAGTCCACTTTTGTCAAACGTGCATACTTCAGCAGTAATTGCTTTACACCAAACTCATCGAAATTGATAGTTGCCTTACGATTATCGCCCTCGCCCTCGAACCTAATTATCATACCGCGCCCGAATGTGGCATGTTTAACAACATCTCCCTCCAAAAATCCAGAAACGACTGCTCCACCTACTGCTCTTGATGCTGAACTGAGTGGTTTAAACGACCCTTTGTGGGTTTTTGCTACTGGAGGCGTGTGTATTACCTCTCGTTTTTTAGGTTTGAATAGTGGTTGATATTTATCCTCATTACTAGAGGCATATGGATCTACAAAACTGCGTGATTTAGTTTTAAATATAGAGGACTCACCTACAAATTTGAGATACTGCTTATCTATATCGTGGATAAATCTGCTTGGATTAGAGAATTGAAACTCTCCATAGCGGAAACGACTTTTGGCATAACTAATCATACAACACTCTTTTGCTCGAGTGATAGCCACATAAAAGAGGCGACGCTCCTCCTCGAGTTCACGCTCGGTCTCCACCAACATACCAGGGAACAGATTCTCCTCCACCCCCACAATATATACATATGCAAACTCCAACCCCTTAGAAGCGTGAATAGTCATCAGCGTAACTGTATGGATATTCTCTTCATTCTCATTATCTTGATCGGTAAGGAGCGATACCTCATTTAAGAAGTCGACCAATTTAATCTCGTTCTCGCCTTGATTTACCTTGTTTTCGCAAAATTCGTGTACCGCCTTGATAAACTCTAGTACATTCTCCTTTCGCGACAAATTCTCCACCGATTTATCTACACTCACATCTGCCATTATTCCGCTCTCACTCACCACACTCTCCACTATTTTGTAGGCATCATATGTCTCGTTGTAACCAACGAATTTATCAATGATATCTACAAATAGCATAATTTTAGCTGCTATACCTTTATTAATAGCAGGTTCATATGTCTGTACGTTGCGAAGAATTTCCAGTATCGGAACAATCGGGTTGTTATGCACGGCAGATAGGATTCTATCTAGTGTAGTTTTGCCAATACCACGAGCAGGGAAGTTTATGATACGCTTAAATGCCTCTTCATCAGATGGATTGACAAGAAAACGCAAATAGGCAATTATATCTTTTATCTCTTTGCGCTGATAAAACGACAAACCACCATATATTTTATAAGGTATATTGCGTTTGCGCAGAGCATCTTCAATCACACGACTTTGAGCATTGGTGCGATACAAGATAGCAATATCTTCATACTTAACGCTCTTGCTATCAGTAGCAAATGCCACATCTTTCGCCACCTCGTAAGCCTCTTCATTATCACTCATCGTGCCCAAAACATCAATAGGCGAACCAGTATCACGCACCGAAAATACATTTTTACGTATCTGGTTGCGATTTTTGGCTATAAGCGAGTTGGCAGCATTTACGATATTTTGTGTAGAACGGTAATTCTGTTCTAATTTAAAAAGTTGGCAGTTAGTAAATTGCTGTTGAAAAGAGAGAATATTCTCAATCTCCGCACCACGAAACGAGTAGATACTCTGAGCATCATCTCCCACCACACATATATTTCTATATTTCGCGGCAAGCATCATCACAATATTATGTTGCACGGTGTTAGTATCCTGATACTCATCTACCATAATATATTTAAATCGCTCTTGATAACGCTCTAAAACATCTGGGCACTGATTGAGCAATGCAGCTGTGTATACCAACAAATCATCAAAATCCATTGCATTTGCCTCACGCAGGCGGCGACAATATATAGCATAAATATCTGCAAATCTAGAAATCTTAGAGTTTACATCAGCTTTTATCAAATCACTATTTTGCGAATATATCGTAGGGGTGATTAATCTGTTTTTAGCATTGGAGATACGACTCTGAATAGAAGAGGCTTTATATGACTTATTAGCATCTAAACCAAGCTCTTTGATGATAGTTTTCAGCAGACTTTTTGAGTCGGAGGTGTCGTAAATCGTAAACTGCGGAGTAAACCCGATGGAGTCTGCCTCCGAGCGCAATATACGAGAAAAGATTGAGTGGAAAGTGCCCATCCATATCGGACGAGCGACAGAGATGCCGACCACGTCCATAATACGGCTCTTCATCTCGCGCGCAGCCTTGTTGGTAAAGGTAAGTGCCAGAATATGATGAGGAGAGACACCTTGTTCTATAAGGTGAGCAATTTTATAAGTAAGCACACGAGTTTTACCCGAGCCTGCACCTGCCACAATTACAGAAGCACCCTCGATATGTTCGACTGCCGCCTTTTGTGTTGGATTAAGTAGTTTTTCTAAATCCATCGCAATAAATTATTTAAGAGCCACCCTTACCACGAAGAATACCTCTTGATGAGTTGCGAATAAAAAGAACCACCTCATCGCGCTCTTTTGTAGCAGGCAATTCGGTCTCTATTTTTTCAAGTGCCTCAGTAATATTAAATTCTGGAGCAAAAATAATTTTATAAATCTCTTGAATATTAGCAATTTGCTCGTTGGTGTATCCTCTACGACGCAAACCGATAGAGTTGATACCTGCGTAACAGATAGGTTCGCGAGCGGCGGTAACAAATGGCGGAATATCTTTATTAACTTTTGAGCCACCTTGCACCATAATGTGCGCTCCAATATGGGTAAATTGGTGTACAAGAGTACCTCCACCAAGAATAGCATAATCGTCAATCTCCACTTCTCCAGCCAATTGAGTAGCATTAGCCATAATCACGTTGTTACCCAAACGGCAATCGTGCGCCACGTGGCAGTAACACATAATAAGGCAGTTATCGCCAATTACGGTTCTACCCTTTGCCGATGTACCACGGTGGATAGTAACAAACTCACGAATAGTAGTGTTGTTACCTATCACCACCAACGACTCCTCGCCTTTGAATTTGAGGTCTTGCGGCACTGCTCCAATCACTGCACCTGGGAAAATATTACAGTTTTCGCCAATGCGTGTACCCTCAAGAATTGTAACATTGCTACCAATACGAGTACCTGACCCAATCTCTACATTTTTATCAATTGTAACAAATGGTTCGATCACCACATTTGGAGCTATTTTAGCATCTGGATGAACATAAGCCAATGGTTGTTTCATATTATATTTTGTATTATTTATTTTTTATAATTTGCGCTGTCATCTCAGCTTCAGTTACCACTTTACCGTTTACAAAACATTCGCCTCTCACGTTTGCCAAGCCACGACGCACTGGTGTAACTAGTTGCACTCTCATCACGATAGTATCACCAGGAACTACCTTGGCACGGAACTTCACATTATCAATCTTTAAGAAATAAGTAGAGTAATTTTTAGGATCATCTACTTGCGACAATACGAGTATCCCAATCGACTGAGCAATAGCCTCCACTTGCAACACACCAGGCATAACTGGTTCGTCTGGGAAGTGCCCAATAAAGTGCATCTCATTAAATGTAACGTTTTTTACAGTAATTATTGTATTATCTGTCATCTCCATTACCTTATCTACCAACAAAAATGGGTAGCGATGAGGTAATAATTGTTTGATTTGGTTGATATCCATCACTGGCACTGCCTCTTGTGCAATAACAGGAGCTACACTCTTTTGTTTACGTACCAATTTGGCTACGTGCGTATTGAAAGCGTGTCCTGGGTGCTCTGCAATAATTCTACCTTTAATAGGGCTGCCGAGAAGGGCAAAATCACCAATTACATCAAGAAGTTTGTGGCGTGCTGCCTCGTTTTCAAACTGCAATGGAGTATCATTTATATAACCCAATGCGGGTGCCATTTTTGGTTCTTGACCCAACAACTCTGCAATCGAGTTGATTGTTGATTGCTCCACCTCTTCATCATAAATCACAAGTGCATTATTCAAATCGCCACCCTTGATCAAACCTGCGTTTGCAAGTGGTTCCAACTCACGTACAAACACAAAAGTGCGACATGGAGCTATCTCTTTTTCAAAATCATTGATATCATTAAGCACTGCATATTGGTTAGGCAATACAACAGATGGATAACCGATCATTGCTTGTACAGTAAAATCTTCATCTGGCAAAAGAGTAATAGTAGATTTACCATCTTCAGAGGTGAATACTTTTTTGCTTGTAACCACATAATACTCTTTATCGGTTGCCTGTTCTACAACGCCTACGCTACGAATTGCCTCTACATATAATTTAGCACTTCCGTCGAGAATTGGAAATTCAGGAGCATCACACTCCATCAAACAGTTGTCGATACCCAAAGCATAAAGAGCTGCCAAACAGTGCTCTACTGTTGTTATCGTCGCCTCACCTTTTACTAGTGTGGTGCTACGAGCAGTGCTACTTACATTGTCGGCAATTGCCATTATCTCATTTGGTGCGTCTAAATCTACACGCTTAATTACATAACCTGTGTTATCTTTTGCAGGATTGAGAGTAAGAGTTACCTCTAATCCTGTATGTAAGCCCTTTCCTTTTAATGTTACAGGAGCGGCTAATGTTAATTGTTTTGACATAACTATATTTTAAGGGGACTTCTAAAAAATTCCCCGATGGAAAATTATTAATAATACGAGACAAAAAAATTCTGTAAAGCAGTTTTTAGATGTCCCTTAATTTATTTTTTATCTAAAAGTTCAGTCAGGGCTTTCACCTGCTTTTCGAGTGCATATATTTTCTTCTCTAAATCTGGCAAATGGCGTTGAACAACACTCACTCTGCGAGATATATCTGCTCTCATATGAGGGTAACCAAGCCACGCTTGATTAGGCTCTTTTATACTATTTGTAACCCCTGTTTTGGCAGCAAAAATAGTACCATCTGCAATTGAGAGATGCCCAGAAATCCCCACTTGACCGCCTAACATACAGTGTTTGCCAATTTTTGTTGTACCAGCAACACCCGATTGAGCAGCTACAACAGTATTCTCTCCAATCTCCACATTGTGAGCAATTTGCACCAAATTATCAATTTTAGCTCCTCTGCGCACAATTGTCGAACCCATAGTGGCTCTATCAATAGTAGCATTAGCACCCACCTCTACATCATCCTCTAATATCACATTGCCAATTTGCGGTATTTTATCATATTCACCATTTGCACTAGGCGCAAAACCAAACCCATCTGCTCCGATAACTGCCCCTGCATGCAATACACAGTTATTACCAATTACACAATCGTCATATATAGTTACATTTGGATAGATAGTACAATTTGTGCCAATCTTTACATTTTCACCTATCACCACATGGGCACCAACATACGCACCATCACCCATCGTAGCTGACTGCGCTACTACAGCACTTGGATGTATGCCCTGTTTTTTAGGTTTTACACTTTCTACAAGTTTTAAGAGTGTCGCCAACGCCTCATAGGCATTAGGCACACGAATTAGAGTAGTTGCAACAGGGTTTTCTGCTACAAAATCGTGATTTACCAGACAAGCCGAAGCCCCAGTGGTATAGATATAATGTGTATATTTAGGGTTCGACAAAAAGGTTAAAGTACCCTCGCGCCCCTCCTCTATTTTTGCCAAATCAGAGAGTTTGACATCTGCATCACCCTCTACTGTGCCATGTAAATATTCGGCAATCTGTTTTGCTGTAAATTCCATATTATTATTTTTCTATTTTACAATGCTCTTTCACAAATAAGAAGCACATACAAAATAGATGCTTTTTGATATGCGTTTGTTGCAAAATATGCAACTTTTTATCATTTTTTACTTCTCCTTAAAATACAATACTACCGCCTCTCTGTTTTTTAATAAGAGCGCAACCAATAAACCAACAACTAAACCAACAATAAATCCGACCATATATTTGTATATCGGAGGAAATGCTATTACCACAAAAGGAGTTTCGAAGTTAAGGATATTAGGCGTTCTGTCTATATGCCATTGATGATATACTAGCTTGTCGTTTAATGCAATAGCATCTTCATAACGCAAATCTTTCGACTGTTCTGCCAAGAAAACAGAACCCCAATCATGACCGAGCATTATTGGTTTTTGGAAATATTCGTGATTAGTAAAACTATCTAGTCGAGCAGTTTCATATTTAAGAAAATCCAGTCTACCTCTCTGAATGGCTTTTGCCACACTGTCAGCCTGCACAATAGATGGCTGAGATTCAAAACAATTTACCAACGCCTGCTGAAAATTAGAAAATTCAGCCTTACCCTTCATCTCCACACGCATATGTACCCTGTTAGTAAGTACCACTTGAACGGTATCAGAGAGTGCAACCTTATGTTTATAATCCACATAATCAGGCAACGAATCGAAATTTGCATCTACCACATTGAACAATTCTAGACCTTTAAACGACTCAAACGCTTCATCTGACAAGCCATATCTCTCCTTTTTAACATTTTCAGGACTAGATAAAAACAGAGAAATTCCACTTCTGACATTGCTGCGCATACCATCTGTAAACAAAATAGTTGACTCTCCTTTGTATGTTGTTGCAAATGGTTTAGCCCAAATCCAACCAGCTATAACACCGAGCGCAGCAAACAAAACTACCACCCAAAAGTACTGAACACCAAGCCTTAAGGCATGCAGACTGAAGATTCCAATATTTTTCATCAGTCGCACAAACGCACGACAACAATAACGAATAAAGTCAAAAAAAGACATCTCTCTATTATCCATAATTATATTGTATTGTTTAATTTCTAAAAATTATCATTACATATTTTTTCAAGAGTGCAAAGTTACTTATTTTTATTGGATTACACACCATATTTTGCAATTAATTGTTAATAGTAGCTTATTAAAAATTGCTTTAGAAGTATTTCAAGAAGAATTTTAGACGAAATGTGTTTTTTTAAGGGAGTTCTCCTTAAAGCGAGGTTTCTTTAAGGAAGTTTTTGAAAGTATTCTTAACACTAACTAGTTTTGCGATATCCAATAATGGCAAGAAGATTCAAAATCAGTGCAAATATGGTAGCCATAGCAAAATGAGAGGCATAAGCACCTATCCCAGTGCCACGCAAAAACACTCCACGCAAAAGGTCGACAAAATAGCGCATCGGGTTAGCCAATGTCATATTCTGCGCCCACTCTGGCATTGAGTTGATTGGAGTAAACATTCCGCTAGTTAAAGCAAAGATAATCAAGAAGAAAAAGGCTGTTAGCATCGCCTGTTGCTGCGTATCAGAAATGGCAGAAATTGCAAGACCGAACCCAGTACAGAATAGCAGATAAACCGCAGTAAAAAGATATATAGTAAAGTATCCGCCAAGCGGCACCAAACCATAAAATAGATAGGCTACGAGCAGTCCGAGCGTTAAAACCACAAACCCAATAATCCAGATTGGTATGATTTTAGAGAGCAAAAAGATATGTTTTTTCACTGGCGATACATTTATCTGCTCAATAGTGCCCCTCTCCTTCTCTTCGACGATATGAAGTGCAGATACAAAACTACAAATCAGAGTGATAAGAAAAGCAATAATACCAGGCACCATAAATTATTTATAGCTCAGATGAGAATTATACAAATAAGAGAGTGCAATAGGAGAATTTGCATAGCTATCTGTGATTATCGACGAGAGATACGAACTACCCAAACCACCCTTAGTGCCATCAACCGCATTAGCCGCAATAAGAGCATTAGCATATCCCTCTTTCATCAACTTACTCTCCATATTTTCAGGGAATTGCAATATCACATCAGCACTATTATTTTCGATACTGATCAACGCTTGATCATAACTATCATAACTACCAGTATAGTTAAAATAGCCCGATGCCATTACTCTGTCTGTCAATCTTCTTGATGATTCGCTTCGATCTTCATCAACCACCGCCACATTGATATTACGCATCTCAAAATTTGCAGCAAAAGGCAATATAATCAACTGCACAATAGGAAGTGCAAAAAGCAATTTTGACAAAAATTTATTTCTAAAAATCTGCTTAAACTCTTTCTCTATCAAATATTTTAGTATCATTGCAAGCGAATTTTAAAACGTTTTACACTAATGGTTATTAACACCAGTAACATAGAGACAAGGATAACAACATGCAGCCATATATCAGCCAACCCTAACCCCTTAATCATCACACCTCTAAGAGCCTCTATATACCACCGTGCTGGCACAATATTAGAGAGCACCTGCAACAACAGTGGCATATTTTCAATCGGGAAAATCATTCCGCTGAGCAGGATAACTGGCAACATCAATATCACGGCACAAAAGAGCAGTGCCGCCTGCTGAGTATTAACAATTGTAGATACTAGCAAACCTAAACACAACGACACAAATGAGTATAAAATTGATAGCGACATAACCAATGCGACACCCCCAAGTATCGGCACATCTAATAAAAATCGGGCTAAAACCATTATAGTAATTACATTTACAATACTGATTACTAGATAGGGAACAGCCTTTGCTATAATAATATATATTGGTTTTATTGGCGACACGAGCAACACCTCCATCGTGCCAGTCTCCTTTTCGCGCACAATGCCGATAGAGGTCATTATAGCACAAATCAATATAAGAATTACACCCATAATACCTGGCACAAAATTGTACGAACTCTTCATCTGTGGGTTGTAGAGCAGGTGGGTGATTGGGATAATAGTTGGAGAGGCTACACCCATCTGTTGCAAAATCATCTGCGCATATCCTGCCAACTGCGTTGCTTGGTTAGGGTCAGAGGCATCTAGCAGCAACTGAGTCTCTAATTGAGAAGTGTTGCTAAAGACAACTACCATAGAGATATCCCCTCGCCTCATCGCTTCATCTGCCTGATTTTTATTGCGATAAGAGTGATACAGTTCAAAATATTCGCTTGCATCGAGTTGTTGCACGGCGCGGCGCGACTCTTCACTCATCGAAAAATCTACCACTCCGATCGGCACGCTTTTAATCTCGTTAGTAATTGCAAATCCAAAAAGAACAATAAGCACAATAGGGAGCAACAAGAGTATCAACATCGTGCGCGGATCGCGAAAAATGTGATAAAATTCCTTTCTTACAAATGCTAAAAATATTTTCATTTTTGGTGAGTTTTTAAAAGTCCACTTTACTCTCTTTTTGCTTGTCGCGCTAGCAGGTGAAACACCTGCGCAACACTCTCTGCATTATACTTCTGTTTCAACTCTTTAGGCGCACCCAAAGCCTCAATTCTGCCATCTACCATAATAGTTATACGGTCGCAATACTCCGCCTCATCCATATAGTGTGTGGTAACAAATATTGTTGTACCTCGTTCAGCCGCAGCATATATCATCTCCCAAAATCCTCTGCGCGTAATAGGGTCTACTCCACCTGTCGGCTCATCGAGAAAAACCACTTGCGGATCGTGTAAAATTGCCACCGAGAATGCCAGTTTTTGTTTCCACCCCAGCGGCAACGAGTCTACAAGTTTATCTCTCTCCGCCTCCATCTCGAGCGACGATAACAACTCCCTGCTTTTCTGTTTTATCTCCTGTCTAGACAACCCATAAATTCCGCCAAAAAGTTTGATGTTTTCCGCAACCGTCAAATCGCCATAGAGCGAGAATTTCTGACTCATATACCCTATATTACGTTTTATTTTTTCAGTTTGAGTAGAGATATCATACCCTGCCACAGTTCCACCCCCAGAAGTTGGCACCGAAAGACCGCACAACATACGCATAGCGGTGGTTTTTCCTGCCCCATTAGCACCTAAAAAACCAAATATCTCACCCCGTTTTACACTAAAACTTATGCCATCTACCGCAGTAAAGGCACCAAAACATTTGGTTAGATTTTTCACTTCAATTACGCTCATAATATCACTTTGATAGGGTCATAAAACAATCCTCAATCGTTGGCTCGATTGGTTTTATTACACAACTACTTACAACACTCTTCAACTGCTCAATATCTGCATCATTTTTTATGGTAAGATGGTGCGAATCGCCAAAAGCATAACAGCTATCAGTGCCCTGCCACAGGCGCACCTCTTTGAGCAGTTTATACATATTATCTCCACTAATAGAGTATAGTTTTTTATCGAAATTATCTTTAATATTCTGTGGGGTGTTATCTGCAAGAATATGCCCTTCACAAATAAGAGCCATTCTATCACACCGCTCCGCCTCGTCCATATATGGAGTAGAGACTAAAATCGTGATACCTTGCCGACTAAGACGCCCCAACATATCCCAAAATTCTGACCGAGAGACTGGATCGACACCTGTTGTGGGTTCATCTAAAAAGAGAATTTGCGGACGATGAATTAGGGCACAGCAGAGTGCCAATTTCTGTTTCATACCACCCGACAGAGCCGCTGCCCTACGATTTTTGAACGGCTCAATCTGCACATATATATCCTTTACTAAATCGTAATTCTCTTTGATAGTAGTGCCAAAAAGAGTTGCGAAAAAGCTCAAATTCTCCTCCACGCTCAAATCTTGATATAGAGAAAATCGCCCTGGCATATATCCACATATCAGACGTATCTGCCTATAATCCTTTACCACATCATAGCCACACACCTGCGCACTACCAGAATCTGCCAACAACATAGTGGTAAGAATGCGAAAAAGCGATGTTTTGCCTGCGCCATCAGGACCGATAAGTCCATAAATCTCACCCTCATTTACTTCAAATGAGAGGTTATCGAGCGCAAGCTGAGCACCATAACTTTTACATATATCTCTAACAATCAAGTTATTCATAACACCACCTCGCCATATTGACCTATTCGTAAATTTCCGTCGTTGCGCACCGCTATTTTTACCGCATAAACAAGATTAGCTCTCTCGTTTTTAGTCATCACCCCTTTAGGCGTAAATTCCGACTTGTCAGATATCCATGTTACTCTACCAGTGTAGCTATTTTCGCTATCTGTATTTACAGCAACTTCACCTCCTACCTTAATAGAGTTTAGTTGATCTGCCGTGATATATACGCGAAGATACATCGTCTCCAAATCTGCTATTTTGTAGAGCGGTTTGCCAACTGCTGTCATCTCGCCAGCCTCCGCATATTTAGTAAGCACAGTACCCGACAATGGATTTATAATATGCGACTTAGCCAACAAATCATTCATCGACATAAGTTGATACTGCAACCTCTCAATCTCTACATCAGCACCAGACACCGTTTTCTGTAGAGCCGACTCTTGCGCTACTATTTGTCTGTCGATAAGTTTGATCTGATTACTTAAATCATCGACACTCTTTTGATTTCCAGCAGATGCCGCCACCAATCTCTGAGCACGAGCAAACTCCATCTCACAAGTAGATTTTTGTTGATAGAGTGCTGCAATCTGTTTTTGAATATCGGGTTTACGAATATCCGCCGCTTCTAGTCCGAGAGATAGTTGTTTGATTTGATAATAGAGTTGTACCGTATCAATCACACCCAACTCCACACCTGCGCTGATTTTGTCGCCCTCTTGCAGATCGAACGACAAAATACGACCGTTTGCCTCAGCCGACACGATAACCTCTGTCGCCTCGAATGTACCCATTGCGCCCCACTCCTCATTGTTATTACACGCAGTAAATGAGAGAAATACGATTAAAATAAAATATACCTTTTTCATAGTGTTAATTATAATTTTATTGGAGAGTTTTTAAAGTCCCCATAATTTATTGGTTTGTTGTATATAGATAAGTATAAATAAGAGACAAAAGCTCAATTTTACGAGTAAATAGACGTTGTTCTGCCTCATTAAGGGCATTAATATCACTCACCAAATCGGTCATAGATTGTGTTCCATTGTCGAATTTCACTTGCGATGCTAATTTTATATCACGTCGCAACTCTACAATATCACTGTCAGACTCCATCAGCTCCCTTATCTTTTGAATATCTGACTGTTGATTAATCATTGCAAGACGAGAATTAAAAATAAACTTCTCCTTTTCCACCTCCACAGACTGACGTTGAATCTCTATATTTCTCATATTATTTTTGTTACGATAGAGCCCTCCAATATTCCACGAAAATCGCACACCAGCAATATAAAACGGCTCAAAATCATCAGAAAAAAGATCAAGTGCAGGACTACCATAACCGCCATTAATATATAGGGCAAATTGCGGCAAAAGATCACTTTTCAGCTGGCTAGCTTTAGCATCTAAAAGAGAGTTTTGAGTGTCAAACAACTGCAACTCGGGTCTATTTATCTCACCATCTATCTCATACACCTCACTAGGCACAATCAACTCTGTATCAGATGTTATCTCTTCGTCTATCAAAAAAGAGAGCATCTTTTTATATGTAGATAGCGATGCCTCTAAATCGATGGTGCGCTGCTTTAGTTGCAACACCTCCACCTCGAGCAACTGCCTATCAGAGACATTGGCAACACCATTATCAATCAACACATTAACTCGCTCTATATTACTTTGCAACTCCTCGTTTAAGATACTATTTTGCTTGATAATCTCCTCTTGCAACAATATACCAAAATATAGTCCGTTTACTCGTTCTTTAATAGCATAGAGTTGCACCTCAAGCGATTTGCGTTCTATCTCACTCTCCGACTCTATTATTTTGCGCTGACTACGAGTGCGATTGCCGTCCCACAAAGTTTGCACCACCTCTGCCTGAATCATATATTGGTCTCTGCTCAATTCTGGAAAAGTAATAGATGGAAATAGAGCAGTGAGATCATCGAAAGGAAAAGTAGTTACATCACTTTGATACGATGCCTTTGCATTAATGCTAATTTGTGGCAACCAACTCTTCAGCGCATTATTAATATTATAATTACTAGACTTTTCAATCAAGTCATACCTCTCAATATCTGGATAATTTTGCTGCGCCTTATCATAACATTCAGCAATATTTATCTGCCGTTGCGCAACCACGGCACAACTAACAAGCGAGATAAACATTAAAATAAAAACTCGTTTCATAAGCATACTATTTTTGAGGTTGTAAGAAATTAACAATTATATATGTCTGAATAGCACAACAAAAGTATATATATATATTTATTCTACCAAATATTTTTTGTTTTTTTACACTATATTTCTAAAAACAATATTTTTCTAATATTTTAGCACTCATCTATACCTAATATCTCAGAAAAAAATATTAATTTTGCAGTCGGAAAAATTTTAACTCAAACTTATATTATGAAAAAAATCATTTTTGTTGCCATCGCACTATGTATGGTAACTTTTGTGGGGGCAAAAAAGCCTGCCAACAAACAAAAAGAGGGTAAAGGTTTTGAATTTACCACAGTAAAAGAGAACCCTATCACATCTATCAAAGACCAAAACAGATCATCTACCTGCTGGAGTTTTTCGGCTCTATCATTCATTGAGGCAGAACTTTTGCGTATGGGCAAAGGCGAAGTAGATTTCTCAGAAATGTATGTTGTTAGCCACACAATGCGCGAACGTGCTGAGTTGTATGTACGCCTACACGGCAACGCTACATTCTCTCCTGGTGGCTCATTCTACGATATTTTATATTGTATGAAAAACCATGGTTTAGCTACTCAAGAATCTATGCCTGGTATTATGTATGGCGAACCACTTCCAATACACAACGAGCTTGATGCAGTAGCAGCTGGATACCTTAATGCAATTGCAAAAAGCAAACTTACAAAACTTACTCCAGTATGGAAAGAGGGTTTTAAAGCTATCTACGACACATACTTAGGCGAATGCCCTGAGACTATGATGGTTGATGGCAAAGAGACTACTCCTCAAGATTATGTAAAATCTCTTGGACTTGATGCAGATGAATATGTATCACTTACATCATTTACTCACCACCCATTCTACACTCAATTTGCTATAGAAATCGAAGACAACTGGCGTCATTCTTTGTCGTACAACTTACCAATTGATGAATTTATGGAGGTGATGGATTATGCTATCGACAACGGTTATACAGTAGCTTGGGGTTCAGACGTAAGCGAACAAGGCTTTTCACGCAACGGTGTGGCAGTAATGCCAAATACTGACAATGCAGAATTGAGCGGTTCTGATATGGCTCGTTGGACTGGTATGTCGGCTGCAGACCGTCGCACAGAAATCACATCTCGTCCGATGCCAGAGATCGAAGTTACACAAGAGATGCGCCAAACTGCATTTGACAACTGGGAGACTACAGACGACCACGGTATGCTTATCTACGGTATCGCAAACGACCAAACAGGCAAACCATATTTTATGGTAAAAAATTCTTGGGGCGACGAGGGTGCTTACGATGGTATTTGGTATGCTTCTAAAACTTTCGTGAAATACAAAACTATCAATATAGTTGTTCACAAAAGCGCACTACCTGCTGAAATTGCAAAAAAACTTGGTATCAAGTAAGCTAGATTTAAATAAAGGGATTTTCTAAAAATCCACAAAAAATGGATAATTCAGTGCAAATGAATTATCCATTTTTTTATTGACTCCTCTAATCAAAGTTTATATTTCAATGTATTTCCCTCTATTAATTGTTCCAATTCAATTTGTACTCTCACATCTACATCTTCTTTTAAAGATAAATATAAAGAGAGCTTATCAACATATTCATTACTTGATAATAATTCTGGTGCATACCTCCATATTTCAATTCTATTTTCACCAAACTTCGCATCTGTTTTAATATTAAGCTCTTTCAGTTTATCAAGTGTCATTGCATATTGCATACCAACCTCCTCAGCTATCATAGTATAGTGAGCTAAAGCATTTATGTGCGACTGCTTAGCATCAGCAAAAGATATTTTAGCATCAGTGTAAACAACATTCTTAATAGGAGTATGCAAATACTTAATACAGTCATTCCATAACTCCTTAGCAGAATGGATAAAAGAGATTTTTTTCTCTTTGCCATCATCTAATTTGATAACTTGCAAAACCTCTAAACTCTTTAAAGCCCTATTGGTTGTTATATAGCTACTACTAAAAATAGCAGCCATCTCCTTAGTCGTATATCCATCAAGAGATTTAATCTGCAAATGATATAGAATAATGAGTTGCGCCAATGGAGTTAATGAGTCTATTTCTTTTGCTATTACTGTATCTTTACTACTTAGGTCAATTAGAAGTGATGGTATAAATATCTGCTTATCTTTAACTACAAAATTTATTCTCTTGCTCACTAGTCTTTGTTTATTGTACGATTCTATACTATCAAAAGCAAAAAGGACAGTAGTTCCAACAGCCTTTTTAACAATATCACCTATCTGCAATAGTTGTTTAGGGGTATTACTTACTCCGCTATTTTGACACAACAAGGTGATATTTTTACCTAACAACTGCAAATTATAGATTGAGAAAATCTCAGTAATATAAAGAGGCAACTTTTTAGCGGCAACCCCATCTTTACGCATAATCACCTCATTACCTGCGATTGAACTTATATATTCACTTATCCATTTCATAATATTGTAATTATATTATCATTAATTTTGCACATTATCATAGCTGTGTGATAATGTGCAAAATTAATGATAATATGAATAACTACCAAATTTTTCTGGAACTATTTTTTATAAATATTTTCTATGGAATTTTGCTCAGACAGATTA
>JAWXTU010000052.1:0-16190 GCA_044433285.1 bacterium | reverse complement strand
ATTATCTTCGTGTTAGGACAGAACATAATGGCGGCTCACTTAAACCCATAACGCTTTCAGACAAAGATATGAAAGCGTTCATCAAAGAGAATCGTACTAATTGCAAACGTGTAATATAGTGCATTCAAATATCTATTCTATGTTAAAGTTCATCATAGCATTTCGATAAAATATATGATATTATCTCTACTCTCATTTTCGATAAGTTTTATTATGGTAGCTTTTATGTTACCTCGGATACTTTTACTATCACTTCGAAAGAAGCTGATAGATAGTGTTGATGTACGTAAAGTACATAGCGTGCCAGCATCACGCTTAGGAGGTATCGCATTTTTCCCGGCAATTATCTTTGCAGTATTGCTTACTATTTCAACAAATAATGTGTTGTTACCATTCATTGGTTCGACATTGCCAGTGAGTGAAACACTGATGCTGGAGAGTTTAGCACTAATTATGTTATTCTTAATTGGTACATATGATGATATTATAGGGGTGTCATACCGAAAGAAATTTATGGTGCAAATTGTTGCGTCATTGTTGATTGTTTGCTCTGGAACTTACTTTAAAACATTCCATGGATTCCTTGGCATAGGTATAGTACCGGATTACATAGGTATAGTTATTACGATCCTTTTCTGTGTCTTTGTAACAAATGCTATAAATCTAATAGATGGTATTGATGGTCTCGCCTCGCTACTTTCAATTATGGCACTCTTCGTATTTGGAATATTACTGACCAATAATCATTTTGTTATAGATAGTTTGATGGTTGCAGCAACACTTGGAGCACTTGTGCCATTTTGTTATAGTAATGTGTTTGGCATAAAGAAAAGGATTCGCAGTAAAATCTTTATGGGTGATACTGGCGCATTGATTATAGGTGCAATATTAGGTTTAACAGCGGTTAAGGTTTGGAATATATCTTACGACACATTAAATCGACCTATAGACCATATATACTATATCTTAGCGTATACAATGCTTTTAATACCTTGTTTTGATGTTATTAGAATCATAATACACAGATACAAAGACAAGAAACCGCTATTCCTGCCAGACAAGAATCACATCCATCACAAATTTATGGCACTGGGTTACTCCGCTCGTCAAGCATTAACACGTATAGTTGGTATAAACATAGCATTTGTAGTGCTCAATATACTTCTGTCATTCATTCTAAACATAACATACATCGTCCTTATTGATGTTGTGGTGTGGAGTGTGATGCACATTCTTATCTCGAAGAAAATCAAAATTAAAACAAAATAATGAGAAAACTCTTTTTCCTTATCCTTGTTGTTATGTGCACCTCTTGTGCTACGCAACAAAAAATACTGTACCTGCAGGATAACATTGTCAATACTGATATTGAAACTATTGCAGGCGGAGAAATTAGGTTAAAACCTGATGACGTTATTTCAATAGTGGTAACAAGTAAGAACCCTGAACTTGCAGCAGTCTTTAATCTGTCTAAACCTCAGCAAGAGGGCAGTTCAACGAGTTCGAATACTCAAGTAAACTATACAATTAATAGTGATGGTAAGATAGATTTCCCAGTGCTTGGATTGATTGATGCAGAGGGATTTACCAAAACAGAGCTAATAGAGAGTATTAAATCCAAGATTATAGAGAGTGAAATGATATTGGATCCAGTTGTTACAATTGAGTTCTCAAACCTTTCATTCTCTACATTAGGTGAGGTGGCATCCCCAGGAACTTATAATATCACAAAAAACAGAACTACGATATTGGAGGCATTGAGTATGTCGGGGGATTTAACAATAACAGGAGTTAGAGATAGAGTATTTCTCACAAGAAAAAATGGCGACAAGGTGAAAACCTATCAATTGGATCTGAAATCTAAGGATATCTACCAATCACCAGCTTATTATGTGCAACAAAATGATGTGATATATGTTGAGCCTAATAAGATTCGCACAAATCAGTCTACTGTTAATGGTAACACTGTACGTTCTACATCGTTCTGGATGTCATTGGCTTCATTGATAACCACTTTATCAATATTAATTATCAACTAATATGAAATCACAAGATAGTTCATACATAACATTAAAAGATCTCTGGGAGAATCTTATTGATAACATTTGGCTGTTTGTTGCTTCAGTAGCTGTCTGTGTCGCTGTTTCGGTGGTATATATTGCAAGAACACCATCGTCATATCAGCGTACTGCATCTATTCTGATAAAAGAGGATGCTGCTGGTAGCTCTATGAATGGTGCAGCTTCTGCTTTTGAGAGTATGGGGCTTGTGCAAGCTAAGACCGATATTAACAATGAAATACATATCCTGTCTACCCCTACACTAGTGGCTGAGGTTGTTAATAGGCTATCGTTGAATTATAGCTATTCAGTCAAACAAAATGGGCTTAAATGGGTAGATTTATACAAAGGTGCTCCATTTGAAGTTCAACTGGATAGTGTTTTAGTTAATAGCTCTGTATCATTTGCTTTTAAAACAGATGGCGCAAATAACTTTAGTCTTAATGACTTTGCAATAAATGGTGAGGAGCAAGAGTCAATCCAAGGCACATTTGGTACGCCTGTAAAATGCGCAATAGGTGGTCTTACAATAGAAAAAGGAGTGTATTTCCCCGATGATATTAAAGATAAGACATATTCATTTAGCAAGGGGGATGTTATTGATATAGCTCAATATTATGCTTCTATTCTCTCAGTGAAACTTCGTAGTAACGATGCATCTATTATTGATCTAAGTATTACTTTAGGATCAATACAAAAGGCTGAAGATATACTAAACACCCTTATCTCAGTCTATAATGAGAATTGGATCAAAGATAAAAACCTAGTGACTTTAAGCACAACAAACTTCATTAATGAGAGATTAGTTATAATCGGTCAAGAGTTAGGCGAGGTCGACAAAAGTATCTCTACATATAAGAGTGATAACTTGCTCCCAGATATTAGTGCTGTGGCAGGTATGAATCTCCAAGCATCTAACGAAAATCTAAAGCAACAAGTAGCACTCAATAACCAACTCTCTATGGCAAAATATATTCTTGAGTATATGGAGAGTAGTACAACAGGAGATAAGTTGCTTCCTGTAAATACTGGAATTGAGGCTGAGAGTATAAATGAGCAAATTGCTACCTATAACGAATTACTGTTAAAAAAGAACTCTCTATTGTCCAATAGCAGTATTAACAACCCAGTTGTAGCTGATATGATATTAAACCTTAAGTCACTAAAAGAGGCTTTAGTATTATCTGTCAATGAACTGACAAATACACTCTCAATGCAAATTTCAAGTGCAAGGCAAGAGGAGAAGTTGACACAACAAAAGATATCAAGCAATCCAGAACAAGAGCTATATCTTCTTTCATCTGGACGTGAACAGAAAATTAAAGAAGAGCTATACCTATTTCTCCTACAGAAACGTGAGGAGAATGAGCTTACACAAGCATTCACTGCTTACAATACCAAAGTGTTAAGTCTAGCTAGTGGTAGCAAAATTCCTGTAGCACCTCAAAAGAGTGTTATCTTATTGTTTGGTCTTGCCATCGGGTGTATCCTTCCTATTGTTTTCTTAATTCTAAAAGCTGCACTACAAACATCAATCAAAAGTAGAGATGATTTAGATGATATTTCAATTCCGTTTTTAGGTTCTATACCTGCAATAACAAAGAAAGAGCTAAAGAAGAAAACGCTACAAGGTCAAGGGTCAGCTATCATATCACTTAAAGGCAGTAGAGATGGTATAAATGAAGCATTTAGAGTTGTGCGTACTAATCTCGATTTCATGCTCGATCAAGATAAACAGTGCAGAACAACACTTGTAACATCTTTCAACCCAAAGAGCGGTAAGAGTTTCATTGCTATCAATTTGGCACTTAGTATGGCAACAAAAGATAATAAAGTGCTTGTGATTGATACAGACTTTAGACGTGGGACACTGAGTGAAGTCGTTAATAGCCCCAAAGTTGGATTGGTTAATTATCTAAATAAGAGCAAGTCTAATATTGAAGAACTGATAGTAAAGGAGTCATTCCACCCAATGCTCGACGTGCTCCCTATGGGAATTGTTCCCCCAAACCCAACAGAGCTACTCCTTAAAAAGGATTTTGCTGAACTTGTAGCACAGCTGCAAACCAAGTATGAGTATATCTTCTTCGACTGTCCTCCAGTAGAGATAGTTCCAGATGCAGCCATTGTTGAGAAATATTGTGATGCCTCAATTTTCATAGTAAGAGCAGGTTTGATGGACAAACGACAACTGCCAGGACTTGCCGAACTACACGAATCGAAAAAACTCAAAAACCTAAGCCTAATCCTCAACGGAGTCGAACACCGCAGCCGCTATGGCTATGGTAAATATGGTTATGGACGTTATGGTTATGGAGGGTATGGATATGGGTATGGGTATGGGAGTTATGGTAATAAAACCTCGAAAGAATAACTTTTTTAAGATTTTGTTAGAATACTATTAAATGGCCGTACAACAAGAATCAAGGGTGAAGAAGACACTGCTTAATGCACGTGTCAACTTGATATTTTATGCTCTTTCGCTCTTTGTTTCGTTCTTTACACGCAAGATATTCTTAGACAAGCTTGGTGTTGATTTTGTGGGTCTTACCACTACACTTCAAAATCTACTAGGTTTCCTAAATCTTGCAGAACTAGGAATAGGATCGGCAATTGGCTATGTGCTCTACAAACCAATATTCGATAAAGATGAGAGTAAACTTAACGAAATAATCTCTGTATTTGGGTATATCTATCGCTGGATAGGCTTTGTGATTGTCGGGGCAGGAGTTATTCTATCAGCGTTCTTACCACTGATATTCAAGGATATTTCGATAGATTTAAGCGTTGTATACTATGTCTATTACTCATTTTTGACATCTTCATTATTAGGTTATTTTGTCAACTACAAACAGACATTGTTAGGTGCAGATCAAAAGAACTATGTCGTAGCGGGATATCTGCAAACCACGGTAATTCTCAAAACGATACTACAAGCAGCGTTAGCCTATTACACTCAAAACTACTTCATCTGGGCAACCAACGAGATAATCTTCGGAGTAATCTTCTCCATTATTCTAAATTGGAAAATAGCCAAAACATATCCTTGGCTCAAGAGTGACATCGCCCTTGGCAAGGGCTTGTTAAAGAAATACCCTGAGATTTTTAAATATACTCGGCAGTTGTTTGTGCATAAGATTGGAGGAGTTGTGCAATCTCAAATAACACCTATTTTTATTTATGTATTTGCATCACTATCAACTGTTGCGTTATATGGCAATTATATGATGATTATTAATAAATTGAATATGTTGATATCGCAGTTGTTAGGTTCATCATATGCTTCAGTGGGGAACTTAATTGCAGAAGGGAATACTGAGAAAAGTCTCAAGATTTTTTGGGAACTGGTGGCTATAAGATTCTTTGTAGCCGGTGTTATAACATTTAGTGTATATCTACTTATAGATCCATTTATAACTATTTGGTTAGGAAATGAATTCGTTTTAAATGAGTCTATATTGATACTTATTTGTATAAATTTATTTATAAGTATGACACGTGGTGCAACAGATGCATTTAAATATGGGTATGGGCTATTTTCGGATATTTGGGCACCAATAGCAGAGTCAATAATTTTTGTGACTGTTGCTTTAGTTGGAGGCTATATATGGGGATTTGAGGGCGTTTTATTAGGAAGTATAGTTAGTATGTTAGTGATAGTTTGGGGGTGGCATCCAATATTTTTATTTAATAAAGGATTTAAATACTCTATATTATCGTATTTTATATCTTTTGTGAAGCATCTTTTGGTCTTTTTATTCTGTTGTGTTGGTGTTTTATGGTTTATTAGAAGGTTTGTTTGTTTTATTGAAATAACTAGTGGATTCATATCTTGGATCTTGTATTCATCTATAGGTATTTCATTGTTTTCAATAATATATCTTTTTGCACTTTATTTAACATCAACCGGAATGAAATCGAGTATGTCAAGATTAAAAGGCCGAAAAAATAACTAACAAATTAAATATTAAGGTTATGAGAGATATTATCCTAACAATAGCAGTGCCTGTGTATAATATGGAACTATTGTTATCTAGGTGTCTTGACTCAATTGCATTAGTTGAGATCAAGGATAGTATTGAAATTATTGTAATAAATGATGGTTCTACCGATAGATCATTAGAGGTAGCAAGAGAATATGAGTCTAAATACAGTTCATTTATTCGGGTAATTAACAAACAAAATGGAGGTTGGGGGACCACTATAAACAGAGCAATAATTGCAGCTAAAGGTAAATATTTTAAAACATTAGATTCTGACGATTGGTTTGATTCTAGTGAATTAATAAAGTTTGTTAACTTATTAAAAAAAATGAATGTGGATATAGTTGCCACTTCATATACAGATCAGATACTCAACAAAGAAAATAGGGTTAGGTCTTTTGATCCGACATTATGCAATAAACAATTAGAATTTTCGGAGTATATTTCTTTAGTGAATTATAATTTGGAGCTACCTATACATGCCCTTTGTTATAGGACAGGTTTGCTGCAAAAAAACGATATTAGTGTGTCTGATCGATTTTACAGTGATTTAGAATACGATCTTTTACCATTGTGTTATGTTAACTCTATTTACTTAACACAAATTAACCTCTATCAATATTTTATCGGTAGAGAAGGACAAAGTGTAAGCATAGCTGGTTATAAAAAAAATATAAATGATTACATTTGTGTAGTAAAACGACTAGTTTCCCATTATACATCTTATTACACCTCAACTTCAGAAGAATTACGATTGGTATATCAAAATAATATAATGACGTTTGCGAAATTCGCTTATAAATTATTGCTAAACTGCAAAGATACCAAATACGAAAAAATAATTAAAGATTTTGATCAATTCTTATTCGAAACAAATAGAGCCATTTATTCAGATTTAAATAAAGTGTTGGCAATAAATATTATACCATATATCTACTTGTGGAGAAAATTTGGAATTAATATATACAAAATAAAGAAAACTTTGAAATAGATGAAGTTGAATGATGTTGTAGTATTGAGAGCAATTGCAACTATTGAAGTTGTTGCGTTCCACGCATATGGCTTCTTGGGGCATAAAGCTCATTTCCCTACAATGAATGATATATATCATAATATGTACCCATATGCAAATAATGCAAATTCGGGTTTCTTTTCTATAAGAATGCCATTATTTATATTTATATCTGGTTTTTTATTTTCTTTTTTGTTAAAAAAAGAAAAGTATCATGATACTTTCAAATTTTTTACTGAAAAATTAAGACGATTATTATTACCATATTGTATATTTTGTGCCATATTTATGCTTTCTCGTGGTGAGTTTTCTGTGCCAAAATTACTGGAGGGCAACTATCTTCACTTATGGTTTTTGCCCATGTTATTTTGGTGTTTTCTAATTACATATACTCTACATAAAATATTTAATAGAATCAAATGTTGTGAGTCTTGTATATTATCTATAACATTTGGTTTAACATATCTAGACATATTCATACCTAATTTCATGGGATTAGGTCTTATAAATAATTGGTTATATTGGTTCTACCTAGGATATATTATATTTAAATTTAAGAATACAATACTAGAATATATTACAAATTATAAATTGTACTTATTACTTTCAGTGTTATATGTTGGCGGGAATATTTTTTTCTCTGCAAATGATTTACTTAACCTGCATACTATTAATATTTTAATTCGTACATCTGGCATTTTATTAATTTGGTATTTTATTAATATTTTGCTCAAGTATAAAAATGGTAAATGGGCAGAATATAAAATATTCTCAGAAATAAATAGGTGTAGCTACGGAATATACGTATATCATTATTGGTTGCAAACATATATGATATCACAGACAGCAAAGTCTATTTTTCATTTGGAAAAATTGGCTGAGCATGTTATTCTATTTCCAATTTTATATACTATAGCATCATTGATAATTTCATATTTTGCAACTCATATTACACTAAAGACACGTGTAGGCAAATACCTACTTGGCTAAACGTATATAAATTATGAAAAAAAACATTGTTTTTGCATACATAACACCATTCCATCCTGATAGAGGAGGTATTGGCAGGGTTACACATGTGTTAACTTTAGAGTTGATCAAGAGAGGATATAATGTTTTCTATCTAATATATGATAGTGCCATAACTATAAAGCATAAATATGAGTATCCTGCTCCTATTTATTATCTTCCTTCACGAGATTTATTGTCAGAAGATAACTTAGAATTTTATCATAATTTTTTAGCTGATAATAAAATAGATATAGTAGTAAATCAATCTGGTAATTTTGGAGATTCGGCCTTGTGGTTAAATAAAGGATTGAGGAATAAACATGTAAGAGTTATTTCGGTGTTGCATAGTGATCCATGGGCTGGATATAAGAGATTATTTAGATTATTATTGTTTCGACGAAATAATTCTTTTATAGAACAGTGTAAACGCATCGCTCGTGTATTGCTATATTGTAAGATTAGAAAACGACATAAAGATGCTCGTATCAATCATTTTAAGTATATTTTACCTTTAACTGATGAGGTTTGTATGTTGTCTAGAAATTTCTATCCAGACCTAAGCGAAATTTATGGAGGATATGAGAATAAATATATTACAATACCTAATCCTAATTCATTCAAGGAGTCAGATTTAATAACTAACTTAAAAAGAAAGAAGCAAATTTTGTTTATTGGATTATTTAGAGCAGAAAAAAATCTAGATGCCATTATTAAAATTTGGAAAAATATTTATGATAGATTTCCCGATTGGGAATTTGTTATACTTGGGGGAAATACTGGTGGTATTGAATCTCGAATAAACAAAGCGATAAAAAAATATGATAGGATAAGAATGGAGGGATTTAAATCTCCATTAGATTATTACCATCAATCATCAATATTGTGTATGTCTTCTCTTCACGAAGGTTGGGGGATGGTTGTTACGGAGGCGATGCAATGTGGGGTAGTTCCGATTGCATTTAATAGTTATGCTTCAATAACTGATATAATAACAGATGGTAAAGATGGGGTATTAGTTAGACCATTCAATAATAAGGAGTATGAATGTAAATTATGTGAATTAATGTCGAACAATGATAGGCGAGAGAATCTATCAATTTCGGCAAAAGAATCTATTAAACGATATAATATAGAATCTGTCGTAGATCAATGGGAAAGGATTTTCAAATAATTATTCATAACGATATATAAAAATATGATAAAATATGATTATTTAATTGTTGGTTCAGGTTTATTTGGATCCTGTTTTGCCTATAAAGCAGCATTATCGGGAAAGACGTGTCTTGTAATTGATAAACGATCTCATCTTGGTGGTAATATATACTGTGAAAATATTGAAGGAATTAATGTGCATAAATATGGAGCACATATTTTTCACACGTCTAATAAAGATGTTTGGGATTTTGTTAATTCTATAGTTGAATTTAATAGCTATACGAATTGTCCAGTAGCAAATTATCGAGGCAAACTCTATAATTTGCCATTTAATATGAATACATTTTATCAGATGTGGGGTATTACAACTCCTAATGATGCTAAAGCCGAAATAGATAAGCAAAAACAAGATGCAATTGAAAAAATGCTATTAGAAGGTGTTGTAGAACCTAGAAATCTTGAGGAGCAGGCTATATTGCTTATTGGCAAAGATCTTTATGAAGTTCTAGTCAAAGGTTATACCGAGAAACAATGGGGTAGAAAGTGTACTGAACTTCCACCATTTATCATAAATCGTTTGCCAGTTAGATTTGTATTTGATAATAACTATTTTAATGATACATATCAAGGTATCCCTAAAGGCGGATATAATAATCTGATTAACGGTTTGTTGTGTGGTATAGAAACTAAATGTAATATAGATTATTTTGAAGATCGTGAATATTGGGATGCAATTGCAGATAAGGTTGTTTTTACTGGAAGAATTGATGAATATTATGACTATAAATTTGGCAAATTAGAATATCGTAGTGTTCGTTTTGAGGAAGAAATTATTGATTATGCGAACTATCAAGGCAATGCTGTAATTAATTATACAGAAGCTAGTATTCCTTATACAAGAGTTATAGAGCATAAACATTTTGAAATGTTTGGGGATGAAGTGGAAAATTGTTCTAAAAGTGTAATTTCAAAAGAATATTCTTCAGAATGGATAGATGGAGTAGAGCCATATTATCCAATTAATGATGAGAAAAATAATAGACTTGCACAACAGTATTTTAGTATTGCTGCGAAAGAAGAGAATGTTATTTTCGGTGGCCGTTTAGCCCATTATAAATATTACGATATGGCACCAATTATTGAGCAGGTTATGCAATTGAAAATATAAATAAATTTTTTTTTACTAAAAGTGTCATTCGCAATAACTAATAATTTAATGAATATTCTAATTTGTACTCCATGTTTGCTAGTTGGAGGGACAGAAATACAGACTTTAAATCTTGTAGAGTCGTTAGTTTTGGGCGGTCATAAAGTTACCGTATTGTCTTATTTTGAGTTTGATAATGGGATGGTTGGGCGTTATAGGAATGCTTGTTGCGATGTGATATGTTTGAATAAAGGTGGGCAGAGACTTTCTGGGTTGCGTTCGATACTTTTTCTGTTTAAGGGGTTGAGAAGAGTCGTAAAGATGGTGAAGCCTGAGGTTGTGCACGTGCAGTATATGGCACCAGGGGCAATTCCAATCATACTATTGAAGTTGTTGGGAGTTAAAAATATCATCGCTACAGCCCATACAGCAGCCGATATTTACCCAAGCCTAAAGTTGGTACACTTTATTCAGCGATACTGTCTTAGGGCTTTTACCTGCATCACAAAACTTGCTGAGGAGTCATTCTTTGGGTCTTCGCAACTATATACACCACAAACAAAACTAGGTAAGCGCAACCACTTTACAATATATAACGCTCTATCGTCGCATATTGCGATTAGAGAGGATAAAAAAGTGTTTTCTGATACTACTATAATTGGTGTGGTAAGTCGATTAGAGTGCATCAAGGGTATGGATCTAGTTGTGCCAGCCTTTGCTCAACTACAGAACAACTATCCTGCGACAAAATTATTAATCGTCGGAGATGGTTCGCAACGAGAGTTAATGGAGAGCCAAGCCGACAAATTAGATGTCACAAGTAAAATAGAGTTTGTTGGTCGCCAAAATAGAGAGGCTCTAGAGGCATATTATGACAAGATTGATATTCTGTTAATGCCATCACGTAGCGAAGGATTTGGATTGACAGCTATTGAGGGAATGGCAAGAGGGTGTGTGGTTGTAGCATCCGATGTAGGTGGATTGCCAGAGGTTGTTGTCGATAAGGTTGGGCTATTGCATAAAAGCGAAGATGTTGATAGCATTTCAGATAATATAACAAAACTACTTGGCGATAGGGAGCTACTAGAGAGACTCTCCGCAAATGCACCCAAATATGTGACGAAGTTTCAATTTGAGCACTATTCGTTACTTTTTAATGATTTATACAATAAACTGCAATGCCAGTAATATTTAACTACTTTTACTTCTTTATATTTCTCTATCTTTTAGGTAAAGGATACACTAGGGCGAGCTCTAAGATGACATACCTCGAACTTGGCGAGAAGAAGGATATAATTGTGAATCGAGGAGAGTATATGATCTACTTCTTGCTCGTCACCTCTCTTTTCGCATTTTACTCACCGGGGCTATTAGACTTAGCGGCTATACGTCTACTTCTAACTCTTGGTATATTTATTTTTATGCTGATGTTTTTGGGGCAAGGTGTAAGATTTACGGCAGCTATATATTTTTACCTTCTCTTTATAGTTTGGGTTCTACTGGGTTTTGCCTATACATCATATCCCGCTTACTCATTACGTGTACTATTGAAGTATCTCTATCCGCTGTTACTCTTTTTTGTAACATCGACGTTTATTCAGCGTGAGGATTTGGTTGTGAAGATTTCGCAGGATCTACGCAAGGTTGCTCTGTTTTCGTTGGGAGTCTACCTTATTCCGTATGTCTCTTTTCTATTTACTGGTGTATTTTATTATGGTACCGCAATAGCGATACACTATATTGCAATTTCAGCGATTTATCTTGCTTCATTTCTGTATTTAGGACGAAGACGCAAAGATATGCTACTAGCTTTATTATTTGTGTTGCCTTGTATTATATGGTCTTTTAGAACATCGTTATTAGCTAATGTTGTATTCTTGTCGGTGTTCTCTGTATTTCTTTACAAGTTGCGTGCAGTCATTATTATAGCAATTATTGCTATAATGGGTGTTTGTGTAGTATTCTATATTCCAAGTGTTAAAGAAAAGATGTTTTTTAATAGTCAAGAAATTACTATTCAAGATTTTCAAGAAGGTAATATCTCTATGGATAATATCAATAGTAGTGGACGCTTTGCTATGTGGGAGGATCTGGTTGCTCGGTTTTATAGTGACAATAAAATAATCGGGTCAGGAACAGGCACAGTGCAGGGGTATATGTATAATAATCATGTATTTAATGGAGTACGTGTTCCACATAATGAATATCTGCCAATTATATGTGACAATGGGTTGATTGGTTTAGTGTTATATGTTTCTGCACTTTTGTTAATTATTATTCATTGTTATATCGAATTTATAAAGAAACATAATGGTCATATAATACGATTTTGTGCTGTCGTCTCAGCAAGTTCACTATCTGGAGTTCTGTGTAGTATGTATACAGAGAATGCTATTTTGTACTCAGTTGCTACGTTTACATGCCCAATCGCCTTTTATGGTATGATGATGGGTTTGAAATGGGCTCAAAAGAGTGACAAATTTGACAAATATGCTTAAATATGGTTTTTAATAGTTTCTCTTTTATTATATTTTTTGTAGCTATTTTGAGTTTAATTTATTGCATTACCAATAGATTTAAAAGTGTTGCAATGCGTAACTTGGTTTTGCTCTTTTCAAGTTATTATTTGTATGCATCCTTTAACTTAAATTTTTTATTTATATTGATATATGTAACAGTTATTAATTACTTTGCAGCTAAAATTATCAGTACAACTAAGAGCAATAAAAAAAGTATTTTATATACTAGTATAGTATTTTCTCTAATACCACTATTCGTGTATAAATATTTAAAATTCTTTTTGTGTGATATTTTTAATATTGAATACGTACATAATATATGGTTAAATGACCTTATTCTACCAGTGGGAATATCATTTTATACTTTTCAAGCTTTATCTTATACTATTGATGTTTATCGTCAAAAGATAGAATGTCGTAATAATTTTATTAACATATCATTATTTATTGCATTTTTCCCGACATTATTATCAGGCCCGATAGAGAAAGCTCGAAATTTATTACCGCAATTGGAGCAACTAGGCGTCATCTCTTTTCCGGCAATAGCACAAGGTTGTACTATATTTGTTTGGGGATTATTTAAAAAAGTAGTTATCGCTGATAGGTTATCACTGTATGTAAATATGGCTTATGGAGATATAACTAATGAATCAGGGCTTACCTTAGCCGTAGCAGCTTTATGTTATAGTATTCAAATTTATTGCGATTTTAGTGGCTATTCTGATATGGCTATAGGTATTGCAAGATCGTTAGGAATAATTGTCTCTAATAATTTTAATTATCCTTATTTTACAACATCTATTAAGTCTTTTTGGAGACGATGGCATATTTCTTTAACATCGTGGTTTACTGAATATGTTTATTTTTCATTAGGAGGTAATCGTGTAACTAAATTAAGATGGTTATTTAATATATCAGCGGTTTTTATATTAAGTGGTATATGGCACGGTGCATCATGGAATTTTCTTGTATGGGGAGCTTTGCATGCATTTTATTATCTTTTATACTATAGTCTAGGCTTACAAACGGATGCGAAATATAGTAAAATACAATCTATTATATCTGGTGTGATAGTCTTTATATTAATATCCATTGCATGGATATTCTTTAGGGTAGAGAATATACACTCTGCTATTGATATTATAATTAAAATATCAACCGGTTTAAATTCTACAATAAATTTTGGCGCATCTACTTTTTCATTTGCTGTAAATATTTTACTTATATTTATGTTTATATTGTTTGAGTGGATGTTAGCACGTTCGTATTTGGATGTTGATAAAGTTAATTACGATGCTCTTAAAATTAGAAATATATCGTGGGCTGTATTTTTACTTATTATGATATCTATGTTTAGTGTTTCAAACGATAGCTTTGTTTATTTTCAATTTTAGTATGAAGTTTTTAAAAGTATTTGTTGGGTTCTTTTTGTTATTTTTTATTTGTGATTTTGTTATTGAAAAGTTATGTAAAGATGGTGTTAATACATTTTATGGCCTCAATCAATCTTCTGAAATGTTGATAATTGGACATTCTCATTTGATGCTATCTACAGATAAGGAACGAATTGAGAAAGAATTAGGGGTAAATGTATCTAAGTATACTCGTGAAGGAGTAAACGTTTATGACAGAGAAGTTATGATAGAGCAGTATTTAAATTCAAAATATTCTGATTCATTAAAAGTAGTTCTTTATGGTGTAGACTTATATACTTTTACAGGTGCAGGTCTAAGTGAGAATGTATATAAACTGTTTTATCCATTTATTGATGATAAGTATATTGATAGTTATGTAAAGCACTATGCTGATGATGTTGATTATTGGATGCATAAAATTATTAGGACAACGAGATATAATGATGATGTACTTAAAAATGCTGCGGTAAGAGGTTGGTGTAAAAATTGGGATAATATGAAGTATGGAAATATTGATATTAATCACTACAAAGCTATATTGCAGAAAGGAGATGAGCGAAATATATTAATGGAGGAGGAGTTGATAATCTCTTTTAAACGTACTATAGATAATATTATATGTCGAAATATTAAGGTCGTACTAATCAACACTCCAACTATTGATTTGTTAAACAATTATGATAGGGATAAATTTAATTTTATTACAGATTGGTTTTTATCATACGCAGCTAATAATAATATGGTAGAGTATTGGGATTTTAATCCTGAGTATGCAGATCAATATAGTATATTTTATGATAAAATTCATCTTAATTCTAGTGGGCAACAAATTATTACAACTGAAATAATAGAACAGCTGCAAAATTCACAAATATTAATTGATTAAAGATGATTTCAGTCGTAATCCCACTATACAATAAAGAGGAGTTTATAGCTAAAACCATTGAGTCGGTATTGGCTCAAACGTTTCAAGATTTTGAGATTGTTGTAGTTAATGATGGCTCTACAGATGGTAGTGTTAATGTGGTAGAGTCGATTAGAGATAATCGCATAAGGATTCTCCATCAAGAGAATGGAGGAGTCTCCGTTGCTCGTAATAATGGCATTGAGCAGTCAAAATATGAGTGGGTGGCACTGCTTGATGGAGATGATATATGGAAACCCGAATATCTTCAAACGCAATGGAATCTACATCTTAAATATCCATCGTGTGATGTGTGTGCTTGCAATTATGAATTTTGTGATCATAATGGAAACGTGACACCAACAAAGATTAATAAATTGCCCTTTAGTGGTGAAGATGGTATTTTATCCAACTATTTCGAGGTAGCTTCGTGTTCGCATCCACCTATCTGTTCAATCTCTATTATGGCAAAACGTAGTGCTTTTTTAGCGGTTGGGGGCTTTCCGGTAGGAGTGACTAATGGTGAGGATCTTCTAACATGGGCTAGGCTAGCTGTTCAATATAAAATCGCCTACAACCGTATAAGACAAGTTAGGTATATGATGAAAGTAAAATCAGTTCCGGTGAACATACCTAAAGGAAATATTGTAGGAGAACAATTAGAAAAACTGCTCAAACATAATCCTTGTGAGGTAAAGATCAAACAATATATTGGGTTATGGTATAAAATAAGGGCAAACATATATTTATGTGGCGGCTATAAGTTGACTGCTATTAAGCATATATTTAAATCTCTACGTTTTCGACCAGCAGATTTTAAATTATATGTTTATTTAATATTGTGTTTTTTTCCGGGGAAAATAATAAGGGGACTTCTAAAAATTAAGTCTTTGTAATTCAGTAAATTATCACTATCTTTACATTGTAATTAAAGCAAATGCAGATATGATTTTTAAGAGTACAGGTAAGCGAGGATTGTTCGAT
>JAWXTU010000051.1:0-16641 GCA_044433285.1 bacterium | reverse complement strand
TACTGGATTACCCACTGTGTCATAGATCATATCTAAACGCCTCCCATATATCTTTGAAATATACTTCTTTTGGGTTTTGGAGTCGTATTCCATTACGCCATTATCCCCATTATCATATCTAATTATTGGAAATGCGTAATTAAATAAATCGGTTATTACAATTCTTCCTACTTCACCTAATTCAGCTGGTTCATCAGAATCAAATTTTAATATCTCAAAATGGTAACTTCCGTAATTCAAAAAGAACTTATGGTTGTCATCTCCAGGAAGCTCCTGTGCTAATATTCCATTTTCTTCATTTGCGTACTGAGAAACTATATTGCAACCTATATTTTTCTTTACAAGCTCTCTGGTTGAATCTAACAACATCTCACTTCCTGCTATTAAAACTTTTAATGAAGGTAATTTAATATTGTTTTCTTTAACATAACGAGCTATTAAATCATAGGTAGAGGCGTAAGATCTAATTGAAATAGCTCGTTCGTTATTAATAATATTACACAACTTTAGTAGGTTTTCGTCACTTGGATTACCTATGTTAAACGGAATTATATTCTCCCAAAAAGACTGACGCTTAGACTTTGACTGCCAATGAGTCCAAATGCGTAACTGTATTAACTTGTCATGCGATTTATATCCTACAATCTTACCAAAATACTTTAATTCTGCAATTCTACGTAATCTTTTTCTATTATCAAAAGGAACAGAGAATGGTGTCCCTGTAGATCCAGAAGTCTTTTGAATATGATATGATTTGTCCTTTTGAAATGGGTTGTTCTTTTCAGTAACAAATATTTGATCATAATGCGCAATCAATATCGCTTTATTGACAACAGGAAAAGTTTTTAAATTATCATAATCACAACATTTGTAATATGAAGTATTAGCTACTGCATATTTTAAAATATTCAGTAGACTCTCGTCCTCTACTTTTTGGAAACCACCCCTTTGTTCAAATATATTTCTAATTTCACAATATTGTTTTCTAATAGGAGAACCTATTAAAAAGTCTTTTATCCAAAACAAATTGCGCAATAATAAGCTTTTAACTGCCATAACTATATACTAAAATTATAAAATCTTTTTCATACTATATTTAGTTCCCTCATAATCATTTGGACTACTGGCTGTTACATTAAAACCCAGATCTAAATATAGTTGCTTTGCAGGTTCGTTGTTAGTCTCTACTTCTACTATTTTAAAAGCCTTTTCATTTAAATATTCAAAGAAATACTTACATATAGATTTAGCTATTCCTTTCCCTCTACAACTCTTCACTACACCTAAAATTGTTATATATGCATATTTATTAGCATAATCATTGCAATATGCCCCAAGTATTCCTAATAAAGAACCACTATCTCCATCAATATAACCAAAGCATACACCTTTGGTTATAAATTTTTGAACATAGCTTTCAATATCTACCCTTGTTTCAAGTGAGTAACCAAAATCATTATCGATTGATCTTAGTAAATCCACAACTTGAGATTCGTGTTGTATTTCTATTTTTTTTATCATTGTAAATCTCCTTCTATATCTTAAATTCCTGAAATTTTAACATCGCTTGTAATTTTCTTGATTATTTTCATAGGTATTCCACCAACGACAGTATTATCTGGAACATCCTTATTAACTACGCACCCAGCTGCAATTACGCAATTATTTCCCACTGTAACATTCGGTAATATAGTTACAGCAGCTCCAATTAACACATTATCACCAATAATAATATCACCCTTATCATAACAGTCTATAAATCGTTTATTATATCCATAATAATGAGAATATGCAACTATGTTGCAATGAGGAGCAACTGCCACTCCTTTACCAATAATAATTTTATTATTACCTGCGGATAAAAAACATCCAACAGCAATTAAACCATTGTCAGCTATATTAATTTCACCTTTCTTTGATACAGAGAGAACACAATTATGCCAAATTTTAAAACTATCCCCTATTTTAATACGCATAGAATTTCCTATAAGCTTTACGCCTGGCTTTATATACGATTTTGCTCCTAAATGACCTAATGTGTATTTATACCAACAATACACCATAAAATTATCTCTAATTTTATTCTTTAATTTCAGAAAAATATCAATTACATTACACACCATATATCATAATTTAGCTCAAATTCACATTGATAAAGTTCGCCATATTATTAGCAATAAAATTCATTCGTTCTGATGACGGAAATTTACACAACAACACTCCTAATGCAGAATTTGCTCCTTTAAACGAATGAACATAATCTCCTATATTAACATACATATATCTTTCCAACACTAAAGATTGCAGATCCTCTTTTATATCAATTGATTTCAATACACCATCTTGATCACTATGAATTACTAAATATGCAAAAAAGCCTCTATCTTCAACAATCTGTAACTCGTCCTGCTCACCCAAAGATGCACACACGCAAGCATTCATAAAATTAAAACCTGAAGCATATTGTATTACTATAGGTGTGAAATTGCCACCATTGCGAGGTCCAACTTCAATCAGATAAACTTTATTGTCTGATGCTGATATCCTAGCCTCAATGTTTATACCGCCTTGCTTAAAGCCAACCTTAGAAATAAATCTAGCGACTTCATCTTCAACTCGTTTTAAATCCTCAGAAGAATGTTGTGATGGGAAAGTTGTTGATATTGGCACCAAATTATTAATCTCGCTATTGAAGTGATGGTCTCCTAAACATACAAACTTTAGTTTACCATCTTTTACAAAAGCATCACCATGCATTTGTGGACCAATTTTATCAATATACTCCTCTATAATTATCCTTTTACAACGAGAAAATAAAAGTGCATTATTAAAACACTCATTCACATCTTCTTTGTTATATAATATAGTTATGCCTTTGCTACCAGAAGAATCAACAGGTTTTAATACAATTGGAAAATTAAATGAATCAACTTCATTCATTAAATCCTCAGTGCAAGTATATTGTCTAAATTTAGGAGTATTAAACCCGTTATCTGCGAGAAAGTTTCTAAATAAATCTTTTTCAGACATTATTTTAACAGCGTCATAACCACTACTAGGCAAATATAGTTGTTCGGCTACGTAAGCTGCTGTTAGAGCCGCTGGGTCAGAATTAAAGGTCATTACTCCATCAACATTACACTTCTTTGCCAATTTTAGAACAGCATCAAAGTCAGTTGTGCTGTCAAAGTGAGTTTCGTCGGCATATTTGTGTCCCTCATTTTCGGGAAGATAATCACAAGTAATAACATAAACACCTCTTTTTTTAGCGCTTTTAATAATTGGTATGTGCATTTGCATTGCCCCCAAAAGTAATAATTTTCTCATTTATAATTAATTTATGATTGACTTTAAGATTATTTGCACATTTTCTTCACTAAGTCCTGCATACATAGGTAAACATATTACAGTGTCAGCCATTTTTGTTGCCACTGGCATGTTCTCTTTGCCTGCCGATGGTAAATCGCGATACGTTGTAAATTCACTGATAAGAGGGTAAAAGTATCGTCGACCTAAGATTCCATTATCTTTCATCTTGAAATATAATTCGTCACGTGTCATTCCATACCTAACTTCGTCAATGAAAATTGGGAAGTAAGAGTAATTGTGTTTTACCCCCTCAATATCTTCGAGATATGTGATGCCATTTACATCTTTTAATGCTGCTCTATACTGCTTGGCTACAACCTTACGTGCTTCTATTGCCCCGTCTACTTGACGAAGATTCAAGAGCCCGTAAGCAGCTCTGATCTCATCCATCTTAGAATTAATACCAGGAGCAATAACCTCTGTTTCTCCTGCAAATCCAAAGTTTTTAAGATAGTCAATACGTTTTTTAGTGTTTGCGTCATTAACAATCAAAGCGCCACCTTCAACAGTGTTATAAACCTTAGTAGCGTGGAAACTCAAGGTGGACATATCACCAGCTTCCAAAATTGATTTGCCGTTTACCTCTACACCAAAAGCGTGAGCAGCATCGTAAATCACTTTCAAACCATACTTGTCTGCAATTGCTTGGATTCGTTCTGTATCGCAAGGGTTTCCATATACATGAACTGGCATAATAGCTGTTGTCTTAGGTGTTATTGCAGCCTCAATCAAATCAGGATTTAGGTTACAAGTCTTAGAATCTATATCAACAAAAACAGGTTTAATACCATTCCACCACAAAGAGTGAGTAGTAGCAACAAAGCTATATGGAGTAGTTATCACTTCTCCAGTAATACGTAATGCTTGGAGTGCTGTAATCAACGGGAGTGTCCCATTAGTAAATAGACTTAAATATGGCGATTTTAAATAGTCTGAAAGAGCTTTCTCTAGCTCTTGATGGTAGTGCCCATTGTTTGTAAGCCACTTTCGATCCCATATATCTGCTAACAATGTTTCAAACTCTTTTAGATTAGGAAGTAGTGGTGATGTTACAGTTAGTTTCTTCATTTATTTCTATTTATTACTGACAAAAGAATTGTCTTTAAAGTTGTAAATTCTTGATTCCTTGACACCATACTGAAGCAAATAGTTAATATTATTCCAACCAACAACTGTATTATTAAAATATAAATCATTCCTAAATCAGCAAAAGAAATAAGATACAGTACAGATGATACTGCAATAGCAATTAAAAAGGAAGGGTATATATCAATAATTTGCTCACGAATAGAATAATTAATTAATTTACCTGAGTAATATGAGTTTAAATAATATGCACAGAATCCAGAAAAAACACTACCTATAAGCATCCAATATATACTGATGAAAATTCCTAAAAGCACAGGTATTAAAGCAATAATCTTTTTAAAAATCTCCAATCTCAAAAATAGATCTGAACGCCCCTGTACTTGCAACATATTTAAATTAATTGCGTGTAAAGGATACATCATACCTGAGAAACAGATAATTTGCAAAAACTCGACTGACTGTAGCCATTTTTCACCGATCAAAACCAAAATTAGTGGTTTGGCTATAGCTGCTAAAATAAGCATGCAAATAAAACTAACATACATTGTTGTTTTTATAATTTTCCTATAAGCTTCTTTTAACTTTTTAGGATCATCCTGAATAGAACTCAAAACAGGAAACGAAACCCGCTGGATTATTTGGGTTAAATTAGATGAAAAAATTGTATTAAATTGTTGAGCTCGCCCATATTGACCTAATGTAGCAGATGAATAAAAACGCCCTATTACAATTTGATAAATTTCTTTCCATATTGTATCTATTAATCCTGAAACCATTAATCTCCATCCGAATGAAAACATTTCTTGAAAACTTCTTTTCGAGAACTCTAATTTAGGACACCATCTATTATAAAACCACAACAAACTTGAATTTAACAACTGTCTAGATATTTGCTGTCCCACAAGACTCCACACACCAAAATCTAAGAATGCCATTGTTATTCCGATACCCCCACTTATTACAGATGACACAACCGATATTTTAGTCTGTATCCTAAAATCAATACTTTTAACAAGTTTTGTTCTTTGTATAATTGCTAGCGCATTAATTATAACTATAACGCCCATAACTCGTGTTAATAGAGTTAATTCTGGTTGTCTAAAAAATTGACTAATAAATGGTGATATTAAATATAAAACTATAAACAAAACAATACTTATAGCTAAATTAAAGAGAAAAATTGTATTATAATCGAGTTCTGTTACATTATTTTTTCTAATTAACGCACTAGAAAACCCACTATCTACAAGACTGTTAAATACAGCAATAAATAACATAATAATTGCTATCAAACCATACTCAGCGGGAGTTAATAAATTTGCTAATATAATACCGACTATAAAAGCAACACCTTTGTTTAATATATTATCTAATGCGCTCCATAAAGTTCCATTTATTGCTTTATTTTTAAGGTTTTTTGTCATCTACTTTATCTGTCTTTATACGTCTCATTATAATACTTCTCGTACTCGCCACTGGTGATGTTATCCATCCACTCTTGGTTATCTAAGTACCAGGCTACTGTTTTTTCGATACCTTCTTCGAATTGAAGTGATGGTTCCCAGCCTAGTTCGTTCTTGAGTTTATTGCTGTCGATTGCATAGCGCAAATCGTGTCCTGCACGGTCTGTTACATAAGTGATTAGCGATAGGCTTTGACCCTCTGGATTGCCTAGTAGGCGGTCTACTGTTGCTATGATAACTTTTATAAGGTCGATGTTTGTCCATTCGTTGAAACCTCCAATGTTATATGTATCAGATAACTTGCCTTCGTGGAAAATTACGTCGATTGCTCTTGCGTGGTCTACTACGTATAGCCAATCTCTTACATTTTCACCCTTGCCATAAACAGGAAGTGGCTTGCCGTGACGAATATTATTGATAAACAACGGAATCAATTTCTCTGGAAATTGGTATGGTCCATAGTTGTTTGAACAGTTTGTAACAACTGTTGGCATACCATACGTATCTGCAAATGCTCTTACAAAATGGTCTGAACTAGCCTTCGACGCAGAGTATGGACTATGTGGATCGTAAGAAGTCTCTTCGGTAAAGAAAGTACCATCAAACTCCAATGTACCATATACCTCATCGGTCGAGATGTGATAGAAGCGTTTGCCTCCCCACTCGCCATTCCACTGGTTTTTAGCAGCTTGCAACAGGCTTAAAGTTCCCATTACGTTAGTCTGAGCAAACGTAAACGGATCTTTAATAGAACGGTCAACGTGGCTCTCAGCCGCCAAGTGAATAACACCATCTACATTATACTGAGCAAACAAAGCAACCATAGTATCGAAGTCGCAAATATCAGCCTTTACAAAAGTGTAATTTTCAGCATTTTCGATATCAACCAAGTTCGCCATATTACCTGCATAGGTCAATTTATCAACATTAATAATGTGATACTCAGGATATTTGCTTACAAACAAACGAACTACGTGCGAGCCAATAAACCCTGCACCACCAGTTATAATAATATTTCTCTTGAATTCCATTTTACTTATCTATTTCTTTTAATTCGTCGACAACTTGCAAAAGATACTGTCCATATTGATTTTTGATCATTGGTTGTGCCAATTCTCGTATCTTCTCCTCCGTTATCCAGCCTTTACGGTATGCAATCGCCTCCAAACAAGCAATTTTCAAACCTTGACGCTTCTCAATAACCTCAACAAATGTTGAAGCTTCACTCAAAGAGTCGTGAGTACCAGTATCTAGCCAGGCAAAGCCACGTCCCAAGGTCTGAACCTTCAATTCTCCATCTTTAAGGAACTCTTGATTAACGGTCGTTATCTCCAACTCGCCACGAGCCGAAGGCTTAATATTTTTGGCTACCTCCACCACTTTATTAGGGTAGAAATAAAGACCAACTACAGCATAGTTTGATTTTGGTTCAGTTGGTTTCTCCTCAATTGACAAACAGTCACCTTTTTTGTCGAATTCAGCAACGCCATAACGTTCTGGATCTGCTACCCAATAACCAAAAACAGTCGCTTTGCTTGCTTGTTCAGCTGATTGTACTGCTTGAGAGAGAGCCTTTGTGAAATAACTCCCATAAAAAATATTATCGCCTAACACCAGACACACTGAATCACCACCAATAAACTCCTCGCCAATAATAAAGGATTGAGCCAAGCCATCGGGGGATGGTTGTTCTGCATAGGTAAACTCAACTCCATAGTCAGAGCCATCACCCAATAATCTTCTAAAACCGGGAAGGTCAGTAGGTGTTGAAATAATCAAAATCTCACGGATTCCAGCCAACATCAACACTGAAATTGGATAGTAGACCATTGGTTTGTCATAAATAGGGAGTAATTGCTTACTTACACCTTTAGTAATTGGGTACAAACGAGTACCTGAACCACCAGCTAGTACGATTCCTTTCATTTGTATATTTATTTACTACGTTTCCCCTTAAAAACAATATTATTAACGCACTTCCAGAAATACCTCCAATCGGTAAGGATTGGACTCTTTAGATAGGACTGTATGTAGCGGATTTCGCTCTCCTGTATCTCCTCTAATGTTGTTGGCATATCTGCGTAGAATGGTGGTAGTAAACCGGGTTTTACCTTTACCCTTAGCTCTTGCAGCTCTTTTGAATAGAGACTGAAATAGTGGCTGCTTAATGGGCGCACTCCAACAATTTTCAGATCTCCTTTGAGCCAGTTTATAAGCATTGGAAGTTCATCTAACCACATCTTGCGCAAGATTTTTCCAATCGTGTTCACCCTATAATCATTAGCAAACTTACCTCCTTCGCATAGACCACCTGTCTTTAGCATATATGGTTGTAGGTACTCTGAATAGGCGTGCATTGTTCGGAATTTGTAAACTCCTATGATTTTGCCATTTTTAGCCTTTCTACGTAGTTTTATCAACACACCGTTTGACGGTTTGTCATCACGAATTGGCTCTTTAATTTTTCGAGCTACGATATAGAATTTATCGTTAACCATATGCTCCTGCACAACATCAAAACCTGCTCTATAAAAGCGACCTAAAGTTTCTACACGTGTCAAAACACGTCTTTCACCCTTAGTTACCCAGTAATACAACCATTTTGTTACTGACAATTTAGAGAATACTCTATGTATAAAATAGTCGCAACTATATATAATCTTAGCTGTAAATCGAGGGGACTGTTTAAAAATTCGATTGTGCCTTACATCAGATGTTACACAATTACAAACTATATATCCATCCTCTGCAAGTGTATAATTAGTATATGACAAGAGTGTATTTATGTGTCTCACTCCATTAAGCGACTTATTATGTAGCACCAACGTTGGTTGTTTAACCTTGTTCTGTAAGATAACTTCAGGGTTTGAAGTGTTTGTAACTATTGTATCTTCAGAGAGGGTCTTTTCTGAAATATAGCTCTCTATGCTATTATCGTTAAATTTATCAAGTAAATTTAGAAGATCATTGTTTTTAATCTCTTGTTCTGAAGTTAAATCCTTATGATCACTCTCTACAAGTGGAGGTTCTTCATAGAAATACGGTATCTTTCGATAGACAAACAACCTGATAAAGTAGTAGAGAACACACTCCAATACAAAAATAAGTGAAGAGGCTAATAGTATTGAATAGTCATACTCATACGATGGAACCCAAAGACGATAAGCTGTAAACATTAAGAAACCACACAGTGTATCTACAACTAAAAGTCCTATCAGAACCGTTCTTATTCTTTTATATTCACTAAAATATAGTTTCCTTGTTATCAAACCTACCGCAACCCATACCACAGCCGATACTAATAACCAGTACCATCGTGGCAGATCTCCAAAATAGCGTGAAATCCAAAAAGCGAATAGAGCTATTAATAGGTCGAATATTAGAATTACTATATTTGAACGAAATATATTAGACATAATAAATTGAGTAATACTATAAGTTTGATTTAATAGCTTTTACTACTTCGTCGATCTCATCGTTGATATATGGATGAAGAGGTAGTGCTAAAACTTTTTCACAAAGTTCAGATGCAACAGAACAAAAATCTACTGAATACTCACCCCCTGCAAATGCTGTTTGAGCGTGCATAGGTGTCGGATAGTAAATCATAGATGGTATGCCTGCTTCTTTGAGTTTTGCTTGTAGCATATCTCTTTGCTCTTTATTCTCTAGCTGAATTGAGTATTGTGCCCAGCTGGAATAATAACCTTCTGGTATTATAGGCGTTTTGACTACTTCTGACAGTAATTCTGTATATCGTGCAGCAGCTTTATTAATGTCATTAAGCTCATACTCTTTAAAAGCCTTAAACTTAATCTTTAAAATAGCAGCTTGAATAGAATCAAGACGTGAATTAACGCCAATTCGTACATTATCATACTTAAAACTACCCTTACCGTGCACTTTGAATGAGTTGATTAGCGCAGCCCACTCATCGTTATCAGTAAAAATTGCTCCTCCATCGCCATAGCAACCAAGTGGTTTAGCGGGGAAAAATGATGTTGTAGATATATCACCAAAGCTGCAAGCTCTCTTGTCATCTATCGAGCCACCAAAACCTTGTGCTCCATCTTCAAGAATCAACAGATTATATTTATCCGCCACCTCTTTAATAGCAGGGTAATTTGCAGGAAGTCCAAAAAGATCAACAGCAATAATAGCTCGTGGTTTTAATTTCTCCTCAGAAACAACATCTTCGATTTTTCTCTCTAAATCTGTTACGTCAATATTGAATGTATCTCTATTTACATCTACAAAGATAGGAGTTGCTCCCTCAAAAGAGACTACTTCAGCTGATGCAAAGAATGTGAAATCAGGAACAAATACAGCATCCCCAGCCTTTATATCCCAAGCCATAAGGGCAAGAGAGAGAGCATCTGTACCATTTGCACAAGTGATACAGTGTTTTACACCAACCCACTCAGCGAGTTCTTGCTCTAAATCGGCAACATGCTTACCTCCAATATATCCCCCAGAGGTAGCAACATCTACCATCGCTTTATCAATATCTGATTTAAGTGCCTGATATTGTTTTTTTAAATCCCTAAATTCCATTTATAACTTCTTTAAAGTATCTTCCTCTAATACATACTCTCTTGAACATTTACATTTTAGAGCGTTTGGAAGCACCTCTCCACATTCACAAACCCATCCTATACGTCGTGCTGGTACTCCTGCCATAAGTGCATAATCTTTAACATCTTTCGTCACAACTGCACCTGCTGCAATAAGAGCCGAGCGGCCAACAGTATGACCACATACAACCGTAGAATTTGCCCCTAAAGATGCACCCTCTTTGATAAAAGTCTTTGCGTAAACACCTCCAACTGGAAAGTGCGCTCTGGGTGTTGTAACGTTGGTAAATACACACGAAGGTCCACAGAAAACATTATCTTCTATTTCGACACCCTCATATATCGACACATTGTTTTGAACTCTTACATTGTTGCCAATTTTAACATTGTTTCCAACATTTACATTTTGCCCCATTGAGCAGTTCTCTCCAATTATAGCCCCTTTTTGGATATGAGAGAAGTGCCAAATCTTTGTACCTTTACCGATTGTTACATTATCATCGACATACGATGATTCGTGAACTAAGTAATCCATAATTATAAAAGTTCTATATTTTCTCTATTTTTAACCTCTGCCATTGCATTCTTTGTGTCGAAAATTGCAACTGCATTTTGTTGTACAAAGTCGTAATCCATCTTCTTGTGTGCCGATAGAACAATGACAAGATCAGATTCTTGAATCATCTCTTGAGTTAGCTCTGCTGCACCTTTATGGATTTCACCTTTATATTTATACTCTTTGATATATGGGTCATAGAACGTTACCTTAGCCCCTTTCTCTTCTAAAAGCTCTATAACTCGAAGTGCTGGAGACTCTCTGTAATCATCAATATCATTTTTGTATGCTACACCAAGGGCTAGGATTTTAGAATCTCTTTTAGATTTGTTAAATCTATTAAGGATCTGAGATGCTCTTTCGATTGTGTAATCTGGCATCTTATCATTAATCATCATTGATGACTCAATCATCGAGGTGTGGAATCCAAACTCACGAGCTTTCCAACTCAAATAGTAAGGATCAAGAGGGATACAGTGACCTCCAAGACCTGGACCTGGATAGAATGCTGTGAAACCAAAAGGCTTGGTCTTTGCAGCTTCGATTACCTCCCAAAGGTTGATGTTCATCTTATTACATAGAATAGCAAGTTCGTTGATAAGACCAATATTGATATTACGATAAGTATTCTCCAAAATCTTAGTCATCTCGGCAACAGCAGGTGATGAAACAGGATGTACACAATCTTCCAATACTGCTGAATACATAGCAGCGATAACCTCTTTAGCATCATCACCAATAGCACCAACTACTTTAGGAGTGTTTTTAGTTTTATAAACTGCGTTACCTGGATCAACACGCTCAGGGGAGAATCCAAGATAAAAATCTTCGCCACATTTTAGACCTGAACCATTCTCTAAGATTGGTTTAATTAGTTCTTCAGTTGTTCCTGGATATGTTGTAGATTCTAAAACAACCATTGTTCCTGGGGTAAGATATTCCGAGATAGCTTTTGCGGATGATTCAACATAGCTAATATCTGGTTGTTGGTGTTTATCTAGTGGAGTAGGTACGCATATCGCAACGAAATCCACATCCTTAATAAAGGAGAAATCCGTTGTTGCAGATAGCATATTTTCATCAACCATCTTTGTTAGATCTGAATCTACAATATCGCCAATGTAATTACAACCACTGTTGACCATACCGACTTTTGAGTCTTGAACATCAAAGCCGATTGTTTTAAAACCAGCCTTCGCTTTTTCAACTGCTAGCGGAAGACCTACATATCCAAGTCCTACAACACCTACTATAATTTCTTTGTTTGAAATTTTTTTTAGTAATGTCTCTTTCATTATTTTTAATTTAAATTGTTGCTTTGTATAATATCTCGATTGGATGGTATGCTCTGCGAGCAGTACCGTAAAAAATTTGTTCTCGACAACTTGTACCGGGAGCAGATATAATATATTCTGAATCAGTTTTTCTTATCTCTGGAAACAGAGTTGTTTCGCCAATTTGCATTGATAGCTCATAATGCTCTTTTTCATGCCCAAAAGAACCTGCCATACCACAACATCCTGAAGGTATTATCTCAACCTGATAGTTTTTAGGGAGTGATAACATTACTTTTGATGGTTCTACTGAGGCAAGTGATTTTTGATGACAATGACCATGAAGTTTAATCTTCATTACCTCGTCCGTAAACTGCTCCTGATTGATATTTCCTTTTTCGATCTCTCTTACTATAAATTCATCATAGAGAAGAACATTTTTAGAAAGAGCCAATGCTCTCTCTTTTAATCTATCATCTACTAAATCTGGATACTCATCTCTAAAAGATAGAATTGTTGATGGCTCAATGCCTACAAGCGGAGAGTTATTGTCAACTATATTATGTAGAAGCTCTACATTAGCATTAGCTCTCAATCTTGCTCTTTTAAGTAATCCTTTTGACATTTGTGCCCTGCCACTATCTACATGATTTGGGATAATCACATTATATCCCAACTTGTTTAAAAGTTTAATGAACGATATCCCAATCTCTGCGTCCATATAATTGGTGAACTCATCTGCAAAAAGATATACTGTAGCTTTTGCATTTTTTATCTCTGTGTTGCTTCTTTTATACCAATCTCTTAGCGATTGTTTCGATAGAGTGGGTAGAGGTCTATGCTGAGTAAAACCAATCGAGCCTTTAATAATTCTTGCGAAAAATCTATTTTTAACAATACTATTGTAAATTGCAGAGACGTGTATCATCGCTGCATTAATTCGATCTATATTAGCAATGAGAAGTGTGCGAAGTGGAACTCTCTTTTTGTCGTAGTAGTGCTGCATATATTCAGCTTTGTAGCGTGTCATATCCACATTCGATGGGCACTCACTTTTACAAGCCTTGCAACTCACACAGTTGTCTAATAGTTTTAAAGTATCTTTATTGTTAAATATATTCTTAATATCACCTGAAAGTAGAGCCTCTCTTAGTCCATTTGCTCTAGCACGAGTAACGTTTGTCTCATCTTTTGTAGCTCTAAACGTAGGACACATTGTTCCAGCGAAGAGTTCAGATTTCCTGCAATCTCCTGAGCCATTACATTGCTCTACCGCTCTTACAAAACCACCTTGCCGAGAGTAATCGAAGTATGTTTTAATGTTAAGGTTACTTTTTACATATCTCAGATTGCTATCCATTGCAGGAGTCTCTACAATCTTTCCTCGGTTAAAGATATTATCCTTATCCCAAACACTTTTGAACTCTTTGAATAGGGTGTAAACTTTATCTCCAAAAAGTATCGGTAGGAACTCGCCTCTGAGTCGTCCATCTCCGTGCTCACCACTAAGGCTACCTCTATGTTTTTTGACTAACTGTGCACACTCTTTAGCTACTATTCTAAAAAGAGTTTTACCACTATCTTCTTTAAGATTTATAATAGGTCGAAGGTGCAATTCCCCTGTGCTAATGTGAGCGTGATAAACACAGCTCAAATCCCACTTGCTCATCATCTGAGCGAAATCTGCCATATATGCAGGTAATCGCTCTGGGGCAACCGCTGTATCCTCGACCACTGACACTGGTTTGGCATCTCCTACCATCCCTGATAACAATCCTAATCCAGCCTTTCTTAAAGCCCAAACTCTGTTTATATCTGCCCCATACAGAATTGGATAGTGATAACCCATTCTGTTGTTTTTGAGATCAGATATAATATTTGTAGCCTTGGTGTTTATATCATCCTTACTCTCTTCAGCAAGTTCGATAATCAGAACAGCTTTAGGGTCTCCTTCAATAAAGAATCGATTTTTGTTTTGCGCAATATTTTGTTTACTTAATTCAAGGATTTTTCCGTCAATAAGTTCAATAGCAACTGGTTTGTGTTTAAGAGCCACAAGATTGGCTTCAAACGACTCCTTTAGAGTTTCAAAGTGAACACATATCACACATTTGTGAGCTGGTGGCAACGGCTCTAAATTCAATGTCAGTTCTGTAGCAAATGCTAAAGTTCCCTCTGATCCTGCTAAAACCTTACATAGATTGAATTTACTTACGTTATTAGAGTCAAAGAAGTTGTTGTTAAGTAGCTCATCAAGGGCATATCCTGAATTTCGTCGAGTAAGTGTTTTGTCTGGAAAATTATCTCTAATCTCTCGTTGATTATCTTTGTCTAACAGTATGGATAATATACCATTATAAATATCACCTTCAAGAGTTCGTTTTGCTAATTTTGCTTCTACCTCAGTGTTGTCTAAATCTTCAAATACAACTACTGAAGAGTCTGATAAAACGACCTCTGCTTTTAGTAGGTGTTCTCTTGTACTACCATATACTAATGAATGTGAACCACAAGAGTTGTTGCCAACCATTCCGCCTACACAACATCTATTCGATGTCGAAGTCTCTGGTGCAAAGAATAATCCATAAGGTTTGCAAAAAAGATTAACCTCATCAAGCACAACACCTGGCTGAACTCTTATCCACCTCTCTTCTGGATTAATCTCTAGAATTTGGTTCATATATCTCGAAATATCAACGACAAGCCCATCACCAACTACTTGACCAGCTAATGAAGTACCTGCTGCACGAGGTATTAACGAGATATTATTGTTTATAGCAAACCTTACTATTGTCTGTATATCCTCTCTATCTCTTGGATATGCAACTCCAATAGGTCTCTCTATGTATGCTGAAGCATCTGTAGAGTAGATAGTTTTATGCAACGAATCACATAGAACATCACCTTTGATTTGCAATGTTGATAAATCAACACTAATGTGCGACATAACTCTACCAGCCGAAAGGGTGTTTAACTAATGGGGATTTTGCAAGTGGGTGATAATCACCAACAAGCCCTACGGGAGTAGAGTTGCGAATATCTGAGACTATTTGAATACATTTTTTAGCCTCTGAAATTCTAAATCCTTCACCTGATAATATATGTTTATAGCTTTTAGTATGTAATTCTGTAAAACCTTCGCTAAATTCAAACTCATCTCCATCAATCATAATAGTGCGATATGTCTTTTTCTCTCCTTGTACAGCATTTGAGGGTAGGTGGTCTGAATTAATAGACAAGAAGTATCTTACTCTTGCCTTCTCAAATTCTAAGTATCCAGAGACTCTATCGTGTGACATAACGTGAACTATATTCTCTTTAACATCTCCAAATATCCAAGTTAGCATATCATAGAAGTGAACTCCGATATTTGTTGCAACACCTCCACTTTTATGCACATCACCTTTCCACGAAGTGTAGTACCAATTACCTCTTGATGTGATATATGTTAATTCAACATCATATACTTTATCCTTAGGTCCATTATCAATCTTATTTTTCAAAGCAATAATAGAGTCGTGAAGTCGTAACTGTAGAATATTATAAGCCTTGCAACCTGTTTCCTTCTCAACCCTCATCAGCTCATCAATATTATATGGATTAAGAACTACTGGTTTTTCACAAATTACATTTGCTCCAATACGTAAGCCGTATCTAATAAAAGCATCGTGAGTGTAATTCGGAGTACATATTGACACCCAATCAATTCCCTGCTCTGTACCTTTTATTTTAGAACAGAATCTATCAAACTGTTCATTTTCAGTAAAGAATGAGCAATCTGGAAAATGGCTATCCATAATGCCAACACTGTCAAATCGATCATACGCTGCGACCAAATTATTGCCAGTATCTTTAATGGCACGTAAATGACGAGGTGCGATATATCCTCCTACACCTATTAGAGCAAAATTTTTCATATATAAGGTTTTATGTTTATAGTTTCTATATTTTCAATTTAGGTTGATCAGCAGTAAATCCACGAGCAACAACATCATTAATAATTGCTTTGGCACGGAACTTGCTTTTGAATGAGTTAGTATTGGGATTTTGACTATATAAATGACTAATATAAATTTGGACAATACTTGTTTATGTGCATAGCCAAAGTATTGATCATATGTTTTACTATCTAAATGCTGTGAGTTCTAGTATATAATAGATATTTGAATGTACTATATTACACGTTTGCAATTAGCACGATTCTCTTTGATGAACGCTTTCATATCTTTGTCTGAAAGCGTTATGGGTTTAAGTGAGCCGCCATTATGTTCTGTCCTAACACGAAGATAATCGCACTCCTTTAAAATTTTATTAAT
>JAWXTU010000050.1:0-17017 GCA_044433285.1 bacterium | reverse complement strand
AACGACGTTGACCACCATCACGGTTGTAACCTCCTTCCGAACGATTTTCGCCATAAGAACGACGTTGTCCACCTTCACGGTTGTAACCTCCCTCTGAACGATTATAGCCGCCAGAGCGATTTTCGCCATACGAATTGCGTGGTTTGTACTCTCCACCCTGTCCTGCATCTCTGCTAGACGAGTAGTCTCTTGATGTGTTGGGTTTGCTACCATAGCTGCGATTTGCATACGAACCGTCTCCCGATGGTCTGCTGCCTACACGTGGGCAACGAGGTCGTCCGCCAGCTTGGTCTGAACCATTTTGTCCATACCCATTGTTGTTGAAATTACTTTCCATTTTTTGTAATTAATTTATTTACAGGATAATTGATAAAATTACCCGACATAAGGGAACTTCTAAAAACTCCCCGAAAAATTTAAACTAATAATAAGAGACCAAAAACAGTTCTTTTGCGATATTTTTGATTCTTATTAGCCTATTTCCCCTCTTATATCACTCATTTAGCCCGCTAAACTCGTGATATGCTAGCCAAAACAGTTCTAATAATTTTTCAAAAATTTCTGCAAAGCAGTTTTATAGAAGTACCCTTAATATTTGGGTGCAAAGTTACGAAAAAAAAACGATAAAATCTAGTTGTTTAATTCAAAAAAAAGAGTTATCTTTGCAATTCAATATTAATAGGTGTAGAACTAATTACAAATTAAACTATAAACAACTAACTATGAACATTTTACGTAATGACATAGATGCCGTAAATGCAACAATTACTATTCAAGTTGTAGAGGCAGATTATGCAGAAAAAGTTGAAAAGACTCTTAAAGAGTATCGCAAAAAAGCTAATATACCGGGGTTTCGTCCAGGTATGACACCAATGGGACTTGTAAAAAAGATGTACGGACGCAGCATTAAAGCTGAAGAGTTGAACAAACTTTTGCAAGATTCGCTTTACAACTATATCAGCGAAAATAAACTTGACATTCTTGGCGAACCACTCCCTAACGAAGAGGACGAAAACGCTAACGATTTTGACAATGGCACAGAATTTGAATTTAAATTCGATATCGGTTTAGCTCCAGAATTTGAACCAGAATTGAGCAACAGCGACAGCGTTAATTTCTACAACATCAGCATCACAGATGAGATGATTGACAATCAAGTACAAAACTACGCTGGTAGATATGGTAGCTACACACAAGTAGACGAGGCTGTAGAGATGAAAGATATGCTTAAAGGTCAAATGGTTGAAGTAGATGCTGAAGGCAATATCGTTGAAGGTGGTATCACCGTAGAAGATGCTACTCTTGCTGCTGAATATATCAAAGATGAAGAGCAAAAAGCTCTACTTACAAATGCAAAAAAGAATAGTGTTGTAGTTTTCAACCCTAAAATTGCTTTTGAAAATGAGACAGAAATCTCTTCGATGCTAAAAATCACAAAAGAGGAGGCTGCTGAACTAACATCTAACTTCCAATTTGAAATTCAATCAATTACACATTATACAGAATCTCTAATTGACCAATCTCTTTTTGATAAAGTATATGGCGAAGGCACTGTAGCAACAGAAGAGGAGTTCCGCGCTAAAGTAGCTGAAGGCATCGCTGGTTCATATAAAGAAGACAGCGAATACAAATTTGGTTTGGACGTGAAAACTTTGATGGTTGCAAAAATGGCTGACCTTGTATATCCAGAGGCATTTTTGAAACGTTGGGTACTTGCTACTAACGAAAAAATGACTGAAGAGAGTGTAGAAAAAGAGTTCCACTTGATGCTAGAGGATTTGAAATGGTATGTTTGCAAAAACAAACTTGCTCAAATGTTTGAATTAAAGGTAGAAAAAGAGGATATCAACGCTTTTGCTCGCCGTATGACTCGCATTCAATTTGCTCAATATGGTATGACTTCAGTGCCAGATGATATTCTTGAAAACTACTCAGCAGAGATGTTGAAAAACCAAGATACAGTACGCAATCTTGCAGAAAAAGCTCTTGAAGATAAAGTATACAACGCAGTTCGCGAAAAAGTAACTATCGTTGATGCAGCTATCTCTGTTGAAGAGTTCAACAAAATGTTCGAAGAACAACAATAAAATTCATCATCTCACCCTATTGGTGATGATTGATAAATAATTTAAAGGTGCTGCCTGACGAAAATCAAGCAGCACCTTTTTTTTATAATAATATTAAAGAGAGGGTGCTCTTAAAACTCCCCGAACATAAAATTTAGCGGATAAAAACAATAACTAAACTGTTCTATTATCTATCACCATATATCACCCCTCTATATGTTACTACACTACCAAATATAACAGTGGCGATGACAAGTAACATCATCAAACTGTGCAAATTGCATAGTGATTGTAATTGCCGTCCTAGAAAAAATATAACATTGGCAAACCCAGCAACAGTTGAATTGGAAGTAACCGTCGACACCACCGCAAAAACCGAACCTACCCACGCTACTACTACATCATATAATCCTGCAAAAGAGACAAATAGCCCAAAAGTAATAAATATAACTACCATAAACAATATCTCTCTGGCATAAGTAGGGCGCGCTGGTATCATATCCGTTATCCTCTGTTCGAAAACAACATCTGCATACTCCCTCTTGTTTTGCTTAAAGAGTTCTTCTATCTTTTTATTTTCGTTCATAACTTATTTATTTATTTTCTCGGGGAGTTTTTATAAGTCCCCTTGTTTTCTGTTAATTGGGTTTCCACATACTTTTTTGCTCTGTGCAGATGCGATTTCACTGTGCCCTTTGGCATATTCAAAATAGTGGATATTTTATCTATCGTAAAATCTTCCATAAAATATAGTAACATCACAGCTCTCTCATTCTCGTCGAGCGATGAAATAATAGTCTTGAAATCAATATCAAAATCTACATTTTCATAATCTGAATGCGAGCTACATACATCATTAATATCTCCGTCGCCAAGCAGTTTCTCGTGCTGTCGGGTATTATAATCATAAAATGTATTATACGCTATCCGATAGAGCCAAGTGGAGAATTTTGCTACTGCACGAAACGAGCCAATACCTAACCACGCCTTGATAAAAGTCTCTTGCGTAAGATCTTTAGCCAACTCTTCGTTTCCAGAGACATTAAGTAAGAAGCGCCTTATTGGCGACTGATAACGTTCGACCAAAATGCCAAACGCATCTTTGTCGCCATTAAGCGCAGAGCGTGCAACTAACTCTACATCACTTCTCATTCTCTATTTTTTATTTCTTACATTAATAAAGTGGATGATTACTTGAGCCAGACCCACCAAAAGAGGTAGAGCACAAACTCCAAAAGCATTTGAAATACCACTATTAAAAATAGTAACCATCATAATAAACAGAGCCAATGCAATAGCGATGAAAATTATACCCATCTCCAGCAAAGTGAGTCTTTTTTTCGGTTGCTCCGAAACTAGAAAACCTTCAGGAAGATCTCGTCCTGCCTCAACTGCTTTAATTACTGCATCCATTTTTGCACGATAATTTTTATGGTCTCTTTGAAATTTAGCGACTAATACCCAAATTATAACTATTGGGATTGGAAGAAATACACAAAAAATTGCGATGACATCTACTGTAAACATAATTTATAAGTTTTAATGGTTAATAAAATAAAGGGGCAGCTCGAAACTCCCCGATAGAAACTGTTTCTACTATATTAGACTTGGTGAGACGGCAAAAAGGTTGCAACAAAAGAGAAAAAAATGACAAAAAGCGAGAACAACGCTCGTAAATAGCTGATGCTCTCGCTTTTAGTATGCTATTTTTTTTAGACTTTCTAGAAAAAACTACTATGGAGGGGGGAGTTATAAAAATTTCGGCTTTCTAGTATAAAAAAATCTACTATACTAAACGATTAGTGGCTGTGTCAGGAAAAACTACAGCAGGTTTGAAGTCTCTAGCTTCAGAATCATCAATCCACGTATACGCCATAATAATCACAGTATCACCCACTTCAACAAGATGAGCAGCAGCACCATTAACACATATCACACCTGAACCACGTTCGCCCTTTATCACATAGGTTTCAAATCTATTGCCATTATTATTATCCACCACCTGCACTCGCTCGTTTGGATAGATATTAGCGGCGTCCATCAAATCCTCATCAATAGTGATAGAACCAATATATTCGAGATTAGCCTCAGTAACCGTTACACGATGAATTTTACTCTTTACAAGGTTTAAATACATAGTTATATTATGAATTTATTTATATCTAATATTATCAATCAATCTCACTTTACCACAATATACTGCAATACAGCCGACTACAGATTCGGCATCGTCCCAACTTGATACAGATTGTAGCGTTTTACCATCTACTATATCAAAATACTCCACCTCGAGAGGATTGTGTTTGTTAATAACCAAAGTGGCTGCTGAAATTAGTTCTTTAGGGGTGGTATGCATAAAAAATGACCTACTTTCTTTAAGCACTGCACTGATATTTGCCGCCACAATACGTTCATCTTCAGACAAAAGTGCATTGCGGCTCGACATTGCCAGCCCCGACTCCTCACGCACAATTGGGCAGCCAATTATTTCCACATCAAAATCCATCACCTCCACCATACGGTTGATGATAGCAAGTTGCTGAAAATCTTTTTCGCCAAAATAGGCTTTTGTAGGGCGCACAATATTAAATAGTTTGCTCACCACTTGCACTACCCCATTAAAATGTCCTGCACGGAATTTACCCTCCATTACGGTGTCTAACCCTGCAAAATCAAACTGAAATGTACTGTTCATCTCCTCGGCAGAATAGAACTCCTCGGCATTAGGAGCAAACACCACATCGCATCCGACAGCAGAGAGCAACTGCGCATCTGCATCGAGCGTACGAGGATATTTTGCCAAATCTCCCTTATCATTAAACTGTGTGGGGTTGACAAAAACGCTCACTACAGTCAAATTATTTTCCGAAACAGCACGTTTCACGAGCTGAATATGTCCATTATGCAATGCGCCCATAGTGGGTACAAAGCCAATAGATAAGCCTTTATTTTTCTGACATTCAATATATTGAACAAATTCAGAGAGGCTGCTAATTATTTGCATTTTTATATAATTATACTCTAGGGGAGTTATAAAAGCTCCCCTTGATTTGAGGGTGCAAAGTTACTTATTTTTTTTATAATACGAAAATAAAAACGCAAGAATATATTTCTAATTCAATTTTTTTTTGTAATTTTGCAGTCCAATTATTAACTATATAAACTGAGGGAAAAACAAATAAATTCCCCACAAAAAAAACTAATTAATTATCAAAATGAAAAAGTATTTTTTCGCAGCTTTTGCTGTTTTTGCTCTACTTATGAGCAGTTGTGAATCTAATGACCCTGTTGTTGAAGAATCTACAAGCATAACTGTAGGTTTTGAAGATGTAACGCTTACAGACGGTGCATTTTACACATCAAGTTTTACTTCTGGCGATCTTACATTCTATAACGAATACAATGCTGATTGGGAATCGTGGAGTGGTTTTGCTGCATCATCTCTAGTAGATGTAACTACTGCTGGATGGAATAATGACAAAAGCGTAATTGCTGGTGCTGCCTATGAAGGAACTCAATTTGGTGTTGCTTACGAAGCATCTTTTTTACCTGCTATCATCTCTGAAGGTGGTGCAAAAGAGTTTGAATCTTTAATGATTTGCAACTCTACATATGCATATATCTCTATGCGTGATGGTGATGACTACGCTAAGAAATTTGAGGATGGCGACTGGTTTATGGTTACAATCAAGGGTATGACACTTGATTCTATCGCAACAGGCTCTACTGAATTTTATCTTGCCGATTTCCGCGATGGAAGCTCTACTCTTGTAAATACTTGGGAGTATGTAGATCTTTCTCCACTTGGCAAATGTAGCATGATTCAATTCAGCTTTACTTCTAGCGATAATGGCGATTGGGGTATCAATACTCCTACTTATGTTTGCATCGACAACATCGTATATGCTGGCGAAGAAGAGGAAGAATAAATAATAGAAGAAAAGTATTTTCTTATATATTTTAATCTTTTACAAAGCCCATTCTCTGATTTGAGAATGGGCTTTGTGTATATAAATAGGCAGATTTACTTCTAGGCAACATACACTCTCGGAGATTTCTAATAATTCCCCGATAAAAAAAGGCTATACAACTTGAGAATTTTCTCAGTTGCATAGCCTTTTTTATTGATAATATTTATCTTCTATTCAGCCTCGTAGCTTTTGAGCATACGTTTGTAGCTATTGTAACGCCATGTGGCATTGTCTTGAGCGATTTGGAATAGCTCTTCTGCTTCGTCTGGGCATTGTTTCATTAATGATGTATAACGAACTTCACCTTTAAGGAATGCGTTAAACTTATCCCATTGAGGTTCTTTGCTATCCAAGATAAATGGAGTTTTACCCTCCTCTTCGAGTTGTGGATTAAAACGCCACAAGTGCCAGTAACCGCACTCAACTGCCAAAGCCTCTTCTGCTTGCGCTTTACCCATACCGGCTTTTAGTCCGTGGTTGATACATGGAGCATAAGCAATTACGATTGATGGTCCTGGATAAGCCTCTGCCTCACGAATAGCTTTTAAGCATTGTGCTTGATCTGCACCCATTGCCACTTGTGCTACATATACATAACCATATGTAGTGGCAATCATACCAAGATCTTTTTTACGAACACGTTTACCTGCCGAAGCAAATTTAGCAATTGCACCAACTGGTGTTGCTTTTGATGCTTGACCACCTGTATTTGAGTAAACCTCTGTATCTAGCACAAGGATATTAACATCTACACCAGATGCAATTACGTGGTCTAAACCACCATAACCGATGTCGTACGATGCTCCATCACCACCAATAATCCATTGCGAACGTTTTACTAGATAGTGACCAAGTTCCTTAATTTGTTTGCAAATATCGCAATCGCAAGCCTCTACAAGTGGCATAATTTTGTCAGCCAATTCGCGAGTCATATCTGCGCTGTTAACATTAGTCATCCACTCTGTAAACAAGCCTTTTAGTTCGTCTGAACAGCAAGAACAAGTTTGAGCCTCAGTCATCAATTTTGCAAGACGCAAGCGCATTTTGTCATTGGCAAGTGTCATACCCATACCAAATTCGCAGAAGTCTTCGAACAATGGATTTACCCAAGCTGGACCTTGACCGCGATCGTTTGTTGTATATGGAGTAGATGGTACTGAGCCAGAGTAGATTGAAGAACAACCAGTTGCATTAGATACCATTTGACGATCGCCAAATAGTTGAGTGATAAGTTTTACATATGGAGTTTCGCCACAACCAGAACAAGCACCTGAGAACTCAAACAATGGAGTTGCAAATTGCGAGTTTTTAACGTTAGATTTTGTATCTACTAATGATTGTTTTGTTTTAACATTTTCCACACAGTAAGTCCAATTTGCAGCTTCAGCCAATTCGCCTTCTAGCGGAACTAGTTTAAGCGCAGCACCTTTTTTAGGGTGACCAGGACAAACGTCCACACAGTTACCACAACTCAAGCAGTCCATTACACCAACTTGCATACGGAAGTGCATACCTTTCATTGCTGCTGGAGCTTTCATTTCGATAGTCTCTGCGCCAAATCCTGCTTTCTCTTCATCAGTCATAACAAACGGACGAATACAAGCGTGAGGACAAACGTAAGCACATTTGTTACATTGGATACAATTTTCAGCATCCCACTGAGGAACATATGATGCTACCCCACGTTTTTCATATCTTGCTGTGCTTGCATCCCAAGTACCATCTTCGTGACCTTTGAATGCAGATACTGGCAATAAATCACCATCTTGTGCATTGATCGGACGAACTACATTATTAATAAATGCTGGGTCGTTGTTAGCCACTACCTCATCATTAGATAATGTTGCCCAAGCAGCATCAACTGGCAACACTTTATATTCGCCGCCACGGTCAACCGCTGCATAGTTTTTATTAACTACATCTTCGCCTTTTTTGCCGTAAGATTTTAGGATAAATTTCTTCATCTGCTCCACTGCTAAATCTACTGGGATAACCTCAGTGATACGGAAGAATGCAGATTGAAGGATAGTATTTGTGCGGTTACCTAGACCAATTTCGCGAGCAATTTCAGTAGCATTGATATAATATACTGTGATATTGTTTTGTGCAAAATAGCGTTTTACATTGTTTGGCAAGTGAGCAATAAGCTCCTCTTCGTTCCAAACTGTGTTGAACAAGAATGTACCATTCGGACGCAAACCACGAGTTACATCGTACATACGCAAATATGCTTGTACGTGGCAAGCCACGAAATTAGGTGTATTTACTAAATATGTAGAGCGGATTGGATCATCACCAAAACGGAGGTGAGAACATGTGAAACCACCCGATTTTTTAGAGTCGTAAGAGAAATATGCTTGACAATATTTATTGGTATTTTCACCGATAATTTTCACCGAATTTTTGTTAGCACCTACAGTACCATCAGCACCTAAACCATAAAATTTAGCCTCGAACATACCATCGCCACCAAGAGCAATCTCCTCTTTTTTAGGCAATGATTTAAATGTAATATCATCTTCGATACCTACAGTAAATAGATTTTTAGGCATTGGAAGAGCAAGATTTTCAAACACAGATAAAATCTGTGCAGGAGTAGTATCTTTTGAACCAAGACCATAGCGACCGCCCACTACAAGAGGAGCATTTTCTGAACCATAAAGTACATCTTTTACATCAAGATATAGAGGTTCGCCAGTAGCACCTGGCTCTTTTGTGCGATCTAAAACTGCAATGCGAGTAGCAGATTTTGGAAGTGCTGCAAGGAAGTGTTTTGCTGAGAATGGACGGTATAGGTGAACCGAGATAAGACCCACTTTTTCGCCTTTTGCGATAAGGTGATCAATCGCTTCACGAGCAGCCTCCGTTACAGAACCCATTGCGATGATTACACGGTCAGCATCTTCTGCTCCGTAATAATCGAATAAATTATATGTACGACCTGTAATTCTTGAAATCTCAGCCATATACTCCTCAACAATTTCTGGAACTGCATCGTAATATGGGTTACAAGATTCGCGGTGTTGGAAGAATACATCTGGGTTTTCTGCCATACCACGCATCTCTGGGCGTTCTGGAGTAAGAGCGCGGCTACGGAAAGCAGCCAAAGCATCTTGATCTACCAAACCTGCAAGATCTTCGTTTTCAAGAACTTCAATTTTTTGTATTTCGTGAGAAGTACGGAAACCATCAAAGAAATTTAAGAATGGAACACGACTTTTGATAGTAGCCAAGTGAGCTACTGCCGATAAATCCATCACCTCTTGAACAGAACCCTCTGCCAACATAGCAAACCCTGTTTGACGGCAAGCCATCACATCTTGGTGATCGCCAAAAATACATAGTGCATGAGATGCAAGAGTACGTGCCGACACGTGAAATACAGTTGGAAGTAACTCACCTGCAACTTTATACATTGTAGGAATCATCAACAACAAACCTTGCGATGCTGTATATGTAGATGTCAAAGCACCTGCTTGGAGCGATCCGTGAAGTGCACCTGCTGCACCCCCCTCAGATTGCATCTCTTGAACCAAAACTGTCTCTCCGAAAATATTTTTTCTACCATTAGCAGACCACTCATCTACATACTCTGCCATCGTAGATGATGGCGTAATTGGATAAATTGCCGCAACTTCTGAGAACATATATGAAATATGCGCTGCAGCTTGATTACCATCGCAGGTAATAAACTTCTTCTCTTTTACCATAATTAAAATACTAGAATAAAGGACATTAAGTCCATGTAATATTATTAGTTTAAAAAATACTCTTCATTAAAACTTCCTCACAGAAATCGAGTACAAAGGTACGAAAAAATAATGATATCCACGCTAAAAATATAGATTTTTTTTTGCTCTTTTTATCACAAATAGGTATTTTTCAGTCGATTAAGTCGATAATTTAAAGTTATTTTAAAAAAATATAGTTGCTGAGAAAAAAAAAGTCACAAATGCTTTATATCTTCAAAATAAATTCTTACTTTTGCAAAGCAAAAATTTTATGGGACTTATATAATTTTCCCTAACTAAAAAACTAATAAAAAAACGTAAGACAACTACTCCACCTTATTTAATCAAATGAAAACAGAACAACAACAAATCATCGAACTCATAAAGAGCGAAGTAATCCCTGCAATGGGGTGTACGGAGCCAATTGCAGTGGCATTATGTGTGGCAAAAGCAACTGAATTACTTGGCTCTCGACCAGAAAAAATTGACCTTTATCTCAGTTCAAATATTATCAAAAATGCTATGGGTGTGGGTATTCCTGGCACTGGGGGCAAAATTGGTTTGCCTATCGCTATTGCGCTTGGTGCTACAATGGGCAAAAGCGAATATCAACTCGAAGTACTTAAAGGTTGCACCCCAGAGATGGTGGAAAATGCAGAGAAGATGATAAACGATGGAATAATATCTATATCACTAAAGGATACACCAGAACGACTTTATATCGAAACTCATTGTTCTGCTGGCAACGATAGAGCTGTAGCCACTATCGCTTGCAACCATACCAATTTTGTATATCTAGCTAAAAATGATGATATTATTGCTGATAAACTATCAACTCTACAAGAGGGCGAATCGAGCGATTGTGAGATAAAATTGAAATTGCAAAAGGTGTGGGATTTTGCTATGACCACTCCGATTGATGACCTACGTTTTATTTTGCAAACTCGCGATCTAAACGATGCCGTATCAAAAGAGGCTCTGCGCAATAAATTTGGGCACGATGTAGGTAGCACAATTCTGAAGAGCAAGAAAAAATATAATATGTTTGGCGACTCGATTTACATGCATATTTTGGCACGCACAGCATCTGCATGCGATGCTCGTATGGCAGGATGTCCGATGGCGGTGATGAGCAATTCGGGTTCGGGCAATCAGGGTATCTCGGCAACAATGCCTGTGGTATCATATGCCGAAGATACAAACGCAACAGAGGAACAACTAATCAGAGCATTAACCCTCTCTCACCTCACTGTAATATATATCAAACAGAGTCTCGGACGCCTTAGTGCTTTGTGTGGCTGCGTGGTAGCGGCTACTGGTTCTGCTTGCGGCATTACATACTTGATGGGCGGAGAGTATACTCAAGCTCAATATGCTGTAAAAAATATGGCAGCAACCCTTACTGGTATGCTTTGCGATGGAGCTAAACCATCGTGCGCACTAAAAGTGGCAAGTGGTGTGAGTACGGCGGTTACTTGTGCGCTACTCGCTATGGAGGGGCACACAGTTACTTCGGCAGAGGGTATCATCAACGACGATGTGGATATCTCTATAACAAATATGACTAAAATTGGAAAAGATGGTATGATAGATACAGACCGTCTTGTATTAGATATAATGATTAACAAACAATAAACTATGAAACAACTAACATCTCTACGCGCATTGATGCAAGAGCGCAATGTGGCAGCACTTATAGTGCCAGGAACCGACCCTCACGCAAGTGAATATCTTAATAATCACTGGGAAGAGCGCAGTTTTATCTCTAACTTTACTGGCTCGGCTGGTACTGCCGTTATCACATTAGATGGCGGATGTGTGTGGACTGACTCGCGCTATTTTTTGCAAGCATCAGAAGAGTTGGCTATTTCTGGACTCCAACTACAAAAAGATGGTGAAATTGGTACTCCTACAATTGAAGAGTGGTTAATCTCTACACTTGGAGCAGGTAAAACGGTGGCTATCAACCCTTCGATGATTTCAGTTGCTGCATTCCGCTCAATGAAAAACAGATTTGACGCTGCTAACATTGGACTATATACCGAATTTGATTTCATCAATGCTGTATGGGAAAATCGTCCTGCATTACCAAATAGCACCGCTATGGTATTTGGCGAGGATCGTTGCGGTAGAAATGTAACAGATAAAGTTGCTGAACTTCGCAACAGACTAGCAAAAGCTGGTGCAAATGCTATGCTTGCCACTGCTCTTGATGATATTGCTTGGTGTATGAATATACGTGGTAACGATGTAGACTACAACCCTGTAGTAATCTCATATGCCCTTATCACAAAAGATAAATCTACCCTATTTATCAACGAGGGTAAAATCGACAGCGCAATGCGTGCACACCTAGATGCTGCTGGCATAGCAACCGCTGAATATGATCAAGTCATACCTACTTTACGCTCACTCACTCCCGATACTGCAATTGTTGTAGATGCAGCAAAATGTAATTATGAATTGTACGATGCAATTGCTGATGGAGTAAAAATAGTTGAACTTGCATCTCCTATTTTTGAGATGAAGAGTGTAAAAAACAGCGTGGAACTTGCAGGTGAAGAGCGCGCAATGGTAAAAGATGGTGTGGCACTTGTTCGTTTTTGGATGTGGCTAGAGAAGATGATAGAGAGTGGAGAAAAAGTTACAGAGCTTGATGTGGTAAACTCTGTGCACAACTATCGTGCAGAACAAGAGGGTTTTATAACTGAAAGTTTTGGCACAATTTCAGGATATGGAGAGCACGGTGCAATTGTTCACTACCACTGCACACCAGAGAGCAATATCGAAATCAAACCAGAAAGTTTCTTGTTGCTAGACTCGGGCGGTCAGTATCTTGATGGCACAACAGATATCACTCGTACTGTGGCAATGGGCAAAGTAACAGACCAAATGCGCCGCGATTATACATTGGTATTGAAAGGACATTTAGCTCTTGGTCGCCAACTATTCCCATACGGTACTCGTGGTGCTCAATTAGATGTTATCGCACGTTATTTCTTGTGGAACAACGAATTGCAATACGGTCATGGCACTGGACACGGTGTTGGGCACTTCCTCAATGTGCACGAAGGTCCACAATCAATCCGTATGAATGAAGTGCCTACTATTCTTGAACCTGGTATGGTGTTATCTAACGAACCTGGTCTCTACCGCACTGGTGAGTATGGCATTAGAATAGAAAATCTTGTAACAGTGGCTGAATACGAAAACAACACAAACGAATTTGGTCGTTTCTTGCGTTTCAACGATTTAACTCTCTTCCCATACGATACAAAATCTATAGATACAGAGATTTTGACAGAAGAAGAGAGAGCACAAATCAACGACTACCACAAAATGGTATACGACAGAGTTTCACCACTCCTCTCGCTCAATGAGGCAGCGTGGTTGAAAGCTAAATGTGCTGCTATTTAATTAAGAATGGCAAAACACAATGATTTCGGACGCCACTCCGAAATAATGGCTTGTGAGTATCTTGTAAAAGAGGGTTATGAGATACTCGCAACCAATTGGCGTTCGGGACATAAAGAGATTGACATTATTGCACGCCAAGATGATACGGTGGTTATTGTGGAGGTAAAAGCTCGAAAGATGGACTCTATTGCAGAGCCAGAAGAGGCTATAAATTACAAGAAAATCACTAATCTAGTTCGTGCTGCAGATACATATATGAATATGACAAATCTGGATTTAGATGTTCGATTTGATATAATCACCCTACTCCTAGCCCCCACAGGCGAATACACCCTCAACCATATAGCAGATGCGTTTTATCCTCCACTTGGAGCATAAAACGCATCTGTTATATTAATGCTTTACCTATTCGCTAGTTAGTGTAAAAGTTGCCTCATCGACTTCAATAAATTCATAATAATCGTTATTCAAATAGAAAGGGGAGATTATCAATGTGTTATCTGATTTAACGTATATAAGTGTACTTTTTGCACTATCATCAGCCTCATAATATAATGTCGTTCCTTTCGGATCTATCTCTCTACTTGCTGCTAGTTCACCATTATTGTATTCGTACATCATACTATCGTCAGTAAATGATATTGTATACCCCTCTTTGCTATCCTCTGCAGCATATACATATTCTGCACCTGTAAGGCGGCAATAATATTTCCATTCGCCAATAAGTGGTGTAGAGCTTTCACCCTCACCCTCACGAATATAGTAGTAAGCACTATTTCCTACGAGTGCTTCACCATTTTCAGCTTCGCATGATACCAAAACTAAAGTATCGCTAGAAATAAAATAGTATGTAGTCCAGCTCGCATTATTTAAAGTGACATATTCAATCGTATTGTCGTCTATAATATCTATCACAGCATAGGAGTCTCTAACCTTTACACTCATATCCTCTAATATTGTAAGATATTCTGATGCATTAAGCTCATCAGCAGTAACAATCTCACCTTCAACAATAGCAGATGTTAAAGTCCATTCACTAAGTGCCTCTATTGTTAGAGTTGAATCGTCCTTGTTCGTTGTGATAGAGTTACTTTCACAACTACTTAAAATTGTTGCTAATGCAGCAATTAATAGTAACATAAATTTCTGTTTCATAAGCGTTTCAATTAAAAGGTGTGTTAATAAAAAAAATAAATAATTCATCTGTCTATAGGCGAGACAAACTAAACCTATGCAAAGTAATATATTTTTATTTACATATGCAATAGATTTACACAAAAAAAATAATTTATTTTTTATAAATTTAATTTAATTAGATATATTTCACCACAACACATTGATTGTAAAGACATTATCCCTACAAACAATTTATCACAATTTGCTTCTTTTTTGCAATAAAATACTTGTATTATATTGGATTTACTGTTAATTTAATGTATTTTATTCGCAAATGCAACAAAAAAAATGCGTTTTACCCTCCACTTGGAGCATAAAACGCATCTGTTATATTTATCCTAAGATAAACTATCTTTTCTTCTTCAAACCACCATTTTGCACCATACGCATCATTTTTTGCATATCGTTGAACTGCTTGATTAGGCGGTTAATTTCGACAATTGAGCGACCAGAACCATTAGAAATTCTGTTTTTACGTGAGCCATCAAGCATTGCAGGATTTTCACGCTCTTCTGTTGTCATTGAGAGAATGATTGCCTCGATACCTTTAAATGAATCATCATCAATATCAACATCTTTAATCGCTTTACCCACACCAGGTATCATAGATGCCAACTCTTTGATGTTACCCATCTTCTTGATTTGTTGTATCTGAGCATAGAAGTCGTTGAGGTTGAATTGATTTTTGGCAATTTTCTTAGAGAGTTTGCGAGCCTCTGTTTCGTCGAATTGCTCTTGCGCACGCTCTACAAGCGATACGATATCACCCATACCGAGAATACGATCTGCCATACGAGAAGGGTGGAATAGATCAATCGCCTCCATCTTCTCACCTGTCCCTACAAACTTAATCGGTTTGTCGACAACAGAGCGAATAGAAAGCGCAGCACCACCACGAGTATCACCATCTAGTTTAGTAAGTACTACCCCTGTGAAATCAAGACGAGTATTAAACTCTTTTGCTGTATTAACAGCATCCTGACCTGTCATAGAGTCCACTACAAAGAGTATTTCGCGTGGGTTGATTGCTTGCTTAATTGCAGCAATCTCTGTCATCATCTGCTCATCAACAGCCAGACGACCAGCAGTATCTATAATCACAACATCCTTACCCTCTTTTTTGGCTTGGGCAACTGCATTTTCTGCAATTTTTATTGGATTAGTATTATCTGGCTCTGAATACACAGATACGCCAATTTGCTCACCCAACACACGCAACTGCTCAATTGCGGCAGGACGATATACGTCGCAAGCAACTAAAAGCACATTTTTGCCCTGTTTGCTCTTCAGCATATTAGCCAATTTGCCTGAGAATGTGGTTTTACCAGACCCTTGCAAACCGCTCATCAATATCACAGCAGGTTGTCCGCCTTGACTCTTTATATCGATAGCTACATTTTCACCACCCATCAATCGAGCCAACTCGTCGTGAACGATTTTGACCATTAACTCTTGTGGTTTAACAGATAGCAAAACATTCTGACCTAATGCCTTAGCCTTAACCTCATCAGTAAATGTTTTGGCTACTTTAAAGTTAACGTCGGCATCCAGCAACGCTTTTCTTACATCTTTAAGCGTTTCTGCTACATTTATTTCGGTAATTTTACCTTGTCCTTTAAGAATTTTGAACGACCTCTCCAGACGTTCACTCAACGATTCAAACATATGATTGTATTCTATTATTTTTCAAAATGCAAAGGTACAATTTTTTATCAACATATACAATAGGGGACTTCTAAAACTCCCCTAAGAAAATATCTCTAAGATAAAGAGGTAATTTTAGATGTCTCCTAAATTACCATCTCTAGCAAAACTGTAACACATAGACTTGTCATCCACTACTATTACATGATCTATTAGGCTTATATCAAATAGCTTTGCAGCCTCTTTTATCTGTTTTGTTATATCCATATCCTGCTTACTGGGTTGCGGAGTGGCAGAGGGGTGATTATGCGCAAGGATTATTGACGATGCTAGAAGTTCGAGCGACCTGCGCATTATTATTTTCACATCTACAACTACGCTTGAGATGCCCCCTTTAGAGAGCGGCTCTGCCAAGATAATCTTGTTGCGCCTATTGAGATACAACACCCAAAACTCCTCTTGATTTAGTCCCGCCAATTTAGGATAGATATAATCGATTGCATCGTTTGAATCTTTAACAACTATATCTTTTCTTTTACTAGTCTCCTTGCGAAATCCAAATTCGAGAGTAGCAGCAATTTGCATCGCCTTCTTCTCGCCTACCCCTTTAAATTTTTGCATCAGTGCCTGATACGAAAATAGAGAGAGAGCATTCAGATCACCATCTACCGAATCGAGGATTGAGCGAGAGAGCTCCACAACATTCTGTCCCTTTGTGCCAGTGCCGAGCATCACTGCTAGTAGTTCGTGCGTTTCTAGTGACTTAACACCATATTTTTTTATTCTTTCTCTCGGTTTATCCTCCTCTACCCAACTATTCAGCGATGTATCCACAACTCTGTTTTCGATTGCCGGTTTTTCATCCTGATTTTCGATTGCCCCTTTTTCCTCCCGATTTTCGATTGCCCCTTTTTCCTCCCGATTTTCGATTGCCCCCTTGTTTTCTTCTACCATATTTTTCTCTTCAACCATATTTTCCGCTTCAACCATTTTTTCCGCTTCAACCATTTTT
>JAWXTU010000049.1:0-17327 GCA_044433285.1 bacterium | reverse complement strand
TAATCAATCGCAATTGTCATATAGACAAGGGCTGCTTTTGATTTTGTCTTAATTTTATTATTAACCTGCAAGTGTCTGATTATCAACATTTGCATAATTTATTTTCGTATGAAAAAATTAGTGTATCTTTTTGCCGTAATGGCAGTTGTGTTTACTTTTGCTGCTTGTGGTGGCGGTAGTAGTAACTCTCCAAAAGCAGTTGCTGAAGAGTATATGAGTTATTCTGAAAAGGGTAATTTCGACAAAGTTATGAAAATTACTTATTATTCAGAAAATGTTTCTGATGACGACAAAAAACAGATTGCTGAAATGGCAAAATCTATGTATGAATCGCAACCAGAAACAGTGGCTGAAAGTTATACTTTCGTAGAGGAAGTTATCTCTGAAGATGGACAAACTGCTACTGTGAAATTTGATAAAGTTTTGGTTAGCGGCAAGGAGAAAACAGAGACTGTAAAATTAATCCTTATCGATGGAAAATGGATGATTGACGGAGGTAAATAATTTACCAATTAAACCGTAAGGGTCTTCTAACCCAAACTCGAACAAAAAAAGTGTAATAGATATTTTTTATCTGTTACGCTTTTTTTGCATTTATTGTTGTGTGGTTCGATATTTTATTGTACCTTTGCGGAGTCAAAGAGTGTGAATAAAAAATAAATAACATTATTGTTTGATGCAAAAAAGGGTGGCATCTAGCAATTGAATATCAATATTACACCCTTAATCTAAATTATAATTATTATGAAAAAATTAGTTTATCTGTTTGCTGTAGTGGCAATTATGTTATCGTTTTCTTCTTGTGGTAGTAGTAATTCTCCAAAAGGAGCTGCTGAAGAGTATATGAAACTTACAATGAAAGGTGATTTTGAAAAAATTATGGAAATCTCTTATTTTACCGATAAAATAGAGGACGAGGATAGAAAAATGCTTGCAGGATTAATGGCATCTGGAGCAGAAAGCAAGGCGAAGATTACAAGCTATAAATTTGTTGAAGAGGAAATTGCAGAGGATGGAAATTCGGCTGTTGTAACTTATCAAAAAACGTTAGATGATGGTACAGAACTTTCAGAACACGTTGATGTAGTTCTTATCGATGGTAAATGGATGGTTGACGGTGGTAAGTAATTTATCAACCCGCTTAAATAAAAAACGTAATGGATATTCTTATCTGTTACGTTTTTTTTATCTATTATTGTATAAATCGATATTTTATTGTAACTTTGCAAAGTTAAGACAATTAATGAAATAAGATGTTTGCCCTTGTGGTAAAACGCATAGTATGTACAATATTTTTATATATCTATATAGTGTTTTAGTAAGATTTGTAGGGCTTTTTAACCACAAGGCTGCGCTACTGTGGTGTGGGCAGAGAGAGGCTATAGAAAAACTAGAACAGTTTGTAACCCAAAAAGTTAAAGGCAACGAAAAATCAAAAATAGTTTGGGTACACGCAGCTTCGTTGGGCGAGTTTGAACAGGGTCGTCCGCTAATTGAGCGTATACGCAATCAATCGCCAGATGCCAAAATTATACTAACATTTTTCTCTCCCTCTGGCTATGAGGTGCGGAAAAATTATCAAGGTGCAGATTTAGTTTTGTATCTCCCGTTTGATACAAAGCGAAATGCACGCAGGTTTTTAGATATTTTATCTCCAGATGTAGTATATTTTGTGAAGTACGAATTTTGGGTAAATTATCTTACTGAGTTGCGCAGTAGGGGTGTAGAAACCTACATTATATCTGCTATTTTTCGTCCCAATCAAATATTTTTTAAATGGTACGGAGGTAAATTTCGTAAAGCTCTGAAAGCATTTAAAACACTGTTTGTGCAGAATGAGGAGTCGGAAAAACTACTTAATAGTATTGGGTTTGAGAATGTTGTGGTGGCAGGCGATACTCGTTTTGATAGAGTTGCAGATATTGCGTCGGCAGCAAAGCAGTTGCCAATTGCAGAGGCTTTTGCCAAAGGGCACAAAGTGTTAGTGGTTGGTAGTTCGTGGAGTCCAGACGAAGAGATTTTAGCAGATTATATCAATCGTAACGTAGGGAAGATAAAAATTATAATCGCCACTCACGATGTAAATGAGACTAGGATTAAGGAGTTAACAGCATTGTTAAAATGTTCGTATGCTCTTTATACTCAGACAGATAAAGAACAGGTAAAAACGGCTGATTGTTTGATAATTAACACTATAGGTCTGCTCTCTAGTATATATCAATATGGTCAGGTGGCATATATCGGAGGTGGTTTTGGTGTGGCTGTACACAATACATTAGAGGCTGCTGTGTGGGGTATGCCAGTGGTTTTCGGACCTAAATATCACAAATTTCAAGAGGCGTGCGAACTGATAGAATGCGGTGCAGCATGCTCAATTAACAGTGCGGAGGAGTGTTACACAGCACTAGATGAATTTTTTAGAAATAATAGCGAGCCTGCTACTAAGGCATACAATTATGTAGCATCACGCACAGGAGCAACTTCGCTGATAATCAATACGGTAACTAATAATAAATAAAATGGCAATTGATTATTAAGAAGAGATCAATAACTAATAATCATTACTAAAAACTAGTATTAGTGCGTTGAACTATTTCAATTAGTTACAAGAAAAAATAAAAAGTTAACGCATAACTAACAATTAATAATTAAAAAAGAATATGGTTTCTATTCCAAAGGGTACACGCGATTTTTCACCTGCCGAAATGGCAAAGCGTAATTATATATTTTCTACAATACGTTCAGTATTTGATAATTATGGGTTCAAGCAAATTGAAACACCATCAATGGAGAATCTATCTACGCTGATGGGGAAATATGGCGAAGAGGGCGATAAATTGCTTTTTAAAGTACTTAATTCTGGCGATTGGGCAGGAAAATTAAATGAAGAAGAGCTTTTAGCAAAAAATAGCATAAAATTAACTAATAGGGTGAGTGATAAAGGTTTGAGGTATGATTTGACAGTCCCTTTTGCTCGTTATGTAGTTCAACACCGCGATGAGATTACATTCCCTTTCAAACGTTATCAAATACAACCAGTTTGGCGCGCAGATCGTCCTCAAAAAGGGCGTTATCGCGAGTTTTTTCAATGCGATGCCGATGTGGTTGGCTCAGACTCGCTGGTTTTTGAGGCTGAGATGGTGGAGATGATCGACCAAGCATTTAAAAAGTTTGATATCGAGGTGGTTGTGAAACTAAACAACCGCAAAATACTCGCTGGTATTGCCGAGTTAATTGGTGAGTCGGAACGTATAATTGATATTACTGTGGCTATTGATAAGTTGGATAAAATCGGTCTAGAAAATGTCAATAAGGAGTTGATGGATAAAGGTATATCAGCAGAATCTATTGATATTTTGCAACCAATTTTATTGTTGGAGGGCACAAATAGCGAAAAACTGGTTAAACTTCGTGAGGTGTTGGCTACTAGCGAAGTGGGACTAAAAGGTGTAGATGAGCTAGAAGAGGTGTTTGGCTATATTGCCGAGAGTGATGTGGAGTGCAAAGTGGAGCTTGATTTGACTCTGGCTAGAGGTTTAAACTACTACACTGGTGCAATTTTAGAGGTTAAAGTGGTTGGCGTTGCGATGGGTTCTATCTCTGGTGGAGGTAGATATGATAACCTTACAGGGATATTTGGTATGCCAGGTGTATCTGGGGTAGGATTTTCGTTTGGCGCCGATCGTATCTATGATGTGTTGATGGCACTCGATAAATTCCCAAAAGAGGCTATTGCTGGTACTAAATTGATATTTTTGGCTTTCGATAAAAACGGAGTAGATTATGCTCGTCCGTTGTTGCGCCAAGCTCGCCGAGCAGGAGTGGCAGCTGAGCTATATCCAGAACCAGCTAAAATGAAAAAACAGATGAATTATGCCAACTCCAACGCAATCCCTTTTGTGGCAATTGTAGGCGACTCGGAGATTGAGGCAGGCAAATTAATGTTGAAAAATATGGTTACAGGCGAACAACAACTTGTAACTATCGAAGAGGCAATATCAATTATAAATGGTTAATAGTTAGGTATTAATTATCGACGACTATTTAATTATCAATAGTTAACTATTAATTGTCAATTATTAGCTTTTAGTTGTTAATTACCAGAAAATTAGTAAATTAATGGAATACAGAAAATTATCAGAAGTAGAGATTTTTCAATTGCAATCTCAAGGCTGCACAGCGCAAAGTTGGACTACCATTGAGGTGGCTGAGAATTTCTCGGCACAGTTTATTAAAAATGTATCATTCTCTGGTCAAATCAAACTAGGGGTATTCGATAACTCATTTGCTCTTGCTGGAGGGTATAGCGTGCATTCTGGTATATATTCTGCTGTATTGCATAATGTTACAGTTGGAGATAATTGCTATATAAACAAGATACACAACTACATAGCCAATTATGATATCGGAGCTAATGTATTTATCGAAAATACAAACCTAATTGTAGTTGATACCGAAACGACATTCGGAAACGGTGTGAGAGTGGCTGTGTTAAATGAGGCGGGCGGACGAGAAATTCCTATCTATAATAAGTTGTCTGCTCAGTTGGCATATATGATTGTGCTCTACCAACATAATCAAGCGTTGATATCTAGACTAGAGAAGATGATAGGTGATTATGTAGATACGCTGAGTGCTACAAGAGGGGTGATTGCGGATAATGTACGCATTATGAATGTAGGTTCTATAGAAGATGTGTATATTGGTGAGAATGCAATTATTTCTGGGGCATCTAAACTGAAAAATGGTTCTGTAAACTCTAACAAATATGCTCCAGTATATATCGGGGCTGGTGTAAAATGCTATGATTTTATACTCTCATCGGGGTGCGAAATCACCGATTCTACACTCCTTAGCAGATGTTTTGTGGGACAAGGCTCGCAGATTGGCAAACATTATTCGGCGATTGATTCGCTCTTCTTTGCCAATTGTCAAGCCTTTCACGGCGAGGCAACTGCAATATTTGCAGGTCCTTATACTGTTACTCACCACAAATCAACGCTACTTATTGCCGGTATGTTCTCATTTTTTAATGCAGGCTCTGGCTCTAATCAAAGCAACCATATGTACAAACTTGGTGCCGTGCATCAAGGTATATTAGAGCGCGGTTGTAAAACAGCTAGTAATTCGTATCTGCTTATGCCTGTGCGTGTTGGAGCATATTCTGTTGTAATGGGTTCGCATAAATCGCATCCAGATACAGCGAATTTGCCATTCTCTTATCTGATAGAAAATCAGGGCGAGAGCTATATTGTGCCAGCAGTTAATGTATCTACAGTGGGTACTACACGCGATGCTCATAAGTGGAAAAAAAGAGATAACAGACTCGACCCAAATAAGAGTGATAAGATAAATTTCAAACTCTTCTCGCCATATATCGTGCAGAAAATTGAAGAGGGACGAAACCTCCTTATGCAACTTGCACAAAATTCTGACAGTCAAGAGTCAGAGGTGATTTACAACAACTGCAAAATACGTAAAAATAGTTTGGAAAAAGGGTGTAGGTTATACTCATTGGTCGTTGATAAATTTGTTGGTGATGTATTTATTAATCGTATATCAAATAAAAATATCTCTAACGAGGAGGCTCTTATTTCGACTCTTGAACCAACTACTGTTTCAGGTAGTGGCAAGTGGATTGATGTCTTCGGACTCGTCGTGCCTCAATCGGGGATAGAATTGTTAATCTCAGAGTTGGAATTAGGGCAATTGACTATCGATGAGGTTGATTATCGCTTTGAACTACTGCACTCAATGTACGATGAGTATGAATGGACATGGGTATATGATGCTCTATTTATGTATGGGTATTTTGGCGATGATATAACAGTGGAGGGTGCAATTGGTATCATCGAAAAATGGTGCAATGCAGCTGTTGCCCTCGATGAGATGTTGTATGAAGATGTGAAAAAAGATTTTGATGGAGCAGTACAGGTTGGATATGGAATAGATGGTGATGATGAGGTTAAAATTGCCGATTTTGAATCTGTAAGGGGCACACTTCAGAACAACGATTTTGCCAAACAATGTAACAATAATACATTTGTACATAGTGAGTTAGCGCAGGATATAATTGAAAAACTACAAGCAATAAAAGGGAGTTTTTAGAAGTCCCCTCAAATAAAAATAGGAGAAGATAATATTGTTTCTTACAAAATTAGCGTGCTATAATTATCGCAATATTGCAGAATGCGACTTGATATTTTCTGAGAAGTTTAACTGCTTTTTAGGTTCTAACGGAGTGGGTAAAACTAATCTATTGGATGCTATCTACTATTTATCGTTTACAAAGAGTCATCTCAATGCGATAGACTCTCATCTGATACAGCATGAGGCAGACTATTTTATGTTGCGTGGATTATATTCATTTGCAGGAGAAGAAGAGCAGATATCAGCTGTGGTAAAACGTGGAGTGAAGAAACAGTTCAAGCGTGGAGATAAAGCATATATGCGTATGTCTGACCATATTGGAGTTATTCCGGCAGTGCTCATTTCTCCATCAGATCAGGATCTTATAGCCGAGGGTAGTGGAGAGCGACGCCGTTTTTTGGATACAGTAATATCTCAATACGATAAAACTTATCTACACTCGCTTATGCGTTATAATCAAGCTCTTATGAGTAGAAATGCACTTTTTAAGTCAGAGACAATGCCAGATGGAGACATACTAGAGATATATGAACAGCAGATGGCGGTTGAGGCGCAGTATATCTATGAAAAGCGTAAGAGTTTTGTTGATGGATTTGTACCAGTCTTTAAAACCTATTACAATGCGATAGCAGGCGAAACGGAGCAGGTGGAGTTGAATTATATATCGCATTCGGAAAAGGGAGATTTAGCTCCACTACAGGCGGAATGTCGCAGTCGAGATTTTGCAGTGGGCTACACCACACGCGGCTCGCACAAAGATGATCTTGTGATGTTGCTAGATGGATATCCAATTAAGCGCACTGGGTCGCAAGGACAGAATAAAACATATTTAATAGCTCTGAAATTGGCACAGTATATCTATCTGAAACAGCATAAAGGGTTGATGCCGTTGTTGTTACTCGATGATATATTTGATAAATTAGATGCTGAGCGGGTAGAGCGGATAGTCAGTATCACTAGCGCAGAGGAGTTTGGTCAGATTTTTATCACAGATACTAATCGCAATCACACCGAACAACTGATGCAACATATACCATCGCAAACCAAGATTTTCACAGTGAAATCTGGCGAAATTACACAAGAATAAATTTTAAGGGATTTTTAAATATTTCTAATAACAATAGGGGACTTTTAAATACCCCGAAAATCAAAATAAATCAAGGGGACTTATAAAGCTCCTCAAATAACAAAATAAATTAAATAACAAAACCAATCAAATAACAAAATCAATGTTTCTACTATTTTTTTACCTATTATTAGCTCTACTAATCTCCTTTTTATGTTCCATAATGGAGGCGGCACTGCTATCGGTTTCTTCATCTTTTATATCAATGAAAGAGGAGGAAGGGGCAAAAAATGTTACTAACTTAAAGGAGATGAAAAACGAGATAGACAGACCTCTCTCGGCAATTTTATCTCTGAACACCATAGCCCATACAGTGGGTGCTGCAGGTGTAGGTGCTCAAGCCACACACGTATTTGGCGAGGCATATTTTGGTGTGGTATCCGTGATACTTACCATATTAATATTGGTGTTCTCTGAAATTATCCCTAAAACACTTGGGGCATCATATTGGCGTGTACTGATTTTGCCATTAACGCCAATTATTCAAGCACTTATCTTTATTACATACCCAATAGTCTGGGTCTCTGAAAAAATCACAATCCTCATTGCACCAAAGCAAAAAGAGCTTACAGTGAGTCGCGAAGAGGTGTCGGCGATGGTGAATGTGGGAGTAGAAGAGGGTACTTTTCAGTCGAAAGAGAATAAAATCATACAAAACCTAATACGTCTGGAGGATATCAAGTCAAAAGAGATAATGACCCCACGAATTGTGGCGGTTACAGCCTCTGAAGATATGACCGTACGTGAGTTTTATGCCAATAAAACATTGTTGCACCACTCTCGTATACCAGTCTACAAAGAGGATAATAAGGATAATATCATCGGATATGTGCTGCGCCAAAATATATTAGAGAGTCTAGCTGAAGATAGATTTGATGTGAAACTCAAGGATATATCGCGCAATGTTATTATATCGTTTGAAAATAGAGCCATAACAGGATTGTGGGAAGATATGTTAGAGAACAAAGAGCATATCGCTGTTATTGTTGATGAATATGGTAGTTTCGAGGGGATTGTAACAATGGAAGATGTGATAGAGACTATTCTCGGACTCGAGATTCTCGACGAAACAGATAGTATTGTGGATATGCAGCAGTATGCGCGTGAGCGTTGGGCAAACAAAAAAGAGAAATATAAACATTTGTAGTTTTAGCCCTCCCTTATATTTAGGATAGGAGTTGAAATTAGATGTATAAATACCTACTTTTAGGGATTGTGCCTATTTGTATAAAGTTATATCTTTGTCCCAAATTTAATAACATTTACAAATATGGCAACAATTGCAATTATTTTTGGCTCAACAATGGGCAACACAGAGAGCGCAGCAGAACAAATTGCTGCTAATTTATCAGGTCACGAAACAGTTCTTATTAATGTTTCAGAACTTACAGCTGATACATTTGCAGAGTATTCAAACATTATTCTTGGCACTTCAACTTGGGGTTGTGGTGATTTGCAAGACGATTGGGAAGGAGCTATTTCAACTTTACAAGGTGCAAACCTTACTGGTAAAACAGTAGCAGTGTTTGGTTGTGGCGATTCGTCAGCTTACTCAGATACTTTTGTTGATGGAGTTGGTACTCTTTATGAAGCTGCTAAATCGGCAGGTGCAAATATGGTAGGTGATAATGTCTCTACAGATGGATACTCTTTTAGTGATTCAACGGCTTGTGTTGATGGAGTTTTTGTTGGACTTCCACTTGATGATGACACGTGCGGTGATAACGATGCTAGAATGACTACTTGGTGTGCAGAAATTAGCCCTCTCTTTAAATAGGATATAGGAGGGTATTGAGCTATGGAAGTTTTAGGTCATCATATATACGAGTATCAAAAAGGCTTAAGAGATTTAGTTCTTCACACGATGCAAGTAGGAAATCGAGAAGCGGCTGAACGTAAGCTAAACCACTATAATATAGAGTATATTATAGTACCTGTTACTAAAAATAAAATCAATATATTCTTTGGCAAACGAGATTGTGTGGATGTGGTTCGTACATTTTCAAACAAGCCATTAAATACGCTTACAGCCGAAGAGGATTTTATTTTAGGTATTATGTTGGGCTATCATAGATTAGAGCAATGTAAAAGGTTTTTAAAAAGGAAGTTATGTAATACCGTTAGAATTAATGAGTGTGAAAAAATCACATTCCAAAATTTTTCTGACATAGGTATTGCTTAATACACTCCATTGAATATTTTTAAAAATCTCTTTATAAAATTGAACTATATCTATTGCAGTATATGGTTCAATTTTTTTTGATGGAGTTTGTTTTAATTTGATTTTTTTTCGGGGAAATTTTAGAGGTCCCCTTTATAATTATAAAAAATATAAACTGTTATGTATAAGATTGGCAAATATCGTTCTACGGATTCTATGTCAGCATTGATTTGCGACAATTATGCACTTCTGCAAGTGCTAGGAAGATTTAATATACCGTTGGGCGTAGAGGATAAAAGTATTGGTGAGGTTTGCGCCGAAAGCAATGTTGATACAGCTACATTTTTGGCAGTTATTAATCTAATGCTCAACAAGAAAAATGCTAATTATAAAGTGTGTCTTGATGGAGTGATGATTGATTATTTGATGCTCTATATTCGTAATTCGCATCGTTATTATCTCGAGATGAGATTGCCCAAAATACGTACAAAACTTATTGCAGCACTTGCAGATGATAAACTGACTGAGCTGTTAGTTAAGTATTTTGATGATTACGTTATTCAAATTAAGGAACATCTAAAATATGAAGAGAACGAAGTGTTCCCCTACATTGATAGAATACAAAGTAATTTAGATAGAGGCGATTATTCAATTGATTTATACACTCAACAGCACGATCATATAGACGAGCCACTCACCGAATTTAAAAATGTATTGATTAAGTATTATAAAGGTGATAGTACCTATGAGATAATGGGAGTGATACACGACTTGCTTAGTTGTGCAGATGACCTAAATATACATAATTTGGTTGAGGATAAACTACTGGTTCCGCTTATTCAAAAAATTGAGGAGGAGTAAATTATGGCAAACAAAAGAGTAAAAATTCTTATAGCAGAACCCTCCACTATAATACGTGTAGGGTTAAGTTCTATTATCATTGACTTTGAGGCAATTGGAGCTAATATTGCAGAAACAGAAAATATCATTTTTCTTGAAGCTAAAATAGATGAACTTCAACCAGATATTGTTGTAGTTAATCCTTCACATATCGGGGTTGCAATGCATCAAAATCTTGTAAAAGAGTATAGTAATATAAAGTTTGTAGCTTTGTATAGTGCATTGTTAGGTGCCGATCAATTATCTGGTTATGACGCAACTATCTCTGTGCTAGATAGTATAGATAATATAGAAAAAACTTTTATCAAACTCATCGATGTAGATGAAAATGAGGAGACTCAGTTAAGCCAGCGCGAAAAGGAGATTATCTCTGCAATTGCTCGTGGCAAGAGCAACAAAGAGATTGCCGACTCTCTATTTATCTCAATCCATACAGTAACTACTCACCGTCGCAACATCGCAAGCAAACTAAAAATACACAACCCAGCAGGGCTCACTATCTATGCCATTGCCAATAGATTAATCGACGTAAGCGAGATACAGTAGGTGATTAGAATTGATTGAGTAGTGAAAGGTCTTTTTATTAAAATATGACTGGTAACTACACTGTGCCAGAAAATATCCCTGCTGAGGGATTGGTGTTAAAACCAAATGTGTCACACAATCCAACAGTAGGTGTTTGGATAGTGATATAAAATACAGGAATCGCTAACTATGATTCCTTTATTGATACAATTCCGCCTAATTATGCTCTCCATAGAGAGCATAATTAGGCGGAATTTAGTATATATGCAAATCTTACAGCGTCAAATTAAATCCAACAAACACAGTGCGTGGCAAGCTTGGACCATAGACATACGCTGCATCGCGGTCTGCTCCTTGGTCAAAATCAGATTGGTATGAGTTGAATATGTTTTTCACACCAGCGTTTACTTGTAGGGTGTAGTAGCTATAAATAGGAATATCGTATGCAAATTTAACGCCCATATCGAAGAATGTAGGAGTTGTAACCTCCATATCATAGTCAACATATCCAGCAAGGTGTTGTACTAGCATCGGACCAGTAAGTGTACCATTTAGGCTGATGTTGAAGTTGCGGATAGGCATATAGTTAGCCATAAAATATCCATAATGGTCTGGAGTTCTGAACATTTTTGTTTGAGCCTCAATAGATTCATCTTCACTCCAAGTTACAGCCTCTAAGTAACGACTCTGTTGATATGTATAACCCAGTTGGAAAGTGAATTTGTTTTTGTAAGCAATTGTACTCTCTAGATTTATACCAGTTACATAAGCACCTTTTTCATTAGTGCGCATCCAATATTGGTCGCCATTGTCAGACGTATACCCATACTCAAGCGTAAATACATCATTTAGTTGGGTGTAAAAACCTTCAATCATTACATTAGCTTCAAGTCCGTTACCAAATCGTTTTGCCCAATCGGCTGAGAGACTAAAGCTATGACTTGTCTCAGCTTTAAGGTCTGGATCTTGATATGTAAGCAGAAGTTCGCCACCTACAGCACTGATATGTAGGTCTTCATCATATAGTTGAGGAGCGCGATAACCGCTTGCATATGAGGCACGCAATACAATATCTTTGATAGGTGTATAGCGTACATTAAAGCGTGGACTAGCTACTGCATAATCCATTAAGTTATGTTTCTCTACTCGCACACCCATCAACATAGTGAATACATCATTTTTCCATTCGTTTTGCACATAACCACCGTATAGGTGAGTTTCTTGAGTAATATCTCGGTCATATCCTAACATCTGGTCGTGAAGCGTGTTGTAAGTATATTCAACTCCTGCAGATAAGTCAGCAGGCATAAATAGGCAATTGTTAAAGTGATAGCGATATTGCCCTCCAACTGAGGTGATGAAATCGTGGCTATTGCCATATGCGTTTAGGTCTTGTCCTGCACCGAAATAACTGTTACGCTCGGTGTTTTGCATAGATGCAAAAGCAGATACAAAGTGTTTCGCATCATCTGTAAAATAGTCCCATTTTAACGATCCTGCATCAATTGTATGTTCAAGACTCTCTGCGATATCTGCCTCATGTTCAGGTTGATCAAGCATATTCCCTCCACGACGAGCATCCGATACGTGGTGATACTCTAGGGTCAGTTTTGAGTAGTCGGTTATCTTAAAATAACTTCTCATACCGAGCGTAGTGCTCAACATACTAGGTAGTTCAGTAAATCCATCACCATCGTGGTCATATGCATCTCTTTCACGATGCACACCAAATAAAAACATACCGATTTTTGAGTCTGCACTAACGTATGATCCATTTAAATTAGTATTTACATCGAACGATTTACCCCCTATTAGTTGAGTAGTATTTGTTACAGAGAAAGAGTTGCGTGTAGGTTCTTTAGTAATGATATTCACTACACCAGCCACAGCATTTGAGCCATATACAGCAGATCCACCTCCGCGCATCACCTCCACTCGGTCAATCATACCAGCAGGCATCTGCTCCAATCCATACACCGAGGCTAGCGAAGAGAACATCGGTCTGCCATCAATAAGCATAAGCGAGTATTGCCCCTCTAAACCGTTGATTCTTAAACTAGATTGTCCGCAGTTCTGACAGCCATTTTCCACACGCAAACCCGTTTGATAATTAAGCACATCACCAATATTATTTGATGTTGTAGTTTCAAACATCAATGGCGATACAACATTTACAATTGCTGCGGTCTCACGTTTTTTTGTCTCATATTTATTAGCAGTTACCACCACTTGGTCCATTATAAATGATGACTCTTCTATCTCGACATATAGTTCGTGAGTTTTGTCGTGTTTAAGGTTTATGGTGTGTTCAACTGTTTGATATCCAACCATTGAGAATACGACTACAGTCTCACCTACAGGTAAATTAGTTAGTAGATAGTGCCCGGTTACGTCAGTGGTCGAGCCAATAGAGGTACCTTTTAGCTGTATATTTACAAATGGTAGATGCTCGCCACTGGTTTTATCGATTACGTGCCCTGTTATTGAGGCATCTGTTTTCTCTATTGTAGCGTTATTTATTGTTGTCCCTTCTGCAAATAGAAGAGTTGAGAAAGTAATGAGTATAAGTAATAATATGTTTTTTGTCATTTTTGAAATTTTTATGAGTTTGGTTTTTTGATTTAGCGCATAACGTATTGATATACTGCTGATAGCTATGAAGCTGTCAGTTAGTACCAAACAATTAATTTAGGGAGTTTTTATAAGTTCCCTTTAAATAAAATAAGTGTTGGAGTTTTAATTAAAACATAATAGGAGGAGCACGGAGAGAGTAGTGATCTATTACCCTTGATATAGGAGTTGATGCAATCGGAGTTGCCTTTAACTCTTGCAGGATAGCGCGAATTGGAGTTAAATCTACAGAGCTAAGTAAATCAATAAAATTGATATTAGATAGAGATTGTAATAAAAGAATCTCATCTGCATTATGATGTTCTGTATTTTGAAACGGGTGAGAGTGTCGTACTAGATGCGAATCAACCACGTGGAAGTGAGTGAAAAATAGGATGCTTACAAAGTAATTGACAGTAATAAGTGTCAATAACGTAGCAATGATATTTTTGAAAGTAGATTCTACACGCATAAATTTTATCCTAGTATCTCAAAAGTAGTGCAAAAATAGACAAAAGTATTGTATTTACCAATTTTATAGCTAAAAAACATCGATAATCAAGTGCTTATTTAACTTTGTTATCGATAAAATTATGTATATTTAACAAAACATTAACCTACTTTTCTTCGTTTGTCCTATTTTCTAAAGCGATTAACTCGAGAATTCGCGGGGTTATATCTGCCAAAAATAGAGGGATATTTACTAATCCATCATCTATTTTTAGGTTTTTCAGAGAATGCCTCACGCTTGTCGATGGAGAGAACACCTTGCGATAGTGCGTCATACTCTTGCCTATAACATTTTCATTAGCCTTCACCTCTATCGGGATTATATCATTTTCTACTTGAAGTATAAAGTCTATCTCGGCACTGTTGCCTGATGTCCAATATCGAGGTGTGTTCTCCGACTCACGCACCAAACTTGTTAATATGTAGTTCTCTGAGAGTGCCCCTTTAAATTCAGTTAGAAGTCTATTGCCCTCAGTTATTGCGCTTGGAGCAAGGTTAGATTGCTGCCTAAGTAGCCCTACGTCAAGGGAATAGATTTTAAAGGCACTAATATCATCATAAGCAGAGAGAGGAAGAGATGGTTTTGAGCATTGATTAACTCGGTATATTAACCCAGCATTAGTGAGCCAATTTAATGCATCTTCATATTCACGTGCTCTTGCCCCTGGTTTAACCACCTTGTAGATAAATTTCTTGTTGTCACGAGCAAGTTGCGAGGGGATAGACTGCCATACATATCCAATCTTTGTAACATCGTTATTGGCTGCGTGTTTACTAAAATCCAGAGCGTAGGCGTTAAGAATATTTTGAAGTATTTTCTGCACGTTTGATATGTCGCCACTCTCCAGAAGTTCATTTACAGCTTCGGGCATGCCGCCAGATATAAAATACATTTTAAACTTATCAAGTAGCTGATTGAAAAAGATATCTGGCAGAGGTTCAATCTTATCAATACTCTGCACATAATTGTAAAGCAGATTGTCGGCACTGGCTAAGAACTCCATAAATGATAGAGGATATATGCTCAAGAAATCGACTTTGCCAACAGGAAATGATGCTCCTCTGCTCATCGCAACACCAAGTAGTGAGCCTGCACATGCAATATAGTACTCTGGGGCATTTTCCGCAAAATATTTCAGTGTATTCAAAGCGTCATTGCACTCCTGAATCTCATCGAATATGATGAGTGTAGATTCAGGATCAATCTTTTTTCCATGTACTAGTGAAAGATTTTCTACTATGCGTTTCACATCTTTAGTCGATGAGAAGAATTGCTTTAATTCTGGATTTTCGTCGAAGTTGAAGAGGGCAACATCATCAAAGTTAGTTCTGCCAAACTCTTTCAATAGCCAAGTTTTACCCACTTGTCTTGCTCCTTGTAGGATTAGTGGTTTTCTATTTTTATCATTTTTCCACTTACGTAGTGCCGTTATAGTATCTCTTTGTAGTTTCATAGTTTTGCTATTTTGTCTGCTTTATGTGATACCGATCGCATAAAGAATAATATTCGCTGCAAAATTAGTTAAAATAATTGAAATAAACAACACCTTATCACATATTTCGTGCCAATTATGTGATAAAAATCACATAATCGGCACGAAATAGCGTTTAAATCTATAATATTTGTTAATTGCAACATTCTTGAGGCGATAACTAACACTCCAAAACTGTAAACTATTTATCTTTTAGATACTCAATGGCTCTATCGAGAACAACGTCTTTATTGTTTACGAAATCCGTTACAGTTCGTTTGACTAATATATCAGGTATAACTCCCACTCCAATATATGCTCTTCCGTCGGGATAAGTGTTATCTTTTGTACAAATCCTTGCAGAACCCTCGCCTGGTAGATCCATAAAAAGAGGTTGTCCTGTACTTCCACAACTGCGTTCGCCTATTACGGTGAAATGCGGTTGATTATCTGCTGTAATTAGAAAATTTTCAGCTGCCGAAGCTGTATAGGCGCCTATTAACACCACGGTAGGTACAACTATTCTGTTTTCTTGTAGAATTGTATTTTCGCCGCTATTACTTGAAAATTCGTGAAAAAGGCTATCCTTAGAGATTAAAACAAGGTCTCTATACCACTCTTTTTCATCACTTGACATATTTATGGTGTCACTTGCTTGTATGCCTCCAGCCCACGCTTTATATGCAGGTAGATGCTTTCTTGTTCTAGATTTATATGTTGTCATGATGCTATCCTGTATTAAATGAGCAAGTATATAGTTGGCGGTACCATCACTACCACCACCATTAGCTCTTATGTCAATTATTAATCGTTTTGCTCTCTTTAGTTCAGGAAGTTTTTCATCAAAGAGATCTATTATCTTTGGATCCCAAAAGGCGTTAAGTGCTAGATATGTAATATCATTATCTATTTCTTTATATTCTAGTCGTGGTCTTTGTTTTTGATCGGGGTAAAGATCCCAATTTTCAGGATATTCATTAGTAAGGTTAAGTACAATATCAGTATTTGTGTCTATTTTGCGTATTTTAATCTTGAATTTTGTGCCTATTGGAGCATCGAAAATTCTCATAGTTGTTATATTATCTCTTACATGATCTGTTGACGAACAAACGTAAGGCTTTACATACTTATTTAAATATTGCTGTGTAGGCATACCATTTACCTCAATAACCTCGCTACCAATAGGTATTTCATCTTTTTTATCCACACATATTCTGGTGATTATAGCTCGGTTATCAATATTTTCCACATGAAAAACATATTCACCAAATGCATTAGTAATGCAATTTTTTACCTTTTCAGGATAATTTATATCCGTGTGACCATCGTTAAGCGAGGCACAGAATTTTTCCAACAAACGATAGTATTCATAGTCGTTGTTAGTCTCTTGTACTTCGTCAATCAAACGTCTATACTCATTCTCTAGTGCTGTTTTGTCATGCTTGTAGAGATATACAAAATTATAGTGCACCTCTTGCCAAAATTTTGAAAGTCCGTACACTTTATCGCTTTTTGATATAGTATTTGGGAGTTCAACTTGAGCGTATGTTGCATTTGATAATAGCAAAATAGCTAATGATAAAAAAAATGTTTTCATATATAATTTGAATTTGATGTATAATCTAGTAATTAATCTAATTAAAATATCCCAGCATCACTGTCTCTATTGTTGATTTTCTTGTTCCCCTCATTATATTTTTTACCACTGCCGAAACGATAACTAACACCCAATATAACAGTATTTTTTATGTCTCCAAGTGTATAAGTTTTATTGTAATTAACTATGCTATTACCAATCATTTCAGTATCATACGTGGTATTAGTTAAAAAAGATGCACATACTGCGGTAAAAGAAAAATTCTTATATTGGTAT
>JAWXTU010000048.1:0-17500 GCA_044433285.1 bacterium | reverse complement strand
ATCAAATAATCCTCGCTTTCCTGTGCACTTAAAATTCATAATGATTTATATTAGTTTTACACTGCAAAGATAAGCATAATTATTTGATTTTCAAAGAATCAGTTAATAGAAGTCACCTTTACTCTACAAATTATTAGCAGAAGAAAAAACCTCCATACGCTTCGCAGCGTATGGAGGCTAATTGTTTAGTGGAGATTTTGAAATCCCACTTGATATTTATGAAAAACTATTTTACTATTACCTTACCGAGATATTGACTTCCGGTTCCAGTAGTAATTCTCACAATATAAACTCCAGATTGAGTTAATCCGTTTATCGCGATCTCTTCAGTTGTAGGGCGTTCGATTATAATACTTTGTCCTACCATATTCATCACCTCTACTACCATACCATCGCGTTCTGCTGCTGTAAACTCAGCATCTACATAAAGTGTTGCGCCTGCAGCTAATGGATTAGGGTGCATAGACAAATCTAATATTAATGTATTGTCAACTGCCACATCTCCTTCGATTATTGTAAGCGTGTATAGAACTATATCCGGACATGGTGTGCCATTTAGAGATAAGAATACTTCCTTATAGACTCCTGGTGGTGTATTATGGTCATAGATTACATCACCATATTGATAAGGGAGGTCTTCTAGTGTAATTGTCTCTTCTACTTCTGTTGTATCCACATTTAATACAGACAATGTCAATTCAACTGTATACTCACAACCATCAGGTGTAGTCAGTACATCTGAGGTGTATGTACCCGCCTCTGTAAGTGGTGTTCCGTAGAAGTTATAAACAGATCCTTCACACATTACATCTTCTGCATAATTTACCTGACCTGCTGCCATCACACTCAATGTAAGTTCTATAATAGAATCGCAACCATTAGCAGCAACCAATGTATCATAATAGACACCTGCCTCTGTAATTACCAAGTCTCCAAAGTTGTGTTCATTTCCTTCGCAAATTACTAATGAAGTTTCTGTTATTGGATTTGCCTCAGCTAGTGATAGGGTCAAGTATGTCAAACTATCTGCACCAGAAACAGCCATATCTCTATTTAGATACAAACCTTGATAACTTTCTGTAAATCCATTTTCCTCGTATACTGATCCATCTGAACAGATAGAACCTTCAATATTAACTACAACATTATCGAGTGCTGTAAGATTGACATACAATGTTGTATCACAAACACCATTTTCGGTAGATGGAACATACTGTTCATACATATTTGTACCCGGCAAGATATCAGTATAGAAGATATTAAATCCGTTTCTGTTATAGTCATTACCAATACCTATTACATCCTCTATTACTCTCTCTCCGGCACAATTAACAAATACATTATCAATGTAAACATTGTAGCTTGTAGTGCGCAATACAAAGCTTCTTGAATCACCTGTGTAACTAGATGGGTTTACAACATAATCATTCATCACATAAACATCGTCATCACTTCTTACTGGTAATGTTATAGTATCAATAGGGATAAATGTAGAGATATCACCTACCTCCTCTATTGCACCAAGATAAAACTCACAAGTAGCATATTTGTTAGATGATAAAATCTGTATACTAAACATCAAATCATTCATCATATAATCTGAATCGAATGTAGGTAGTTGTATAGAGCTATTTGATGAGAGTGTAAGAACTGTTTCAGACTCGAAATTCTCAGTATTCAACTCTATAGAACCCTCTAAAACTTCCCAACCTTCACTATAAATTTCAGATAAATTAGAAATATTAAATGGCTCATAATATGGTATATCCACACCACCTACAAGGGTTGTAAAGTTAGTCTTAACGACATATGACGATGCAGCCTCTTCACAAATAGATACGATATATACATAATATTGTGTAGAGTGGCTTAATGCATAGAACTCATATGTTGACACGCCAGCCAAAACTGTTTCGTCTGATACGATATTTTCGTCACTAAGTGCTGAAATATCATAAGCATCAACGGTTGCAAGCACAACACGAGTTGCAGCAGTACTGTTCCAAGAAATTTCAGCTCTCTTATCATATACATTAACAACTTCCAATTCAGTTACCCTATCACAATGTGTACCAATATAATCTACCAATACATCATCAATGAATAGTTCGGCATTTGCTTTGATGGCAATAGAACTACCAACACCGGTATATCCATCAAATGCATAATATATACGATCTGAAATTGCATTTGATCTATCTGCATATTGAGCAACACTAAACGACGCCAACTCTACAAATGTATTTATGTTATTTGGGTCAAGCATTACACCAACAGAGACCGTAGCAGATGCTGCAGAAGATACTGCATCGAATGATAGCTCAAGGGCACTTACTGATGGTACAAAATATGGTAGAACTACATAAGCACCACTTGATAAATTGAATGTTGTATCAGATTCTGAAATAGCAGGGTCATTGACTTCCGTAGACAACACTGCATCATTATTTGGCACTGTCCAATATTCAGGGAGAGTGTTAATATCTAAATCAAACTCTTGATTATATGGTACCGCTAACGGTGTTGAATATGTTGTAAATTGATATTGCACATAATCTAATACCTCAGTAGTACAAGTTGATCTGATATATATATAATAAGTCGTAGATGCAGCAAGTGATGCAACAGAATAACTATTTGAAGTTATTGCAGTTTCACTAGCTATAATATTCGCTCCTTCTAAAGTGGTAACATCATCTACATCTAAATCAGAGATAATCATATCGCAACTAGCCACATTTTCTGCTGTCGACCAAGATAGTGCTGCACTATTATTTGTAATAATAGCTGTAAAGTCGATTGGATCGCCACACTCTACTTTGTCAATATTGATAGCATCAATTGCAGCTGGAGTACCAGATGCTTGGGTAGCGTCAGCCTCGAAATAGACGGCAAAACGATATGTGCCTGTCTCTGTGATAGTGATATCACGAGAGAACTCTTGCCAATCTGAATAATTATATATTTTATTGACAATCAAGTATTGATTCAGCTCAAATGTAGTATTGCTTAAATCAACCACCTCACCTGTATTAATGTTTGTATATTCGCCTTCTGCGAAGTTAATTTCACACCAATCTGGTAAGAATAGTACACTCATGAAGTCATCAGCATCTCCAGTGTTACATTTTACCATCATCGATATGCTATAAATACCAGGTGATGTAATATCAAAGTCGCGATACGACCAGCTATCTGTTACACCAGCACTGTAAGCATATGAATCGCCACCACCATTATTAATATAAAGAGATGCAGCACCGTCATAATATGTATCAGCTCCAATCAACCAGCTGTTAGTTGTGTAGTCGGCTTCTTGTTCGTCGATAGTCCACATTGCATTTTCTGTCGCATCTTCAAAACCATATGTATATGGGATATTGGTTACTGCCTCTGGAGTAGTTGTAAAGTAAGCAACTTTAGCCACAGAAGGAGTGCCACCCATATATGCAACTACATCTACAGAGTATCTAACACCTGCTATTAATCCAGTCAATTGCAACTCCGTTGTAGGAGCTACTACAGTATATCGCTCGGTATCATCATTTGATGTGTTTGTTAGAATAACAATGCAAGAGTCAACATCTTGACTAACTGTCCAAGTAGCTAATGCCTCGTTGCTATATATCCTAGATACTGTCAAATCAGTTGGCATTAGCACATCGACTTTAGCCACTTTGATATTATCTACCGCGCCTGGCAATGTACCTGCCGTTGGAGTTTCGCCTAAAGCGTTATAAAGAACAACATTATATGAACCTGGAGTAGCTATATCGATAACTTTACTATAACTTCCCCATTCATTATATGGATACTCATTGTATAGTTTCGCTAAAGTATAAATTTCATCTGCAGAGGATAAGCTATAAACAGCACCTGTTATAGGATTTTGGAGACTATTTGGCGAAACAAACTCGCTATATTCAACAGGCACCAATGCTATTGTTAAATAATTAGATGGCGTATTTGTTGGTGACTTAGCAATTACAGTAAATTCATAGCTACCAGCCTCTGTAATTTCAACAGAACGCATTGCCAAACTGTTAATACCACTTCCAGAATAACCATAATCAGAACCATTGTTTGATATATAGATTGAGTTTTCTGTGCTATAAGATGTTGCACTATTAACAATCCACTCTACATTATCAACTTCTTCAAGTGATGAGTTGTACGATGTAATTCTCCAATCAGCATTTTGCGTTTCTGCTTCAAAGTCGCATACATATGGCACCTCTGCAGGCATTTGGAATGTAGAGAACGAAAGCTCGTCTGTCCAAGATGAATACTGACCACTTGAACTAACTCTCATTGCCACTCTATATTGTGTAGCAGGAGTAAGTCCTGTAATGCGGTTATAATCAAATGGAGCATCAGATACGGTATAAATTAAATCAGTGTTATCTACTGTTTGATTACCAGTCATAAATGCTATTTCCATAAATTCAGGAACGATTGAAAGAGTATTCACAAACGTAACAGCATCATAAGATGGATCTACTAATGCTGCTCCTTCTGGAGCAAAGAATGCGAATTTATAATCTACAATTATATTATCTAGATAGACATTATAAGCATCCGACCAATCGTCTTCATTTTTATATGTTGCTGTCTGCAAAGCTAACTTATCACCATCTTCTATTCTAGATGAATAGTTGCTAAGATCCACCGTAAATGTCTCGGTTTGATTAGTTGCAGCAAATTCTAAATTTTCAAGTGCAATAAACGAATTAGCTCCAGATATATATCTGGTTACACCTACAGAGAAAGTGTAATTAGAAGTAGAAATACTAGCATCTAATTGCAATTGAAGAGAAGTAAGATTAGAGAATTCAGGTAGTACTGTAACAACCGAAGAACCCATTTGCATACGGTTGCCAGTAGAGCTAGAAGATGATAATTGATAATATGTGCCAGCATATTCATCAGCAGCAAAGAATGATATACAATTCTCTATACGATCTTCATATAAATCGTCATACCTTTCAAAATCCTCTACATATGGCACAACACCTGAAGTACAGCCATAAGTAAATACCTTAACTGTCTCCGACCAATCTGTATACATACCATTATCACACTTAGAGCGCACTGCTAAATAGTAGATAGTATTAGGACTTAGACCTGTAAGTGAAATAGGAGAAGTTGTTACTGAGTTAAGTTGATCTGCCGTATTTTCATCTAAATCAGTGCTTTGAGTAACAATAACTTGATATTCAGAAGTCTCTTTAGCAACCCAACTCAAAGTAGCAGTTGTTTCTGCTAAATTAGAAGTTTGCAAACGGAACGGCACTTCACAGTCTGGAAGATATGCCTCTACTTTTACATTATCTATATATATTGTATTAGGAACATAACCTACACTGTCTACACCTGGTGATGCCATAATAGCAAAACGTTTACCAACACCACTAAAAGCATCATTAGTATAACTTGTAAATCTAACAATAATATTAGTCCACTCTCCAACTGTAACAGCGTCTTGATATACTGATGTAAAGGTATTATTAATATATTCATAATTAGATGTATTAGAGACAACACCAACTTCAAATTGTCCGCCAGTACTATCTGGCGTATAGATATCAAAACTAAGCTCTACAGTTGACATTGCATCTACATCTAGTTCTGGAGAGATAGCATATGCAGACTTAATTGTTGTAGAGCCTGCTGTTGTAAATGTAGGGTTGACTATTGCCAAACAACGTGTATTGTCGCTGCTAGAATCTATTCCTGTAATATCTTTTGAATGCACTTCTATATATGGCAACACATTATTTTCTGATGCCAAAACCCAACAAGCCACATCTGAGCCTATACCAGTTTGATCGTTATCCTCAAAATCATCTTCAAAAGGCACCGTTACCAAAGGGCACAATGTAGAAGCTACAACTGCATCTGACCAACTACCTGTACAAGATGCCTCTGTATTATTGCGACGTACGTAGAAGTAGTACTCAGTGCTCTCTGTAAGAGATGTTGCAGTGTAAGACGATGATGTAACATTTTCATATGCGACAACTTCTGCATCAGTGGTAGTTGCTGTAGTTGCATCTATTTCTGAAGTAGCCAAAATTATATCCCAAGAGTTATCATCAGAGGCACCCCAAGAGTATTTAATAGAACTTTGGCTTACTACCTCATCTGTGATATTTATCATTTTAGAGCAATCGGCTGTCTCTGATAAAGTAAGCATATCTATCAATACGGCTTCTGATGTCGTAGTATGCAAATGCCCCCCTATACGGAATGCTATACGATTACCAGTACCAGTATATGAAGAAAAATCATAAGTTACCAATTCATACGTTTTACCTTCTGTTGGTTCTAGACGGTATAGCGATGTAAATAGAGCATCTGTTGCTGGTTGATCTACATAATATACACTTTGATCCTTAAAGGTAGCATCAACACTTCTCATCACACCAATCTCAACATAGGATGTTGATGATTGTGGTGTGAAATAGAAAGAAATTGTTGTATTTTTAACGCTCTCTACCATAGGCATAATTGCATAACTATAACCTGCCGACTCAGATGCTGCACATTCACCAGCCAAATACAACCCAGTACTAGGCCACCCACTCATAGAATTCATTTCTGCCCCACAATTAGCAGAATTTGGTTTGAGATACCAACAATCTGGGGTAGTACCTTCGCCTGTACCATATGAATCAAACATTTCAGAATATTTTAAATCAAGATAGTCATAATCGCAAGAGGTAGTGTGTGGGGTTACTACCCACGCGCCAATACAATCCTCACCCACCGACTGAATTGCTATATAATAGGTGAAGTTATTTTGATGAGTAAGTCCTGTGAGCGTAGCTCTAGTGGTTGTAACTGTAGTTTCTGTCAAAAGACTAGTAGTCATATCATCAACCTCTTCTGACAATACTGGCGAATCGAAAAGTTTCACATTCCAAGATGTCTCAGCATTACCTTGTGTCCAGCTAACACTTAAAGTGTTAATATCTGTCTCTGTAGCAACTATATTGCTTACACCTGGTTCACAGTCAGAACATTCATAGATATATAAGTTATCGATACATATTGTTCCCCACGCATTATCTTCAGGAGCTACCCAACTCTTAAATGCTATATAACGACCACTACCAGTGTAACCCTCTGTTGAAATTCTAAATTGTTCTTCAACTAAAGCTGGGCTAACTGTACCCACTTGTACAAATGTTGTTGGGTCGTCTGGGTCCGTCATAATACCAACAGCTAAATTGTGCACATAACCAGTAGCTCCTCCATATCCTGCATAAAAAGAGATAGTTAAATTAGATATATCATAATCAGCATCTAAAACAGGCAAAACTGCATAATTAGCGACAGTTGCTGCACTATTCCAACTTAAACTAAAACGCAAATAAGGCGTTGTACATACTCCATCTAAAGATGTCCAATAAGATGAACTTGAATCTACATAAGGATCATAACAATTATATGAATCCGAAGTTTGTGTAGGATTATAAGTATACCAATTCAATGGTCCATTACCACAGCCTGTTGACTCCAAACTAAAATCATTACTATAAGGAATAGTGGTTACTAACACAGTTTTAAAGTACAAATAGCTACTCCACTCTGCATCAGGACATTCATCTGAATTTAAACGAATATAAGCATAATATCCAACTGCACTTTCCAGCCCATCCATAACATAAGAAGTAGAAGTGGCTGTATAAGTTTTAACAGGCTCCGACTCATCTGTTTTTTGCGATGAATATAACTCAATAGTCCAAGTTGACCCTATAGGCGCACCCACAGATGACCAAGAGATTGTTGCATCTGTAGAGTTAGTTTCATCTATTCTCATCGCACTAATAGGGCTACAACGCTCTACTTTTTCTATTGAGATATCATCTACATAAAATATAGTATTACTGGTAGAAGTATTTCTAAATAGTGTAGAGATTGCGATATTGCGACCCTCACCAGAATAACCCTCAAGAGAAACAATGAAATTTTCCCAAGCATATGCTGTGGTAGAATAAAGTGTATCAATTGGTACTGCTGTAGTAATGTCGACACCTTCGCATAAACTAACAACTATAGGAGTACCTGTAACCGATTGCTGTAAATAAAGCGAAATTTGTATATCCTGTAAATCCTCTTCCACATCTATCTCTGGTAATATTACGAATGGGGTATGAGTCGAACTTGAACCAAGCACATAAAAAAGCACACCTCCATCTGAATTTGTGAGTCCTGTATGATTCTCTGATGAATATATTTTAAGCGGCGTATAGCCTTCAATAGTTTCATACTCCCATACTTCCCAATCTCCTAGTTCATCAGAATAGACAAGATTACCATAAAACCAAGCTGGTTCAATTGCAGAGATAGACGACTCTGTAAATGTAAAGAAATCTCCAACCTTAATATTTCCAGCTGTTGTAATAACCACTGGCTCATATGCCCAATAGCAACCACCAGACTGAACATATATATAATATGTAGTTTGTGGTTCAAGACCATCAACTGCAAAAGGCATTGTGTTTGTAGATATTAAATCTGATGTAGTCGATGCATCAAGAGCATCTTTACTCAACGGAGTGGTCGACACTCTCAAATTCCAAGATGTGGCAGTACCAAATTCAGTCCAAAATATTTTAGCTGAACTAGCTCTAATATCCTCAGCATATGGCAATAGAGGTTCATAACAACCTGTTGCCTCTCTAAGTTCGATATTATCAATATAGATAATATTGCTTGATTCTGATTCTCCTGCATATAATACTAAATATTGTCCTGCCTCCAAATAATTAGCAAGAGGAACAACAAATTTTTGCCAAGCATCAGTCTTAGTAGTCTCTATAGATTGAACATCAAACATATTACTAAGATCGCCTGGATTTTCTAAAATAGCCACGTTAATTATAGAAGTAGTATCGACACCAATAGATGCGGGTGTATAGGCATAGAACCAAAGTTCCATTGTGGCTAAATCCACATCAAACGGAATCATTGCGTATGAATATTTAGACTCACCTGTATTAAAACGAAGAGAGGAGTCTCCTTCGAATGCATACTCTGAAGACAAAATTGCATAATCTCCTGTAGTAGATTGGAAAGTCCAACAACCTGTACCATCTTCAAAACCTTCGAAATATGAATCGGTTACATCTAACGGAGAACACTGAGTTTGGAAGGAGAGTGAAATAAATTCACTAACATCGCCCGAGCCACAATTAGATTGAATATAAATATAATAAAGTTCATTCAACTCTAATGATGAAATTGTGTAACCAGAAACGACGCCTCCACTAGCAACCATAACATCATCTAAAAATGTTGAATCGGCAGCTTCAATATTATCTGATAGTATTGTAGAAACGATAACTCTCGTAGAATCTGCATATGAAGTTGGCACCCAAAGGAAACTTGCTGAAGTATCCGTTAAAGCTGAAATACGGAATGATGTTGGAGGTGTAGTACAACTCAACGCATTGATAATTTCTATATTATCAATAGTGATTTCACCACCAAAATTATTCCACGCTTGAAATTTTAGTTGAAAATCTTCTGCCTGTTGCGCTGTGGTCAACGCAAAACTCACCTCTGTAAGTGTAGATTGAATTTTATTTCCAACATAGAGTTGAGTCCACTCTAAATTATCAGCCGTACGATAATATACAACAAGTGTGTCTACCTTACCAAGTGAGTGACTGTTTGCATAATCGAACGAAAATGTTGGAAGAATAGAGTTTGATAAATCTACTGCATTAGTAATAAATGCCGCTGATGAGGCAAATTTATTACCACCTGTAAACTTAGCAACTCCGTCTGTATAAGACCATTGAGCAGAAGATGTAGTATCTTTCTCTTCAGACCACTCTTCAGAGAGTACTCCTGAAGAAAAATCTTCGGAAATATACACATTCTGAGATCTTAACACTCCAAACCCAGACAGTATAAAAACTATCAGGATAGAGATTTTTAGAAATAATGTTCTCTTCATAAAAATAAGTAATTTTTTTGAAATATTACCCCATAAATTAGGGCTGATTCATAGTTAATAATTATATTTGATATTTTAAAAAAAAAGTTCTTCAGGAACTATCATAAGACAACTTGCAAAGGTAACAATAAAATTTTAATAAAAAAAATCACATTAAATGTTTTAAAACAGGTTTTATTTCACTGGAAACAATAGAGAATTCACACATAACATACTAATAAACAAAACGAAAAACACACCTACAATCAAATTTAGTTATGATTTAAACAGGATACCAAACGTAATAAACGTTAAAAATAAAGTATTTAAACTACACCTACGCAGGTAAAAAAACACAATAAAGTATAAAAAAACCTCTACATTGCAATCAACGCAGAGGGATTTAACTCACATCTTTATTTCAGTTTTTTCAACATCTGCGGGTGAGACCTAATATAATCAACAACTGCTTTATAGCCATATTGATATATCTCAATATACTTACTGAAATTAAATTCGTGATAATCTAAAATTGCATAAGAATCAATCACCCAATCGCAATACTCTCTACCTGGTTTTGAATTTTCTACTTGCACGAGCCTAAGCGACCACATCATCACGTCTAACGAATTGCTATTTTGCTTTAAATCGATTAGGTTCAATAGTGATGTTCTATCTGGACTGGTCTGTTTTACTGCATCTAGTGCATCTTCTACAAATGGTATCACATCTACACCTATTATATATTGACACTTTTTATCATGCAACACCTCAGCAGGGAGATTATTCAAAATACCTCCATCTACATAGTTAATCCCATCTATAACTTGAGTCTCGAAAACACCTGGAATAGAGGCAGAAGCGGCGACATATTGAGCCAAATTATCACCACTGGTTTTATACTCAAAATAGCCTTTATCAAGGTTAGTTACACAGAGAGAAAAATCTAACTCTAAGCTGTCGAAACTATTATGCGGTATCAACTCTTTCATCGTACTAATCAACACATCGTGAGAACTTACACCTGTGTTAAAAAATGCCGATTGAGGCGAGAGCAATTTATTTACGCTATTCAATTTCTTATCCTGTATCAACTGCAATATCTGTTGCGGTGTATATCCAGCTGCATAAAATGCACCAATAATTGCACCCATACTGGTACCAGCCACATATTGAGGTTTAATACCGTAATCCTCAAGGGCTTGAAGTGCCCCAACGTGGGCATAACCCAAAGCAGAACCTCCGCTAAGTACAATACCTATACGTTTTTCGGCAAAAACTGATGTAGGTAAAGTTACAATTATAAGCAATAAAACTATTGCTACAAACTTAATTCTATTTCGAAAATTTATACGTTTTAAATCCATACTCTTCTATTTCTAAATTTACCATTTCTGTATCCGTAAATGAGAATATTGCCTGTTTGCCAGAAAAATAGTCCACCGATTGCACGGTTGGGTTTTGCGCCATATTTAGTGCATCGAAAACGTGAGATGAGAGTTGAATGCTAATATTTTTAGGTTGCGAATCGAAATTCGCAACAAACAATAGAACCTCTTTATCGGTATGGCGCAAAAATGCAAATTGCTTAAATTGATCAAAATCAGGGTTACGCAAGTTGAGCCACATAAGATCATAAAGTTCGCCGTTTAGTAATAAATCACTATTAGCAAGTGCCAACAACTGCTCGTATCTGTTGCAAAGTTTATATTCAAATTTACTTGTTAATCTTTTACCTTCAAAATATGCTTTAATGCGTTGCAACGACGCCACACGCCAATAATCAAAAATAGTTGTACGACCGTCTAAACCACTGAAACCCTCCTCTTCCATACCAGTCTCACCCACCTCTTGTCCTGCATATATCATCACACCGCCACGAGCCAATGCAACAGCTACAGCGGTTGCCAACCAACCTCTAATGGCAGGGTCTTCTATCTGAGGCAAATTTGGTTTATCCGCAAAAAACTTAGAGGCGATACGCTGCTCGTCGTGATTCTCCATAAACGCCAACATATTTCCACTGATATCTTGAATTGCCTGGTGAGCATAGGTGATTGACGATGCAGGTGCTTGACACTCTACTACGTTGCGCAACGTGTCATACAAACCCACTTTGTCATATAAGTAATCAAACCCACCATACGAGATATAGTTGCGATAATTTGTTGGATTGTAAATCTCAGCAATCATCTCTATATTAGGATATTCTGCCTTTAATTCGGCAATTGCCCAATGCCAAAAATCTACTGGCACCATCTCCACCATATCGCAACGGAATGCGTCTACCCCTTTAGATGCCCAGAACTTCAATATTTGCAACATCTTAGTCCAAGTATTAGGACGAGGATTAAAATGTCTAGCACCACCACCACAATAGTCGACTCCGTAGTTTAATTTCACAGTTTCGTACCAATCATTGTGCGATGGATTGGCAGAGAAACAGTCGTTCCCTGTTACTTTTGCAGGGTACTCCACATAATCATCACGATCGAATTGCGGACTAAACGACTCATTTACACAATAGTAAAAGTTATTATCTTTATAAAAGTGCCAATCAGAACGATCGTCAGCACCTAATTCACGAACGCCATCTGGAGCAGAGACTGAACGATAATTGCGCGCCACGTGGTTCGGCACAAAATCTATTATTACTTTGAGTTGCGCTGCATGCGTACGAGCCACTAATGCCTCAAACTCCTCCATACGATTAAGCGGATTTTGTGCTAAATCTGCACATACATTATAATAATCACGCACCGCATAGGGCGAACCAGCAACACCTTTTATTACTACTGGATTGTCTGAGGGTTGATTTAACTCGGGATATGCAGTTTGTGTTGCATGGTCTAACACCCCAGTATACCAAATATGAGAATAACCAAAGCGGTTGATTGAGGTGAGCACTTCATCTGAGAAATCGGAAAATTTGCCCACACCATTGCGTGTTAGCTCTCCCCCTTTTTGATTTGATAACTTCGGACTCTTTTTATCTCTACCTCTATTGCCAAATAGGCGTGTCATAACTTGATAAATAATTGGTCTGCTCATAAATAAAATTTATATTTTTATGTTTGTTTCTTTTTAAAGGGGACTTCTTAAAACTCCCCGAACAAAATTAAATTAACAATATAGGAAATAAAAATTTTAAAATCTAAAATCTCTCTCTCCTGCTGCAATTTTTTTTATATTCTCAATTGCCCTGCTACGAATTATTGCATTCGGCACTAAATCTACTAATCCTGCAATGAGTTTATCTATTTTTTGTTTTAATTCCGGTGTGGCATAATCTTCGCCAAACTCTTTAAGTGTAAGCAATGCGTTTGACTGACAGATATTTGCAATTTGTCCACTCTTTACAAGCGACATAAAGCGGTCGCCAGTGCGCCCTTCTCGATAACAAGCGGTACAAAAACTAGGCACAAAACCAAGCGCTATCAACCAATCAACCACCTCACTTAAAGAACGAGAATCACTAACATCAAATTGTGCTGTTTCATCATTATAAATATCATCTTGATATCCCCCCACCGAGGTACGCGAACCGCCACTAATCTGACTAACGCCCAAATCCAACACCTTGGCACGACTGGCGGCACTCTCTCTTGTAGATACAATTATACCTGTATATGGTACAGCGATACGCAACACCGCCACTATACGTTGAAATATATCATCGGAAATAGTATTCTGAAAATCAGCAGTATCTATATCATCTGCAGCACAAATACGAGGCACACTAATTGTATGAGGACCACAACCATAAGCAGCTTCGAGGTGCTCAGCGTGCATAAGCAATCCTACAAAGTCATATTTATAGGTATTAAGTCCATATAGCACTCCAATACCCACATCCTCAATCCCAGCCTGCATCGCACGATCCATAGCCTCCGTGTGATATATGTAATCGCTCTTAGGACCTGTTGGGTGAAGCGCCTCATAATTCGCCTTGTGATATGTCTCTTGAAACAAGATATAAGTACCTATATCAGCATCTTTTAGCAGTTTGTAATTCTCTACAGTTGTAGCAGCTATATTGATATTTACACGGCGTATTGCACCATTTTTATGTTTTATATTATATATTGTATTGATACTCTCCAAAACATACTCCATCGAGTTATATATAGGGTGTTCGCCCAACTCCACAGCTAAACGTTTGTGCCCCATATCTTGCAGTGCCACCACCTCTTGCTCTATCTCTTGTTGCGACAGTTTCTTACGTTTGATAGTTTTATTTTTTGCATGATAAGGACAATACACACAACCATTTACACAATAATTAGAGAGATAAAGTGGCGCAAACATCACAATTCTGTTGCCATAAAAACGTTGTTTTATTCGTCGTGCAAGCGAGAAAATCTTATCTACAATTGCAGCATCGGTGCAAGATAAAAGTAGTGCAGCCTCACGGTGCGACAACCCCTTAAAATCTTCTGCGCGCTGAATTATATCCTCTATAAGTTCTGTATTATTGCTATTCTCTTCTACCCACGAGATTGTATCTAAAATCTCTTGATGAGAGATAAATTCCTCTGCATTTTTCGACAATTTATCATACATAATTGATTATATTTTATGTTCTGGGAAGGATTAAAATCCCCCTTAAATTAGTTGGTATTATATTAGTTTATATCAGTTTATATCCTAAATCTAAAAACTTCTGTTCCAGTAGAGCTCTACTCTCAGCAGCCTCTAGGTCGGTTGAAATTTTGTTATCATAAAGAGCATATTTTGCTCTATATTTTTGCGGTGACAAATTTGGCATCACCACGTTTGCCCCTGCCAAAACACCTAATTCTCGTCCATCTTTAGCTAGCGTGCCCAACGAGGTGGTGGCAGGTATATTTGCCTCTGGGTGCATTAATCTTAAAATAGCAATCAAGCGCAATGTTGTCTCCACGGAACCCGATTGATATTTAGCAAATGGTGTATCTTTGTGTGAAACAAAAGGACCAATACCAATCATTTGTGGTTGCAACTCCTCTATAAAACGCAAATCTGCAATTAAATTATCCACTGTCTGATATGGCGATCCAACCATCATCCCTGTACCTGTTTCGTAGCCAATTGATTTAAGCATTTTTAAACAGTTTACCCTATTTTTATACGACATTACTTGTGGGTGCAAACGGTGATAATGAGATACATCAGCCGTTTCGTGGCGCAACAAATATCTATTGGCACCTGCATCAAACCATCGTTGATATGTCTCTTTTGACCGTTCGCCAAGCGATAGCGAAATTGCTTTATCAGGATAGAGTGTGCGGATTTTTCCGACCAACTCCTCTACCCTCTCAGTTGTACAGTTAGCATCCTCACCACCCTGCAAAACAAATGTCTGAAAACCAAGTTCAGCTCCCTTTTTGCAAGTATCCAAAATCTCTTGCTGACTCAAGCGATATCTATCAATATCTTGATTTGCAGCTCTAATTCCACAATAAAAACAATTTCTTACACAAAAATTGGTAACCTCAATCAATCCTCGTGCTTTAATAACCAAACCGTTATGCTTAATAGAGGTCTCTACGGCAGCCTGTTTTAGTCTATCAACAGCCACAGTATCAGAGGTAATAAGCCATTGTCGCAATAAATCATCGGACAAACTCCTCGTATCTCGCAATATATCAACACTATGAATTAACATTTGGCAAAGTTACAAAAAGAAATTATACCTTACACTATATTTAAGAGAAAAAAATGCAATAGATACCAATTATTTTTTGTACCTTTGCAGAATTAAACATTTACACTAAATTTGATAACAGAATATTATGGGATTTAATGATTTTCTCACCAAACTGTTTGGTAACAAAGCGCAACGAGATTTGAAAGAAGTAACTCCAGTACTAAGTAAAATCGCTGCTATTTACCCAGAGATAGAAAAACTAAGTAACGACGAATTGCGTGCTCGCACAATTGCTATAAGAAAACGTTTATCTGACGCTACACAAGCTGATAATGAACAGATTGCACAGTTACGCAAAGATATAGAAGGGGTAGAACTCAACGAGAGAGAGAAAATTTATAACGAGATAGACAAACTTGATAAGAAGGTAATTGAGACTCTAGAGAATGTGCTCGAGGAGTCGCTCCCTGAAGTTTTTTCTATCGTAAAAGCTACTGCTGCGCGTTTTACTGCAAACGATACAGTAGTTGTTACTGCAACAGATACTGACCGCGAATTTGCTGCAAAATTTGACTTTGTAGAGATAGATGGCGACAAAGCTATATATTACAACGAGTGGAATGCAGGTGGTAATGCCGTTAAATGGGATATGATACACTATGATGTGCAACTTATCGGAGGGGCAACACTTCACCGTGGCAAAATTGCCGAGATGGCTACTGGTGAGGGTAAAACTCTTGTGGCTACCCTACCTGTATTCTTAAATGCACTGACTGGCAATGGGGTGCACGTGGTAACGGTGAATGATTACCTATCAAAACGTGACTCGGAATGGATGGGTCCTCTCTATATGTTCCATGGTTTGACAGTTGATTGTATCGATAGATATCGCCCTAATTCAGAGGAGCGTAGACAAGCATACAACGCTGATATTACTTTTGGTACTAACAACGAATTTGGTTTTGACTACCTACGCGATAATATGGCTACCTCGCCATTGGATTTGGTACAACGCCGCCACAATTATGCAATTGTCGATGAGGTGGATTCGGTACTTATCGATGATGCTCGTACGCCACTTATCATCTCTGGTCCTGTGCCAAAAGGCGAAGATCAACTATTTGAGGATTACCGTCCGAGAGTAGAGGTGCTGGTAAAACAACAAGCTACTATGGCAACGCAACTGCTTGCCGAGGCTCGTGCAAAAATAGACAATGCTGACAAAAAAATTGCAGAAGAGGGTGCTCTTGCGCTGTTCCGCACATACAAGGCTATGCCTAAAAATAAGGCTCTTATCAAATATCTTTCGGAGCAAGGCATCAAACAAATCTTGATTAAAACTGAAGAGTTTTATATGCAAGAGAACAACAAAAATATGCACGTTGCTACAGATCCTTTGTTGTTTGTAATTGATGAAAAACATAATTCTATCGACCTAACAGATAAGGGTATTGATATAATGACAGGTTCTACTGAGGACCCTCAATTCTTTGTATTACCAGATGTGGGTTCTGAGATTGCTGAGGTGGAAAAATCAACTATGTCTGACGAAGAGAAACAACAAAAGAAAGATGAATTGTTGCAAAACTATTCGATAAAATCAGAACGTGTACACACAGTAAATCAACTACTTAAAGCATATACTCTATTTACAAAAGATGACCAATATGTGGTGGTAGATAATAAGGTGATGATTGTGGACGAGCAGACTGGTCGTATTATGGACGGTCGTAGATATAGCGACGGACTACACCAAGCTATCGAAGCAAAAGAGCATGTGAAAGTTGAGGCAGCTACTCAAACATTTGCAACTATCACTTTGCAAAACTACTTCCGTATGTATAACAAACTGTCTGGTATGACTGGTACTGCGGAGACTGAGGCTGGTGAACTTTGGGATATCTATAAACTTGATGTGGTTG
>JAWXTU010000047.1:0-17539 GCA_044433285.1 bacterium | reverse complement strand
AAACGTTCTGAACTCGATTTAGGTATTTAGAGATCGATTTGGGTATTAGAGACTATTAATCTTCGTTGTGTTACACAAGTTTATGGATTTACTATTGTGTTTGTAATGCGTAGCTGATGGGCAACTAACGCTTTCTAATTCTTTGTATTGTTTTAGTTGTCTTATCGCCTAGATTTTTCCAAACAAATCTTTTTATTTCGTGAACAATCCCATGTTCCTGCTCTGCAATTTCATTAGCAATATTGCTTATTGTTGTTAATGCATTCCTCTCGTCTTCGTCGCTAATGAATACTTCGAATATCATTGATTTATCAGTGAGTGATGGAGAAATAAACCGTTCGTAAACAGCATTAAACTCCTCTTTATTTGAGGCTGTTAGATATTCATAGCCAAGATTTTCGGCATAATTTTTTATCAGATTTGGAGATTTATCTCCGTGATGCCCTGAGGCTGCTATGTATAGATTAATATCTTCTTTGGTTAAATTATGTATACCATGATTTTTAAACTCAATTCCCCCACCATTATTTACAAGCAAAATGCGGACATTGTTTCCTATGTGGCGATTGCCGATAACATTTAAATCATAAAAGAAAGCTAAATCTCCAATGATTAAGTAGTGAAGTTGTTTTTTATTGTATAATGAGGCTCCAATTAATGTTGATGTGCATCCATCTATTCCGAATGCTCCCACATTACTCATTGAGTTTACGTTTTTAGGTATTTCAAACATATTCCACGCACGGAGGGAGTTTAAAATTCCTAAATGTAATGTAGAATTTTCTGGAATAAGATGAGCAATTTTATTTGCTATCCATAAGTTAGAAAATGGTACTTCTGGAATTAATGATCGCAATCTTATCAATTCGTTATTGCACGCTGTATAATAGGAGTTGTCTTTAACATTAGGAGTGGAATAGTGATTGAAAAAATTGGCTATTGGCATCTCAAAAACATATGTTAATTTCCTAAAGGTATCTCTTATCTCGCCATCTTCATTAATTCTCCATACGTTTTTTGCGCTTTTACACATGCCCAAGTTATAATAATCACCAGATATTTCACCAATATGTATTAATAAATCAGGGGTAAATTTAGTTTTGTTAGTATAATGCTGTCCTGAAACTAGACTAAAATTTAATGCGTATTTGCTTTTGTAGTTGCTAGTTAAATCGCAAAAAGCAACAGCATTGTTATTTATGCAAAAGTTGTCAATTGCAGTGATTTGTTCATTACTCATCTTTGCGTGAGCTCCGATAAATATTGCAATTTTACCCTTGGGTAGTGTTGGAAATTTATCAGTGAGAGTTATCCGATCTATTTTACGGTATGTAGGTAACTCTTGAATATTAAAATTTCTGCTATATTTTGTCTCCAAATTGAGATGTACAGGTCCACCACCTGCTCTACGGCACTCGAGTAGTGCATTATTTACCTTTACCTCGCAATCCCAAATGTCATCTTCATCTTTAACAAACGGAACAGTAGCACTATACTTTGCAGTATCAAATGGAGGGTTTGTTCTATCTGTTACCTGAGCAACTAAATGTCCTATTTTTGATGATATTTGAGATGATGTGATAGCTATGATAGGCAATTTTCTATAGTATGCCTCTGTTAATCCAGGCATATAGTTTCTTGAAGATGAGGCACCAGTACAATTTATAACAACTGGTTCACCGCTTTCAAATGATAATCCACAAGCTATATATGCAGCTGAACGTTCGTCTACTGCAGAATATATTTCAAACCACGGGTCTTGTTGTATACTTGCTAAAAAACATATGTTGGTCGAACCTGGAGATGCTATAACTTTTTTTACGTCATGCTGTTTTAATAGTGAAATTACTATTTGCGTGTTTTTTTCGTCTGAGTAAAATGTTTTCATAGCTATAGTTTATTTTTAGAAATACGAATTATCTTATTTATTTCACTCGCTGAGTAGTGTGGCGGCAGTAGCTTTTGTAACCTTTACTGTAATGATATCCCCGATTTTGTGATTCGCTTTTGGGAAGATTATCACCTTGTTTTGCGATGAACGACCGTAGAAATGTTCGCGACTGCGTTTTGAATATCCTTCAACTAGTACCTCAAACTCCTTGCCTACGTCTTTAATATTAGATTCGTGGCTCAACTCCATTTGTAGTGCTATAATCTCATTTAAGCGGCGAACTTTTTCATCTTCCGATATATTATCGGGTAGATGTTTTGAGGCATAAGTGCCTGGTCGCTCAGAATATTTGAACATAAACGCTTGATCAAACCCTGATTCGCGCATTAGCGATAGTGTAAGTTGATGATCCTCTTCTGTTTCACCATGAAATCCGCAAAATACATCAGTGCCGATTGAGGCATCAGGTAAAATACGACGAATTGCCGCAATTCTATCCAGATACCACTCGCGTGTATATTTGCGATTCATTTTGTCGAGTATAGAGTTGCTGCCACTTTGAACTGGCAAATGTATGAATTTGCATAGATTATTGTAGCGGCTAATAGTTTCAAGTGTGGCGTCGCTCATATCCTTTGGGTGTGAGGTGGTAAACCTAATGCGCATTGATGTAGATTGTGCTACACGCTCTAAAAGTGCTGGAAAATCAATCACCTCGTCATCTTTGTCATATCTATATGAATTTACGTTTTGACCCAAAAGAGTTACCTCTTTGTATCCTTTGTTTTCTAAATCTTGCACCTCTTTTATAATACTCATATAGTCCCTACTGCGTTCGCGACCGCGAGTGTATGGTACTATGCAGTAGGTGCAAAAATTGTTGCAGCCACGCATAATGCTCACAAATCCTGTAATAGATTTGCCAATCCGTGCAGGCATTACATCTTTATATGTTTCTGTGGTAGAGAGTTCTATGTTTATCGCCTTTTCTCCTCGTTCTACAGCACCTGTTAGATTAGGTAAATCGAGGTATGCATCGGGTCCTGCCACGAAATCTACACCATATTTCTCAGTCAAATCGCTCGGTACTCGCTCTGCCATACAGCCAATTACCCCCACAGCCAAACTTTTTTTCTTTCTGCGTAGAGATTGAAAATATTGCAATCGTCCAATTACTTTCTGTTCCGCATTATCACGGATAGAACAGGTGTTTACTAATATAGTATCAGCCTCCCTTATATCTTCGCACAATTCGTATCCATCACTCTGCATTATGGCTGCAACCACTTCACTGTCAGCTGTATTCATCTGGCAGCCATATGTTTCTATAAATAGTTTTTTCATATTTCAAAGGGAGTTATAAAACTCATCATTATTCGTTGTAATTTACCCTGCAAAGGTACGAAAAATTTCAGAAAAATAGGCGAATTTTAGCAGAAAAGATTTTTTTTTTGAAAAAAGAGTCGCTTTTCTTGTTAGAGTAAAAAAAAAGCATTACCTTTGCAAGCCCAAATAAGAGGGTAACAACATAGTCCGATTTAGGGTAATAAATTAAACTAAAAATATTGAGTAGCAATGAAAAGAACATTTCAACCATCTAACAGAAAAAGAAAGAACAAACACGGTTTTCGCGAAAGAATGGCTTCGGCTAACGGTCGTCGTGTTTTAGCTTCACGTCGTGCGCGCGGTCGCAAAAAATTAACTGTGTCTGACGAATACTGCAAAAAAGCGTAGTTTTAAGTAGATATACAGCTTTTTAATGTAAATAATAAAAAAAGTAAAGATATTTTTATCTTTACTTTTTTTATTGCCCAAAAGTTTGTATCTTTGCACTCTAATATCGGGAGGATTTATAAAAACTCCTCTAATTTAAATGTTAAACTAATAAAATGGGAACTAAAAAGTTCAGTAACGTACTTTATAGAAATCTCATCAATTTAAACTGAGAAAATAACGTGTGGAATTTATTAAAAAGTAAGTTTTTTTGGCTTAATATATTAGGTGCAATAGTAGTTTGTTTCCTAATTATATTGGCAACGCAGTATTGGATGAAATCATACACCAAACATGGTGAAGGGGTGGAAGTGCCTGATCTGCATAAAATGTATGTAGAAGAGGCTGAGGTGCTATTGCAATCGTATGGTTTGACCTACGAGGTGATAGACTCTGTATATTTGCGCACCCTAAAACCTGGTGAAATAGCTGAGCAATCGCCTGCACCTGGTACTCTGGTTAAAAAGAATAGGGCAGTCTATCTAACCACCAATATAAAGCAAAAGAGAATGGTAAAAGTGCCTAATCTGGTGGGATTCAGTGCTAGAAAAGTGCAGTCGAATCTTCGTGCTATTGGGTTTAATGCCGATAATATCACATACAAAGCATATGAGTATAATGACTATGTGTTGGGACTAAAGCATAATGGCGAAACGGTGAAAGTTGGCGAATCGTTGCCAGATGGTGCTGCTATCACTTTGTTAGTAGGGCGTGCGGATTCTGTGCAGATAATGGTGCCAAATATTTGTGGTTTGCTTAGAAGTAATGCAGTTGAAAATCTCACTCAAAGATCATTAAATATAGGATTAGAAAGTTATGACATAGCACCTACTTCTGACGAAGAGAAACAAAATTATTATGTATATCATCAAACTCCAGCGCCAGGTGCAAGGGTTGCGGCTGGAAAAATAGTTAATATTTGGCTCTCTAAAGATGCAAATAAAAAACATGAAGGCGCAGTTGTAGGTGGTAGTGATGAAGAGGATTTTTTCTGATGGAAGAGAGACGACAGATGAAAGAAGAGCGATTGATAGACGAGGTGCGACTGGTAGATTCCGAGCGACAGATGGAAGAACAGGACTTGATGCAGGAGGAGCAATTTGAACATTTTCGTTACGTGGTTGACAAGGGTCAAGCTCTTTTGCGTATTGACAAATATCTGGTCAATTGTATGTCGAATGTATCTCGAAATAGAGTGCAGGAGGCGTGCGATGGGCAGCGAGTGTTGGTTAATCAAAAGGCGGTGAAAAGCAATTATAAAGTTAAACCCAACGATGTAATAACCATAGTGTTGGACTATCCGCCCAATGAGGTAACAATTATACCGCAGGATATCCCGATTGATGTGGTCTACGAAGATGATTATATTATGCTCGTGAACAAGCAACCCAATTTGGTGGTGCACCCAGGATTTGGCAATTTTGACGGCACGCTGCTTAATGCAGTTGCTTGGCATATGAAAGATAATCCAAATTTTGATGCAAATAATCCACATATTGGACTGGTGCATCGAATAGATAAAGATACGTCGGGACTGATTCTGATTGCTAAAACAGAAGAGGCAAAAGCAAATTTAGGTTTGCAGTTTTTTAATAAAACAACCGAGCGCACATACAATGCTCTTGTTTGGGGTGTGGTGAAAGAGGACGAAGGTACAATTGAAGGGGCATTGGCTCGTGATGTGCGTGATAGAATGCTCTTTACAGTATATAGTCAAGAGGAGAACCCAATGGCAAAACATGCTGTTACACATTATAAGGTGTTGGAACGATTTGCATATTGCACGCTGGTTGAGTGTAAATTAGAGACTGGACGTACTCATCAAATACGTGTGCATATGAAACATATCGGACATACACTCTTTAACGATGATAGATATGGCGGAGATGAGCCGCTAAAGGGTGTGCGCACACAAAAATATAAGCAGTTTATTGCAAATTGTTTCGAGGTGTGTCCTCGTCAGGCATTGCACGCAAAAACACTTGGTTTTCAGCACCCTGTCACAGGCGAGTGGATGCAATTTGATAGTCAATTACCCGCAGATATGAGTGAACTGCTTGAAAAATGGCGCAAAATAAATATATCTTAAGATAAAAAAATAAAATATGGTAGTAGCAATAGTAGCTGGTGGCGATTCAAGCGAATTTGACGTGTCGCTGCGCAGTGCAGCTGGTTTGGATAACTTTATATCAGAGAGTTATACGAAATATATAGTAACAATCGTTGGTGAAGAGTGGAATGTTGAGTTGAGTAGTGGGGAGAAGTTGCCAATTGATAAAAATGATTTCTCTTTTACATTAAATGGAGAGAAAATAAATTTTGATTTTGCCTATATCACAATACATGGTACTCCTGGCGAAAATGGTATTTTGCAAGGTTATTTCCGCCTGCTTCAAATACCTTTTTCTTGTTGCGATGTGTTGCCTGCGGCAATTACATTTGATAAATTTCTGTGCAATAAATTGCTCAGTGCCTTTGATATTAATGTGGCGGAGAGTATAGTGCTACGCCCAAGCGAAACAGTAGATGATGAGGTGGTGGTGAATCAAATTGGACTACCATGCTTTATAAAACCAAGTGTTGGGGGTAGTAGTTTTGGAGTAACAAAAGTAAAGTCAATCGAACAAATTCAACCAGCTATAGCAAAGGCATTTGCAGAGGGTAGTGAGGTGTTGATTGAGGCTTTTTTACAGGGAGTTGAGGTTACTTCTGGTATGTATCGCACCAAAAATGTAACTAGGATTTTCCCAATTACTGAGGTGGTTACAGAAAATGAGTTTTTTGATTACGATGCAAAATACAATGGTCAGGTAGATGAAATAACTCCTGCTCGTGTGAGTGCAGAGTTAACAAAAGCTGTGCAAGATACTACAGAGAGAATTTATAAAATACTCAATGCTAATGGTATTATTCGTGTAGATTACATTATTTCAGACACAGGGAAAATAACGATGTTAGAGGTGAATACAACTCCGGGAATGACAGCTACTAGTTTTATTCCGCAACAAATTGCCGCTGCTGGTTTGAATATTTCAGAGGTGATGGATGAGATAATCAACGGCCAAATATAATTAAATAGGGTGAACTCCTAAAAACTAATACAATGAGAGACTTAATAGTAAAATATTTTGAAAATATAGATTGGGATAAAGAGCCCAAAAACCTCTATGCCCCAATTGATTATGCTTTGCAGTCTGGCGGTAAGCGTATCAGACCGATGTTGGTGCTTATGGCATCAAAACTCTTTGGTGGTGATATCGGAGAGGCTTTGCGACCAGCAGCTGCAATGGAGATATTTCATAATTTTACACTCCTGCACGATGATGTAATGGATAACGCCGATATGCGTCGTAAAAGAGAGACGGTGTTTGCTAAGTGGGGTGCTAATACCGCTATTTTGTCGGGTGATGCGATGTTGATAAGAGCTTATCAATTTCTAGATCAGGTGGCTGCTGATAAGTTTCAAGAGGTGTACAAATTGTTTTCGCAAACTGCACTCGAGGTGTGTGAGGGACAACAATACGACGGCGATTTTGAAACTAGATACGATGTAACTATTGATGAATATTACGAGATGGTGCGCCTTAAAACTGCGGTTCTGCTTGCTGGATGTCTGAAATTGGGCGCAATACTCGGTAATGCGTCAAAAGAGGATGCCAATTATCTCTATGAATTTGGTATCGCTATCGGTATCGCATTTCAGTTGAGAGATGATTATTTAGATTGCTATGGCGATGAAAAGACTTTCGGTAAAAAAATAGGTGGTGATATATTGTGCGGTAAGCGCACGTTCTTGTTGATTAAGACATTGGAGAAGTGTGGACAATCTCAAAGACAGACAATTAACCAATTGATGTCTAGCAAAATAACACTACCAGAGGAGAAGGTGAATGCTATCATTAATATATATACCGATTTGGGTATGCCTGAAATTTGCGACGATGCGATGAACAGATATTATGACATTGCAATAGCGGCACTTAAAAAAATTAATAAATCAGAATCAGAAATTGCTCCGTTTGTTGAGTTTGCCCAACAACTTATGGGGCGCAAAGACTAGAATATTATGCCTTACAGACGACTTCCGAAAACAGACCAAGCAAGGATACAATCTTTGCAAAAGATTATTGAGTTAGACAAAGCAAATTTGGATTCAGTACCTATCTCATCTAGGTTGCTAATGCAGGCAAAAACCTATTTTCCAGTGTTTTATACGCTTGTGCTTCAGTATAATGAGACCTACAGTGCTCAGGTAGATGAGAATAAAAAATATCAAACCATCGTGCGCAATGCACGTATGTATATCTCTCACTTTATTCAAGTGTTGAACTTTGCAGTGTTGCGTGGTGAGATTAAGCGTGAGGTGAAAGAGTTGTATAAACTGCCACAAGATGATTTTACTGTGCCCGATTTGATATCAGAAGCATCTATGGTAGAGTGGGGTAACAATATTATTGAGGGGGAACAGATGCGTATTATTCAAGGCGGATTTCCGCTCTCTTATCCTACAATTGCAAAGGTAAAGATGCACTTTGATATATTCAATGACAATAGAATGAACCAAAAAACTCGTCAGAAATCCACTTCGCGCAATCAGCAAAAAGTGGCGCAGATGAGAATACAGATTGATGAACTTATTTTGCAAATATGGGATGCCGTAGAGGCTTACTACTCGTATATGCTGCCGTATGCAAAATATAAGGCTTGTCAGAAATGCGGGTTAATCTACTATTATCGTAGAGGCGAACAACCATTGACACCTAAAGTTGATGAGGATTTGCGTATGGCTGAAGAGGCTACTTTACGTATTGAATTTGATGAGGAGAATGATTTTGATGAGGGTGATGAAAATAATTGTTTTGCAGCAGCAGCAGATAATCAAGAGGTATTGGATAATCAAGAGGAGGTGGATAATCAAGAGGAGGTGGATAAACAAGAGTTTATTACCGAGTGGTAGAATCTATCTGATTGAGTTACACTATCGAAGTACTATAGCTAATACAAGATCTCTATTTAATAATGCGTTGAGCTTTTTGATAAGTTCAACGCGTTGTATAAATAGGTCATTGCGAAGTACCGACGATTGTATGCGCACAGTCAATCTGCCGCTAACTGTATCATATTGTTCATCGAGGCTATATTTTGACATAACAGGTCCGAGCATCTCACGCCATTTGCGTTGCACCAATATCGCATCTAGCCCATCGGCACTCTTCTCACCCACGTATTGGCGGATATTTTTCGACATCAAGTCTCCTATAAGCATCGGTTTTTTCATGCTATTCTTCTGTTTCGCTTTCTGTTTTTGTATCGTTTTCGTTTGCTGCATCTATTTCGCCGTCAGCATCTATTTCACTTTGTGCGTCTATCTCTTTTTGAGACTTTGTTTCGGCAGTCTGCTGTTTAATCGCTTGCACTCTCTCTTTGCGTTCCGCTCTCTTCTCTCTTCGTCTCTCTCTTCCTCGTCTCGAATTAGTTATCCAAGATTGCCATAGCTCAGGTAGTGTATTAAAACTTTCGCTGTACACCAAACCGACACCCTGTGTGGTAAGTCCAGTTTTAAACTCGCTGTAGTCATTGGTGTGTGTATACGCTTTACCTTTTAATCTGCCCGATTCGATAAGTTTGTATTCGAGGTCGAAATCGCCAATAAAATTGGTGCTCGACAACTCATCATCTCTGTATCCCACATTACCGTTTATCGATATCTTATCTGTAGGGGTGTATAAGAAATTAAATTCGTATTCATTGCTTCGCAATTCGCCCTCGCCAGAGGTGCGGAAGTTGATGCCAAAGCCCCAGTTGTCAAACATTTGCGATGCCCAATTGTTGAGTTGCGACGATAGAGTAGACGACACTACAGAGTATAACTCGTTTTGCGACACCACGTTAGTATTGGTAGATTCAGACGAAAGGAATTTACCCATCAGCAGCAAACCTATGATTTGTCGGTTCATCAACTCGTCGGTATTAATACTATATTCTAGTGCGCGGTTGAGCTCTTCATCCGAGTTGGGTAGTGTGATATCAAATTTGATTGTTGGGGTGGTAAGTTGCCCTGTCAAACCAAGCAAACATTGCACCAAAACACTTGTGCGTGTGGTGTTTGCTAGTACCGATTCGTCGAGTATTTCAGATAAATCGGCTGTCAATTGATAGTATGCATCTATATTAACAGTTGCCGCTAGCGGGTCTCCAGCCCATAATATAGAACTTCCCTCCTTGATACGAAACTCTTTGCGTAGTAGGTTTTGGAAAGTGAAAATATATGATCCTTGTTCGATTTGGTAGTTGCCATACATATTGATATTTTCGGCATTTACATCGTATGTAACACGTATACTACCAGTACCAGTGGCAGAAAGCATATCACCACTTTTAGAGTCGATAATTAGCTCAACCTCAGTACTTGGGGTCATATCCAGCATTAGGTCAAGAAGAACATTAGTTTTTTTACTGCTCTTAGGATTTTTAGGTTTATTCGTAACACTTTCATCTACAATTGCTGAGTGGTCGACAAAGGTGATAAATGTATTATCGGCTGCGTAGTAACTGTCAATTGGAATAACCACTTTTGAGCCGTTGTTAGTTGTCGCTTTACATGCAATTTTTACTTCCTCTTCATTACCAGTTATCGATACACCACCCGAGGCATAAACCACTCCGTAAAACGATTCGCTATCTCTTTTGGTTGTGTTGATTACCAGCATATTATCCACCCTCAGACCGAGATCAATCTTTACATTACTATAGTAGTTGTGATGGATTGCACCCGACAACACCCCTTTGTTACCATCTTTATCTGTGAGGTCAATTTCTCCGAAATCGATGATATTTTTGTTGAGGTAAATAGAGTCTGCAAAATAATATTCTGTATTTAAAAAATCAACTTTGAGTGATGCATTGTCGGCAAATCCGCTTACTTCTATCTCTACCTCTTTTTTCTTTACACAGCCGTGAATATATATATCTGCATACGCCTCACCATTTACTCTCCCAACTATATTTTCTATGTAATAATTTATAAAACTGATGTTTAACCCATCAGCGCGTCCCACCATATCAATAGAATCTTTTAGTAGATAGTAGCCTCCATACAGAGTTCCAGTAGTGTCGTTATCTTCAGATGTTATTGTACCTTCAAACTGTATACTAGATGTTTCTAGGTCAAAATGACAAGTGGCGTGAGCATTGCCCACCTCAGCATCGTCAAATACAAACCTTTCGGAGGTTACATCGGCTGTAATGTGAGGTAGAGAGCTTAATGCCTGTGTTACAGTAGCCTTGCCAGAGAGCAATCCGCCAAAACTGATTTGACTGTTTGGCAACATCTGGTGGATATAATCCAGAGATATATCGTTGAGAGAAATACTGATAGCATCAAGAGAATCGGCAGAGGCAATACCGTTGGCTGTAATGGATTGACCATCTGCACAGATTAGTCCAAAATTATCAACACCCATCATCTTAAAATCGCTCCATACCACACTACTCTTCATATACCAATCCTTGTTTTTGAGGATAAGATTAGTTGGTAGAATAGATGAATTTATAGTAAAATTATTATCCTCTTTTATGAATCGGGTTTTCATAACTACCTCTCCACTATAGAGTTGTTCTGGGTTGTTATTGTCCCACATAACATCTGTTGTAATTACTCCACCAGTAGCTCCGATAGATAACCCAGTATTTAGATGTCCAGCGGGTAGGTCGGTAGCCATTGTTATTCGCATATTAATGGCATTGTGGTTGTTAGCCACAAAATCAATAGAATCGAATTTGTTAATTCCGTTTGTCAAACTCTCTGTGAATACCCTTGCCGTTAAATCTTTTTCTTTTGAGTTGAATGCCCCCTTGATAGTTGTAATCCCTGTTGTGCTCCATTTGATGTCTAATGTAGAGAGGAGAGGTTCAAGTGGTTCTATATCAAACTTAAAATCTAGATTATTTTCAAATTTTGGCTCTTTGATATTTATTATATCAGATAGCATAGGCAAGTGTTCGTCAATGGAGCTACTTAATATATCATCTAAAAGTGACGACATAGCATAGTTACCCATAAAATCTCCGTTGATTATATCCGAATTTATATTAAATTTTGAGTACTCTGGATTGTGGAATGAGAGCAGACTAAACTGTTCGAGGAAATAATATTTATCACCATTGTTAACTAGTAGAGAGTCTATATTGATATGCCCTATCATATTTTCATATTTAGCCCCTTTTAGATGCGAGTTTAAATCGAACGACAGGTTCAGGTCTGGATATTGCTCTATAATATTTAACTTGTTTAGGTTGAGGTCTTTTACACTAGAAGTGAAATTTATAGTTTTTTGATTATTGATATCAGATAGCTCGCCAACAAAACTAAAATATCCATTTTCATCATCGAGTAAGATGCTCCCAGCAAATAGTTCTGGAGTCATCTTTCCATCGATATTAATATTGCTGTATGTATAATTATTATATGTAATATTGTCGATAATTAGCTCTACATCACCGTTGTATTTCTGTTCTGGATTGATATTTACTTTGGCTTGAGTTGTGAATATTACATCTCCCAAGCCCGATTTAGGCATTAGAGTTCCCAGTTTAAGCCTTTTTGATTCAACAGCACCATCAACAAATATCTCATTAAAATTATCTTTTGAAGACAATGCTACATCAGTTTTTATCGCGCCAATATTTGTATTTAAATTTCCTTGTAACTTCAAATTGCTTAGATTTCCCACAATTGAGCCCGTGTAAGAGCAGTTGCCAAGATTATGCATCTCGTCGGGCATTATAAATGGGCGTTGTACAAAGTTAGCCACGATATCTTGCACCGATTTGATATCGAATTTTACCTGATTGATTTGTAAATTGAAGTCGGTGTTTGCAATGCTATCAAAATTAGCTAATTGAACATCAGCCGCTAGTGAAATATCCTCTCCATATTTTATATCAATATTCTCAGTTTTTATAGACTTTGGATTAATAGCTAAGTGAGTTGATATAGTAAGCGGTTGAGTTAGATATTTCAGTTGACTATTTAGTGAACGTAAATCTGGCAGGTAAATAGATGATTTGTTGATATTTACATCTATTTTATTTAGTTCGCTCACCTCGATGGAATCCAAAGAGATATTTGAATTTGGTAATTTGATATTAAGATATGGTACGGTGATTGAATTATCTACCATACTAATCTCGGTGTTGATATTATCAACTATCAATCCGCTAGATTCTCTGAAATTAAGGTGGTCTACAAATAGAGAAATGTTTTTCTCTGCCATCTCAAAAGAGAGCAGTGTGTTGAGATTTTTCACCAGAATATAGTTCGGATCAAATATACTATCTTGACCTATAGGCGTTTGGTTGTTTCTATTATTTATATATCCAATTGATGCATTGGATAGAGTAATGCTTTTTATAGTCAAGTTTAGATTGGTGTCTGGATTTTTTTTCTCAGTTGCAAAAGCATCTATAATAAACTGAAAATTAGTTGTTCCAGCAGAGTCAATCTCTACATTGGTTACTAGGTTTTTTAGCTCTATATTCTTTATAGTTTTTTCCTCTTTTAGTATTGAGCGCAATCTAAAACTCACGTCAACTTGGTCTATAGTAAGTAATTTTTTTTGACTTTGGTCTTCCAAATATACTGATTTTATCAATATTTTATTGAAAAAATCGATAGAAACCTCACCAATTTCCACCTTAGTATTGAGTTTCGACTCTAAATGTTGGGTGATTTGATTGACAATAAAGTTTTGTACACTGTTGATATTTAACAGTATAGCAGGTGTGGTTATTAGAAATATTAAACTAATAACGGTGATAAGTAATATTTTTGCCGATTTTTTTATAACTTTGTACTTTAAAATGCAAAGATAAGAAATAGTTTGGAATTTAGCCAATATTTGTATAGAAAAATAGAAATTATAGCGTAATAAGTATGAGTTTAGTAATTTTAGGTATAGAATCGTCGTGCGACGATACATCGGCGGCAGTTTTGCGTGATGGTGTTTTACTCTCTAATGTTACAGCAGGACAAGCTGTGCATGAAATGTATGGGGGTGTAGTGCCAGAGTTGGCATCGCGTGCTCATCAACAAAATATTATTCCAGTAGTGGATGCTGCATTGAAAAAAGCGGGAGTGGACAAAGAAGAGGTGAGTGCTGTGGCTTTTACGCGTGGTCCTGGTTTAATGGGTTCGCTCTTAGTTGGTACTTCGTTCGCAAAGGGCTTTGCATCATCACTGAATATTCCACTTGTGGATGTTAACCATTTGCAAGCTCACGTGTTAGCCCATTTTCTGCAAGAGCCAGATGATGTACCTCAAATGCCTGAATATCCATTTCTTTGTCTTTTAGTGTCGGGTGGTAATTCTCAAATTATAGTTGTGAGAGCATATAACGATATGGAGGTGATCGGTCAGACCATAGATGATGCAGCAGGTGAGGCATTTGATAAATGTGCAAAGGTGATGGGCTTGCCATATCCTGGTGGACCATATGTAGATAGATATGCTAAAGAGGGTAACCCATTGGCATTTAAATTCTCTAAACCGCGTATCAAAGGGTACGATTATAGTTTCAGTGGACTGAAAACATCATTTTTGTATACATTGCGTGATGCTATAAAAGAGAACCCAAATTTCGTGGCGGAGAATCAAAATGATTTGTGCGCTTCGTTGCAAAAGACTGTCATAGATATACTTATGGATAAGGTGCACGCAGCAATGAAAGATTTGGGTATTAAGCATCTAGCTGTAGCAGGAGGTGTGTCGGCAAACTCTGGTTTGCGACAAGCGTTTGTCGATTACGGTGCAAAACATAAAGTAAATGTATATATCCCAAAATTTTCTTTTACTACTGATAACGCTGCGATGGTAGCAATTGCAGGTCATTTTAAATACAAAGATGGTGATTTTTGCTCTGTAGATTTACCACCGTTTGCGCGTGTTATGATCTAAGAAGCCCCCATAAAATTTAGAAATTTTACAATAGAGTATAATATGAAAGATAAAATAGCACTTTTACGAGAAAAATATGGCAAATTTGAGGGTATTTTTAGGTTTGTCGTAGTGCTTTTGGCGGCTCATTTTTTCTGGAAATTCACAGTGATTGGCGATGAAAATGGTGCTGCTGCAATAACTTTTTTTGGTGCAAATATCTCCGCCCCATTCGATTGGCTCTCTTTGCATATAGCCCAGATGTCTCATATGGTTTTAGGGTGGTTTGGTATGGATACCTATCTGTTTAATACATCTGTAATTCATCCATCAAATAACCATGGTTGCCGTATTATATGGGCTTGTACTGGTCTAAAACAGGCATTTATTTTCACTATGATTTTGCTCTTCTCTCGTGGTATTTGGTATCATAAATTATGGTACATATTACTCGGTCTGGTAGCTGTTTATTTCGTTAATTTGGTGCGTATTATCCTAATTGTGGCGGCAATGCGAGACTATCCCGAATATTTCCACCTCCTCCACGAGCATATATTTAAATATCTTTTCTATGTCATTATCTTTATGATATGGGTGCTCTGGGAAGATTTCTTAGTGCCTCGATTGAAGAGATAGATATTGTTTTCTATTGGTCTCCGCTAAACTTCTTGGAACATAAAATTTAGGCTGAACTCATAGCAATGAATTCAGCCTTTTATTTACTTTGAGGTCCCACCTAACAAAGTGAAATTTTTATTTTTGCGTTTCCCGCATATCTTTTGCCAAAATCTGTGTTGTACTTTTGCCGTTGAAATAATTCTCTTCAATGGTATATACAATATCTAGCGGTACAAGTCTTTTCAGACTCGTGTGGTGCTCTGCCATATTAAATGCTATGCCCTCCATCTCGAACTCTGTTGAGTTGTCGCTAACATTTAACTTCAAATGGTTATTCTCTTTTCCTACTTTGCGACTGTTATTTCTCTTGTCAATTATCTGTGTAGTGCAAAAATGAGGTTTTGAATTGCCAGGACCAAATGGCTCAAATCTTTTGAGGATATCAATAAAATTTGGTGTTATTTCTGAGAATTGTATTATAGAATCTATTTTTAGTTGAGGCGTTAGTTGTGCATTCTCTATATTATTAACCACATATTCCTCAAATTTCGCCTTGAAATTCTCCAAATTTTCACTAGTCATAGATAGCCCTGCAGCATATATATGTCCGCCAAAACTCACCAGCATATCTCGGCACGAGTCGATAGCACTGTAGATATCAAACCCATGCACAGATCGAGCAGAACCGCTAATGATACCGTTTGATTCTGTAAGTACAATCGTAGGTTTGTGAAATTTTTCGGTAAGGCGAGATGCCACTATACCTACAATTCCTTTGTGCCACTCTGGATTAAATACCACAAGCGAACGGTTCTTTTTAATTGTCTCTTCTGAAATCGAGTCTATAGCCTGTTTGGTCGTCTCTTGGTCTAAATCTCTCCGTCTGTTGTTGTTGCCATCTATATGCTCGCTCAGTAATTTTGACTGGGTTGGGTCGTTGGAGATGAGTAATTTTACCACATCTTTGCCAGATTCCATTCTGCCTGAGGCGTTTATGCGTGGTCCTATCTTAAATACTATGTCATTCATAGTGATTTGCGAACCATCTTTTTTATCTTTACTCGGTTTGAGTTTGCACACTTTCATAATAGCCTTGAGTCCGCACGAGGGCATCTCGTTTAAACGCTTGATGCCGTAGTGAGCTAAAATTCTATTTTCGCCAGTGATAGGCACAATGTCTGCTGCTATACTGACTGCCACTAGGTCGAGAAGAGGTATTAATAAAGATTCTGGAATGCCATTGCTCTGCGCAAATGCTTGCATAAATTTAAAGCCTACACCACAGCCCGAGAGATGCTCATATGGATATGTGCAGTCAGCCCGTTTTGCATCTAACACTGCTGTTGCACGAGGTAATTCGGCATCGGTGGTGTGGTGGTCGCAAATAATAAAATCTATACCAAGCTCGTTGGCATAGTCCACCATTTCGATAGCTTTTATGCCACAATCTAGGGCTATAACAAGCGTGATGTTGTTCTCTTTGGCGTAATCGACACCATTTTTTGAGATACCATATCCCTCTTTGTATCGGTCGGGGATATAATAATCTATACACTGTTGCGATGCAACGAGTGGTTGTAAAAATTTGTAGACTAGGGCTACCGCAGTGGTGCCGTCTACGTCATAATCACCGTAAATTAGGATGTTTTCTTTTTGTTGTAAAGCTTTTTCTAAACGTTTTACCGCACGATCCATATCTTTCATCAGAAATGGGTCGTGGAGTTGATGCAATTGAGGTTCGAAGAACTCTTTTGCCTCTTTAAGTGTGGTTACACCTCTTTGTACTAGTAGTTTAGCTAGTGTAGGTGAAACAGGTAATTGTTCAGAGATAGTTTTTTGATAGCATTCTTGTTCTGGTGTTAATGAGTTGAAAATCCATTGATTTTGCATTATATATTGTTTTTTTGTTATTCAGGGTAGGGGAGTGATTGTTGGTCAATATATTGTAACCCACACTCTTATTGAATATAGTACGCCTATTATAATTTATAAAATAGACTGTCGCAAATTTAGTGTTTTTTATTTGAATTATCACTATATATTACGATTTTTTTTTACTCTCTACCTTATTTAATTTAATAATCTATTTTTTGTGCTCTATTTTTTCTGCTTATATTTAGTTGTGTATCTCAAGAAAAATTGCGAACTTTGCACTCGAAATTTAGATATCAAAAATAGGGGATTTCTAAAAACTCCCAGATTAACAAAAAAGAATATGAGTAATACTGAAATTAACAAACAGATAAAGGAGGCAGTTGAGGTGATGCGAGCAGGTGGGGTGATTTTATATCCTACTGATACTGTATGGGGTATAGGGTGTGATT
>JAWXTU010000046.1:0-17548 GCA_044433285.1 bacterium | reverse complement strand
GGGCTATGACCTCACCTATTACTATTAATATATACTATCCATCATCTATTATCGAACAAAAGTGGAATAATGTGTTGGCATTGTTAAATAGCAATTACAACGGAGGATATACCTTCTCATCGTATCAATGGTATTGCAATGGATCAGCCATTAAAAACGCTGAAGGTTCGTACTATTATCTAGGCGAAAACAGCTCGTTCTCCACTTCAGATGAGTACCACGTGGTGGTTACTAGAGCAGATGATAATGTAACGATGCCAAGTTGTGCCATCAACCCAGTGAAAAAAGTGGATGTAAATGACTATTTAACTGCTGTAACTACACGTGTGAGTATGGGCGAAACGTTCACTCTACCACAAATAGAGAGCGAGCAGAGTTACACCGTGAGGATTTACACATCTGTGGGTAGTTTGGTCTCTGTGCAACGAGTGGAAAGCTCAAATGCCTCTATAACAGCACCTAGAGTGCAAGGGATTTATATTGTTTCGCTAGAATTTACATCAGGTATATCGTCATATAAACTGTTTGTTGAGTAATAATATGCATTTTATTGTAGCTGCGTAGTTGCTTAACAATTAGTGAGATTACAAGAAATAAAGGGCTTTTAAAAATTATTTTGTAGAAATTTTTGAAAATAATAGTAAAAAAAATTGGTCAGTTAGAATTTTATTACTAATTTTGCTTTCAGAAAAGTAACGGGAGAGTTATTATTAATAGAGTAAATTATTAATAGAGTGGTATTATTAATAGAGAGTAATTCTTAATAGAGAGTAATTCTTAATAGAGAGTAATTCTTAAAGGGAGTTTTAGAAGTCTCCTTAAATCTCCTATAGATTATAAAAATTTCGCACTGTTTTTGGGATTGGAAAATTCTACAAGTTATTTTTTACTACCGAGGTTCAGTTTTTTTTTCAATGGCGGGCTGCATCTCCTTTTGGAGGTAAAATCTTTTTTAGATAGCAGATTACAAAGATATAAAACCCCTCAAATCCTGTTTATATAGGAATTTTTCTCAATAAAAAGGCAGTGCGATCCCTACAAGTAGAGTAATTGATAAAAAATATCGATTGCTCTACTTTTTTGTTGCCAATTTTATTGCACAATTCCTGGAAATTTTGTACCTTTGCACCCCATAATGAACGGTGATAAACATAGATTTACCTATTGGTTTATAACAGTTCTAAAATTCTGGTAAAAGGGGGTTACTATTCTCTGATAAATTATATTTATCCTCTCAAATTGTTAATTTAAATTTTTGAGGGAGTTTTTCAAGTCCCCTATAATAAATAAAAGGTAATTAAAAGATGAAAAAAAGTCCATTGCAAATGGCTCGTTCGAGCTATCAACCAAAACTTCCACTATCTCTACAAAGTGGAGTTGTGCTAACAGAGGGTAAGGAGACAGAATCTGTTGCAAATCAAGAAGAGATTAAATCGCTATTCCCAAATACATATGGAATGCCTATTATCAAATTTGAAAATGGCGATGCAAAAGAGTATCCTGCTATTAATGTGGGTGTTATCCTGTCGGGTGGTCAAGCTCCTGGTGGTCATAATGTTATCTCTGGTATTTTTGACGGATTGAAACGTCTGAACCCAGAAAACCGACTTTTTGGTTTTCTAGGAGGTCCTAGTGGTTTGGTCGATCATCAATATATCGAACTTTCAGCTGATATCATAGATGAGTACCGCAATACAGGTGGTTTTGATATTATCGGTTCGGGTCGTACAAAATTAGAAGAGACTTCTCAGTACGATAGTGGTATCGAGGTCTGCAATAAATTGGGTATAAAAGCCGTTGTTATTATCGGAGGGGATGATTCAAACACTAATGCGTGTGTACTTGCTGAATATTATGCTCAAAAAAATGCAGGAATTCAAGTGATAGGATGTCCAAAAACAATTGATGGCGACTTGAAAAATGAGATGATTGAGACATCTTTTGGTTTTGATACTGCTTGTAAAGTATATTCTGAATTAATCGGTAACATACAAAGAGATGCAAATTCAGCAAAAAAATATTGGCACTTTATCCGTTTGATGGGGCGTTCTGCATCGCATATTACACTAGAGTGCGCTCTTCAATCGCAACCAAATATCTGTATTGTAAGCGAAGAGGTGGAGGCGAAAAATATGACTCTCTCTGATGTGGTGAACGATATAGTAAATGTTATTGTTAATAGAGCAAGTGCTGGTTTGAATTTTGGTACAATTCTTATTCCAGAGGGATTAATTGAATTTATCCCAGCAATGAAAACGCTTATTGCAGAATTAAATGACCTATTAGCTAACAATGATGAGTTTAATGCTCTGGATACTGATGAAGAAAAACGCCATTATGTAAAAGCAAAACTTACAGATGATAGTAGAGCAGTATATTCAGAGTTACCAAAGGGTATTGCGCGCCAACTAACGCTCGACCGCGACCCACACGGCAATGTACAAGTCTCTCTTATCGAAACAGAGAAGATGCTTATTGAGATGTGTGCTAAAAAATTGGCTAAATTAAAAGCAGAAGGTACTTATAAAGGTAAATTTGCCTCTATTAACCACTTCTTCGGATATGAAGGTCGTTGTGCAACACCATCTAATTTTGATGCAGATTATTGTTATTCACTCGGTTATACAGCAGCAGTGCTTATCTCTGAAGGAAAAACAGGATATATGTCTAGCGTGCGTAATTTAACAGCACCTGCTAATGAATGGATTGCAGGAGGTGTGCCTATTACGATGATGATGAATATGGAGCGCAGACACGGTGAGATGAAACCAGTAATTCAAAAAGCATTGGTTCGTCTTGATGCAGCACCATTTAAATATCTTGAGGCTCACCGCGAGGAGTGGGCAGATGTAAATGCTAGTTATGTATATCCAGGTCCAATTCAATATTATGGTCCAACTGAAGTGTGCGATCAACCAACTCGTACTCTTTTGCTTGAACACAATAAAAATATAGATTAACCTATTGCAGGAATAAAAAAATAGTGCTAACTTTGCAAACTGAAATATGACTAAAGTAAAATTCTTAATTGTAGTAGCTATATCAGCAATTCTTTGCTCGTGTAGCGAATTTAATCGTCTGCAAAAATCAACAGATCCAGACGTTAAATTTGAGGCAGGTAAAATATTTTTTCAAGAAAAAAAATATATAAAAAGTGCTACTATGTTTGAAAGCATAATAACGTTTTATCGTGGTACGCCTAAAGCAGAAGAATTATTATACCTTTTGTCAGAATCATATATGGGTCAGAACGATTTTTTTGCAGCAAGTGAATACTTCTCAACTTATCTTCGTAGTTTCCCACGTGGTGAGTATGCAGATGAAGCTCGCTTCAAAGTGGCATATTGCTATTATCTAGATTCGCAAGACCCTCGTCTCGATCAATCTTCTACATATGCAGCTATTGTGGCTCTGTATGAGTTTATTGATCTCTATCCAACGAGTGATAGAGTAGAGAGTTGCTACAGATATTTAGCCGAGATGGAAAATAAATTGGCGTATAAAGGGCTGATGGCTGCAAAATTATATTTTAATTTAGGTACTTATGGTGGCAATAATTTTCAAGCAGCAGTTTTGACAGCAGAAAATACTCTTAAAGAGTATCCAGACTCTAAATATCGAGATGACCTACTGTTTCTTATCTTGCAGTCTAAATCAGATGAAGCATCTAACTCTATAGATGATAAAAAAGTTGAAAGATATAGCGAGGTAATTGATGAATATTATAGATACGCTAATGAGTTTTCCGATGGAAAAAACATTAAAGCTGCAAACCGTATCCTGAAAGAGGCAAAGAATATAGTGAAATAATAAAGGGGACTTATAAAAACTTCCCGAAAAAAATAATTTTATGAGTAAAAAGAAAATAACAGCACCAACTAACACAGTAACTCGTGATCTTAATGCTTTAAGTGAGCCAGTTGGCAATATTTACGAAACTGTACGTATTATTGCAAAACGTGCTAATCAAATTTCAGTTGAAGTAAAACACGATCTTGATAAAAAATTAGCAGATTTTTCATCAGCTACTGATAATCTTGAAGAGGTGTTTGAAAATCGCGAGCAAATAGAGATTTCTCGCTATTACGAGCAATTGCCAAAACCAACTTTGCGCGCTGTTGCTGAATTTGAAAATGATGCAATTTATCATAAAAATCCAGCGAAACTTTAATTGCATCTTGCAATGAATTTCGTTTTGAAATGGAGCTATAATAAAAGTAGATGAAAAGTTGATATAGCTTTTTATCTACTTTTTTATTTTAGAGAATTTTATTATATTTGCACTGTAATTTTTTATTAGGGGAGTTTTTATATCTTCTCTTAAGTTGTTAACTATATGAAAAAGAGCTTATTAATATTGATTTCGTTCTTTGTTTTAGCAATACCAACTGTAGATGCTAAAGAGAAGAAAGTAAAAACTGTAAAGGTGAAAATCTACACCACAATGGGTGAAATGAAGGTGGAGCTATATAATGAAACTCCGCAGCATAGAGATAATTTTATTAAGTTAGTGAATGAGGGCTTTTACGAAGAGACTCTATTCCATAGAGTTATAGAGGAGTTTATGATACAAGGGGGCGATCCATACTCAAAACTTAATGACCCTGAACTTAGATTAGGCTCTGGCGATTTAGGTTACAACCTCGATGCTGAAATAGCTTTACCAACTTGCTATCATAAAAGAGGGGCACTTGCAGCTGCACGTCAAGGTGATGAACAAAATCCAGAGCACGTGTCGAATGCTAGTCAATTTTATCTGGTATATGGCAAGCAGTACACAAATTCTGAGCTTGATGCAGTGGAACTTAATGTACAAAAAAAATTATCATCAAAAGAGAATTTTAGATTTACTGATGAACAGCGTTTGACATATAAAACTATGGGCGGAACCCCATTTCTAGATACACAATACACTGTATTCGGACAACTTATTGAGGGTTTTGATGTGTTGCAAAAAATATCAGAGGTCGCTACAGGAGAGGGTGATCGTCCAAAAGTGGATATTAAGATATTAAGAATGAGGATAGTAAAAAAATAAAGATAGTAAAAAATAATAACGCATTAAATATGGATATTTTAAAATATAGTAAGGTTGATATCTCTCAAGAGGAGTTGGTTGTGCTTAATCAAGTAGATTTTTCTGTTAGTCATGGTGAATTTATCTATCTTTGTGGTAGTGTTGGGTCGGGCAAAAGTTCTTTGCTTAGAACGATGTATGTCGAATTGCCAGTAAATACAGGTGAGGCGCGTATATTCGACTACGATTTGTTGAGTATTAAAAATAAACAGATACCGCTGCTACGCCGTAAAATAGGTGTTATCTTTCAAGACTTTAAACTCTTAAAGGATAGAAGTGTAGAGGATAATCTGAAGTTTGTATTAAAAGCTACAGGGTGGAAGGGCAAAAAAGATATTGAAGATCAGATAAATCTTGTTCTCTCTACGGTTGGTATGAGCAAAAAAGGGTACAAATGGCCCCACCAACTCTCTGGTGGTGAGCAACAACGTATTGTAATTGCACGTGCTCTGCTAAATTCTCCAGAACTTATTATTGCAGATGAGCCAACTGGAAATCTAGACCCAACAACAAGCCGAGAGTTGATGGAGATTTTGCATGCAATTGCGCAAAGTGGTACTGCTGTAATTATGGCAACACACAATTTGCAATTGGTAGAACAATTTCCAGGTACCTCATACACTTGTAAAGATGGGGAGTTGATTCTTAACGAACCATAGAGACTACCTCCAGAACTTTTCTGAAGAACTTTTATCCAGAACACCTTCAGAACTTCAGAAATCCCTCTAACACATACGATTTTTGTAATCGCAGTAATCGTATTTTCTCAATAACACTATCTCACCGTTAGCATCTCTTAATGATATGCTGGGGTGAGTTATTCCGTTAAACATATTGGTTTTTACATTGGTGTAGTGATTCATATCTTCAAACACGATTCGTTCGCCAATCTCTAGTTGATGATCAAAGAACCAATCACCCACAAAATCACCACTTAGGCAACTGTTTCCGCCCATTCGGTAGGCAAAAATATTTTTCTCTGGGTGAGCACTATCCGTTGCCGCAGTCGTCGCTCCGATAATATTCGGTTGATATGGCATCTCTAAACAATCGGGCATATGGCAGGCAAATGATACATCTAATATTGCTGTACTGATACCATGGTTTTCCACTATATCTTGCACGGTAGCCACCAGCACACCGGTGCGCCATACGTGAGCCGACCCTGGTTCTAAGATAATTTGCAGGTGAGGGTAGCGAGATTTAAACTCTCTCAGCAAGCTGATTAAGTGGTTGGCATCATATCCTGCCTTAGTCATCAAATGTCCTCCGCCCATATTTATCCATTTTATTTGAGAAAAATATGTTCCAAATTTCTCCTCTACCACTTTGAGTGTATTCTCTAAGTCATACGAATTTGATTCGCAGAGTGTATGGAAATGCAGCCCCTCTATTCCTTCTGGCAGCTGCGCAGGCAATTGGTCGCGTATTATACCAAAGCGCGAACCTGGGGCGCACGGATTATACAGGTCAGTCTCAACATCAGAATATTCTGGATTAATACGCACTCCGCAAGAGATATTATGCGAAATGCAAGTTTGACGATGACGATTAAATTGCGCCAAAGAGTTAAATGTGATATGCGAACTACATCTAGCAATCTCTTCAATCTCATCATCTCTATATATAGGTGCAAATGTGTGAGCCTTAGAGCCTAACTCTTCATATGCCAATCGCGCCTCGGCAAGCGAACTCGCTGTAGAGTAGGGGATATAGTTTCTGGTTATTGAAAACAATTTCCACATAGCAAACGACTTAAATGCCATTATAATCTGTATGCCTGCCTCCTCTTCAACTCTTTTAATGTGTCGCAAATTATTATGCAACAACTCCTCTTCTATTACATACGAGGGCGATTCTATATCTGCTCTGTTATAATCGAAATGCTCAAATGAATTCATATATCTCTGCTCTAAATACTTACTTTATTAATCGTTCTATTATTGTTGCTGTCTGTTATTGTAATGATATACACACCGTTAAATCTAAAATCTACGCTGTATGTAGTATCTGATACCTTAGTAGATATAATTTTTCGTCCCATAATATCGTAAACATCAATAGTAGATTCTGGAGTGATATTTTCAATGATAGCACTCATTTGTTGTGTGTATACAATACAATTGCTACTATATATATTATCTGTATTGGTTGGGTTTTCTGGTACATTTGTTGTATTGGTCTCCACCTCTATTGTATTAGAAATTTCACTTATCGACTCATCACTAGTACTATAACTAGCCACTGCATATGCATTATAATAATATGTAGTCTCTGGTTTTAAATTATCTACAACATATGATGTTGCTGTAGTATATCTATTTTGAAGCACATATATACTATCCATTTTTCCATATTCATACGTAACATCATCGATTGCTAGGTTGCTTGTCACTTTTGTATATTCTATTCTTACAGCGTAACAATTTGTACCTAATTCTGTCTCTGTATATGTAAGTGTTGATTTAGAAGTTGTTCCTGCATACGGAATATTATCTATTTGAGTTAGATTGTATTCATTATCAATAGCGTATACAATAAAATACGAACCAGTAGCGCTACTTGGGAATCTATATAAAAAGCTAAATTTTGACATAGGAGCTTCTAGCATTGGAGTTTGAATCCAGTCGCCATCAGTTTTTAAACCTAGTGAAGGAGTTGCCTCTCCATATGATGTAGCAGCTGTATATGTGCCTGTTACCTCTCCGCTCCAGCCATCAGGTAGAGGAGTGCCGCTAGAACCCACATTATCAAACCCTTCTGTTACAGTTATAGTGCCAGTACCTTCTAGCTCGAAAACATTCAGTAGATAACCATCAGCATAAGGCACAATATCCCAATTTGCAGTAAATTGACTGTTATATATTTCTGTTGCATCATATGCCTCTGGGTCAGCGAGTTTAGGCATCACTATTTGCCAACTGTTCACACTCTTTGTGTTGCTTGTGTTAGCCTCGATAGTTACTCGATAACTCACCTCTGGAGATAAGCCACTAAGTGAATAACTGTTTGTATTACAGGTGTATGTAGCTACTGTTTCACTCAAATCTGTAGCGTCCATTGTGTGCCCAGATAATGGAGATATATCGTCTATACTTAATATCGTCCACTCCTCCCAATCAAACGTGCTATTTGGAGTAGTAATATCGCTATTGCGCACTAGAGTCATATTCTCCCCCCAATTATCCGCATTATCTATCTCACCAATTACGTCAATCAGTAAGCTGTTGTGATACAGAGCCAAAGCATCGTTGCCATTAAAAGATGCAGCATTATCTGTGTCGCTGCTGATCGTTAGGTCAGCTTTCTCTATTATATCATCAGATGCTTTACTATGTGCAATTACATATATATCACCTGCTGCAAGAGTGCCGCTAAGCGGTGTAGTCGAACCAAAATTTCCTGTTCCGTTGTTCTGTTTACAAACGGTGTAATATTTTAGGTCAACATCAGCCCCTGTTCCGTTATAGATAGTAAATGCTTTATTCCACGATGACCCCTCAATGTACCCAGCAAACATTAGATTTGTTGCAGTTGCGTGTTGATATTTAGATAGATGCACTGTGTAACTAGTCTCATTATTCATCTCCACCCATTCCACTTCAGCCTCATTAGCAGAGATAGCCTCGAATGATGTAATCATAAATTGGTCAGTGAAATTAGCCTTCAATGGTATACTTAGTTCGCTTATTTCGTCTGACGAGATAAGTATAGTGTCGTTAATTGTTTCAAGCGAACTAGATGTAACAGTGATAGTTAAATCGGTACCATTCAAGACCTCTGTGGGTGTCATTGTAGAGTGTGATAATGAAATACCGCTATTTTGATTTTTTAAAGAGATAGATAAATTCTCTGTTATATTACCACCTTTTATATATACATTCTCTTGTACAGTAGTACCAACTTGGGCAATTTTACTTTCAATTTCGTCCCATACGCTCGGAGATGACAGGTATGCACGATTATCTTCTGGCAACTCAAAACCTGTTGTCATTGCCGTTCCCCAAATATGTTCTACTAGTTCTGGATAGTCAATAAAAGGATTGCGATTGTGTTGTATATTATACACTGCCTCTTGACGGTCGAGCTCTTTTTGACTTACAGGGTCGGCTCTGTGCCAAGTTAATAATAGGTCAATCGCCCACGAGTTCCATACAGGATAGGTGTTATTGTCCATCATTGTAGATTGCCAAAGCGATGAAAACTCATTGTAAACAGTTGAAATATAGAGATATGCACGAGCAAAATCACCTTTGTATTCATCTGCTGGTTCAAAACATTTATCTGATGTAGCGTTAGCAAACACATTGTCGCCCACTTTTGATACTCCATTATCCAATGTAGCGGTACCAACCACACCGAGTGGCAATGCACTTTTTGTAATATTAGTAGTGCCATCGGCTGGAAATAGGTGATTCAAATCACGATATGCGTAATTCTCTAGTCCTCCCCACCAACTCTTTGGCAGTGAATGTTCTATGTGCATTCCGTCTACCGATTCGTATAGAGTTTGATATCGTACATTATCAGAGTACATATCAATTACCGAGCCGTCTTCGTTGCGGTCGGTATAATAAAATCCTTGCCAAGTATATCCACTACCAGAACCATAAGCCAAAAAATCTCCATCAGAGCATATAGTGTTAAGGGCATCTAGCAGTTCATAGCCTTTTAAGCCATCTGCATTTATATAATAACCAGCAGGGATTTCCGCCTTTATCGCAGTTGTCAACAAAATTGCGATAAATAAAATAGTTTTCTTTAAGTTCATATCTTTAGGTATTAGTTATTTTATTGAGTAATAAGTCTCAAAAATATAGCAAAAGAACAGCTTTTGGTCTTATATTGTTAATTTAATTTTTTCGGGGAGTTTTTAGAAATACCCGTTATCTCATCAGTTTAATTACAGTTGACTCTGCTTTATTTATAATTTGAAGAAGATATACGCCATTACTTGGTAGTATCACTTTAATTTCAGATTCTATATCTTGTGTAGAATAGATTAGTTTTCCCTCGATAGAGTATAGTTTTACAGTAGAGTCGTAAGGTATATTTTTTAGTGTATAACCCTCAACACCACCATAATATATTATATCGTCGAAAATCTCAGTAGTGGTTGTAGATGTTACATTAGATAGTGTTACCAATTTTGGACCAACAGTTGTGCCGCTTCCGCCAATAGAAGTTACGGTATAGTAAAAATCTTTGCTTACATCATCGCTAAGATTATTTACATTATATGACGTAACATTGCCAGTGTTTAATGGATAACCATCTACCGAAGTTTTTGTCTCTACATAGTCTGAACTTGTTACGGTAAGATTATATAAATAAGCTCTACGATCAGAGTATACCGTGAGGGTGATTACAGAAGAACTAGTACCAGAAATGTTTGCGCTATACCATGTTTTTGAGTCTGACAATGAGATGGTTTCTTGTAAAGTGCCGTCTATTTCAATTTCTATTATCGCATCATCATCATTATATTGTTCTGCATATAGCTCTATTTTACAACCTTCAGATGATAAATATAAAGCATTTAATTCCAGCTCGCAATCTTTACTTCCCGAACCCATTCTTAAACCTCCATTGCTAAATGATGAGTAACCACCATTCACCATACTTACCCCATCAGGCATTGAACCATTAGTAAAATCGGCAGAAAATATCTCAGTTTCTCCTTGCTCACCTTCTGTTGTAAGTTGATATACATCAAGAGTATAGTCTGTTGCATCGGTATCTGCATTCCAGTTTGCAGTAAACCCAGTAGATGAGATATTTGTTGCATCAAGCACATCAAAATCTTCAGGTTCTGTAGTGTCATCTCCACCTGTATCACCACCGCCAGTATCAGTATTTGTAGACGACCAACTGCTACCAGCCTCTGTGCCCCAGATATATTCAGCCAAATCTGGATAGTCGATAAATGGGTTACGATTTTTTTGGTAATAATATACTCCCTCTTGTCTGTCAAGCTCTTTTTCACTTACAGGGTCTTCGCGGTGCCACTTCATCATCAAGTTGGCAAATGCAGTTATCAAGTGGGGGTAGCTAGTTTGAAAAACCGAACTAGTTATCCAATCCATCTCATCTTCGTAGCGTGTTACAAAATAGAAATATGAGCGTGCAATATCACCTTTATATTCATCATCTGGCTCAAATACAGTCATTGATAATCCAGATACAGAACTAGTTCCATATTTGCCTAATCCTTTTGAACCAACAGATGTACCTGTAGATGTTTCGCCGTGTGGGTAGCTACCTCTATATCCATTTACTTTTCCGTCAGTTGGTACAACATGAAAGGCATCAGATCTCATTGGATAATCTTTATCAAACCACGATTGAGGGATTAAGTGCTCACGGTTGTAACAGTCGCAAATACTGCTATAATTGACACATCTATCGCTAGAGCCAGACGAAAAGGTACAAGTCGAATACATATCCCATATATTACCGCTCGAATTTAAGTCAGATTTCTGATATATTGTATATAGTTCACTGTATCCCATATCTGTATGACCATCAATAATACCGCATAATGCAGTTTTAAGTGCCGAACCTGATTTGTTTTCTGCCGAGTTATAGTAACCTGTTGGTATCTCAGCTTTTGCAATTAAAGTAATCGCCATCACGGCAATTAAAGTAGAAATTTTTTTCATCATCTGTTTCTCTCTCTCAGTTTTATTAATTTAAGTTTTTTGGCGACTATTTTGGAGTCCCCATATATTATTAGTCTAACTTACCAATTTACACCTGTTTATTAGATGAAATCTCTTTGTAGATTTTCAAAAAGGAAAATCGTTGCAAAGTTAGTAAAAAAAAATGGTTTTACTCGCTAATTTTTAATGAAAATTTTGTATCTTTGCGGTGAATTTTAAAAATGCAATATGATGGGAGATAAAAAGAGAGGTTTACACATCAGTAAACGTATGATTTGGGCTTTGGTTTTTATGCTTATAGCAGTTCTGTTTTTGCTTGATATATTCTCTTTTGGACGAGATGTTAAGTATCAAAATGAGAGGGGATTTGTTTTTGGAACTACCTATAGCATCACATATTCAAATGCAGAAAAAATTGATTTAAAACAGAATATTAACAACGCTTTTGATGTGGTTAATAATTCGTTGTCAATGTTTAACCCCAATAGTGTAATATCACATATTAATAATAATGTTGATACCGTACCCGACGCACCTTTTATGATTGTGTGGGATAAAGCGCAGGAGGTGAGCATCAACTCTAACGGCTGTTTTGATATGACTGTTGCGCCACTGGTGGACTTGTGGGGTTTCGGACTCAAAAAGCGTGCAACTGTTACACCCGAGCAAGTAGATAGTGTTATGCCCTATATCGGTTGGGGCGAAATCTCTATAGCAAATGGAGTAGTGATGAAAAATTCGCCCTCTATTCGTATCGATGCAAGTGCTATAGCAAAGGGTTTTGCTTGCGATGTGGTAGCTGATACTTTAGCTGCTTATGGTTGCACCGATTGGTGTGTTGAGATTGGTGGTGAGGTGGTTGCAGGGGGTGTTAATCCGAAAGGAGATGCTTGGCGCATTGGTATTAATAAACCCGTAGAAGATTCGTTGTCGATTGTAAATGAGATACAAGATATAGCTTATCTCACTAATGCAGGTATGGCAACTAGTGGCAATTATCGCAACTATTACGAGGAGGGTGGTAAAAAATATTCGCATACTATAGACCCTCGCACTGGGTATCCTGTGCGCCATAGTCTGTTGAGTGCCACTATTATAGCAGCAGATTGTATGACTGCCGACGCTTGGGCTACTGCCTGTATGGTGGCGGGTTTTGAAACCTCAAAACAATGGATTACAGATCGCTCTGATATCTCTGGCTATCTGATTTATGAGCAAGATGGTGAATATATGACGTGGGTAAGCGACGATTTTCCTATAAAGTAAAGGGATGTAGTAGTCCACTTAAATTTCTCTTTTAAATTTTATTGATGAATCTCTTTGATACCCATTTAAATACCACATAAATAGAGACCATAATTAATGTAATTGTTAAATCTGTCGATAATGGGGTGTCGTTATAATTCGATGTAGGAAAACTTGGATCGCTAGCAAAAACAGATGAAGTTGTGCCGTTAGATGAGCTGGAACTGTTTGCAGAGGCAAATGGTTCAAACGATAAATTATTGTTGTAAGATGATGATGATGTTTCTTGAAATTGATTTTGGTTGTAAATTGTGTTGTTGTTACTGTTGTTGTCGTTAGAATTAAATATTGACATAAATTATTTAATTAAATTTTATAATACGTTTGAGGTGTCTTTTTTAGAATGTGTATTTTGCTGAACACCCCCTATTTTAAAGGCTACAAAGGTACAATAAATTTTTATTGGCACTCTTTTTAGTTAATAATTTTTTGGTTAAAAAAAGTAGACAAAAAAAATTTGTAGATAAAAAATATATTTCTTACCTTTGTGGTCGAATTTCAAAAGGGAATTTGGGTCTCTTTTTATAAATTTAATTTTTCTTCGTCGGGGAGTTTTTAGAAGTCCCTTTTAGGTAAAAATGAGTAAAAAAAACGATATAAAAAAAGAGCAGTGGAAGCCGGGAACGCTGATTTATCCGCTTCCTGCGTTGCTTATTAGTTGTGGCGAAACGGAACAAGAATATAATATGTTTACTGTTTCGTGGGCAGGTACTATATGTACTTCGCCTGCAATGTGTTACATCTCTGTTCGTCCAGAGCGTCATTCATATGATATAATTAAACGTACTGGTGCATTCGTTATTAATTTAACTAACGAAGATTTGGCTTATGCAACCGATTGGTGTGGTGTGAAAAGTGGGCGCGATTACAATAAATTTGCAGAGATGAACCTCACTCCAAAACCTGCCGAAATGGTAAAAGCTCCGATAATTTTGGAGTCTCCAATGTCTATCGAATGCGAATTGGTGGAGATAAAAGAACTCGGAACTCACGATATGTTCATCGCAAAAGTGGTGAATGTGCACGCAGATAAACGATATATCGATGAAAAAACAGGCGAATTCAAGCTCTATGAATCTAAATTGATAACCTATTCGCACGGTCATTACTATAAAATTGGCGAGGAGATAGGCAAATTTGGGTGGAGCGTAAAAAAGAAGAAATAATACTTAATTGATTATAATACTTAACTATTTGGAGATATTAGTTCATAGTGATTAAGTCTCTAATATAAATTTTTAAAAATATACAATGAAAAAAGACAATGTAATTTTCGATTTAATCGAAGAGGAAAAACAACGTCAACTTAAAGGTATTGAGTTGATTGCATCTGAAAATTTTGTTAGCGAGCAAGTTATGCAAGCTATGGGTTCGGTGATGACTAACAAATATGCCGAAGGTTATCCAGGTAAACGCTATTATGGTGGTTGTGAGGTAGTTGATAAATCTGAACAAATTGCTATCGACCGTATCAAACAAGTTTTTGGTGCTGCATGGGCTAACGTACAACCTCACTCTGGTGCTCAAGCAAATATGGCTGTTTTTATGGCATGTTTAAATGTAGGTGATACTTTCCTTGGTTTAAATCTTTCCCACGGTGGTCACCTCTCTCACGGTTCTCCTGTAAATATGTCGGGTATCAACTATAAAGCATTAGAATATAGTGTTAAAGAGTCTGACGGACGAGTGGATTATGAACAACTAGAAAGCGTAGCGCGCGAGCACAAACCAAAACTTATTGTGGCTGGTGCTTCTGCATATAGTAGAGAGTGGGATTATGCTCGTATCCGTAAGGTAGCCGACGAAATTGGTGCTATTTTTATGGTGGATATGGCTCACCCTGCAGGTCTTATCGCTGCTGGTTTGTTAGAAAACCCTGTTAAACACGCTCATATCTGTACATCTACTACTCACAAAACTCTTCGTGGTCCACGTGGCGGTATCATCGTAATGGGTGAAGATTTCCCTAATACATGGGGCAAAAAAACTCCAAAAGGTGAAGTGAAAATGATGTCGGCTCTTCTTGATTCAGCTGTATTCCCAGGTGTACAAGGTGGACCACTAGAACACGTTATTGCTGCAAAAGCTGTTGCTTTTGGCGAGGCTCTTCAACCAGAATTTGTTGAGTATCAAAAACAAGTGAAGAAAAATGCTGCTGCGCTTGCAGAGGCTCTTATGGCTAAAGGGTACAATATCGTATCTGGTGGTACAGATAACCATTCTATGTTGGTTGACCTACGTACTAAATTCCCAGAACTAACAGGTAAAGTGGCAGAAAAAGCTCTTGTAGCTGCTGATATCACTACTAATAAAAATATGGTGCCATTCGATACTCGTTCTCCATTCCAAACTTCTGGTTTGCGTTTTGGAACTTCTGCTATCACTACTCGTGGCGTAAAAGAGGATATGATGCCAAGAATTGTTGAGTTTATCGACCGTGTATTGTCGGCTCACGAAGATGAGAGCGTAATTGCTGCCGTTCGTGCTGAAATCAACGAAATAATGGTTAAATACCCACTATTTGCATATTAATAATTTTATAAATATACACCTAAATTGTGGAGGTGTTTTCCTCTGCGATTTAGGTGTAGTTTTTTTTAAAAAAACTCCTTAATTCTATATTCTGGGTGTTTTTAGCCCCACACTTTTTATTATCTATTTAAAAATATGACAGAAGTTACTTATCATCTCTCTTCTAATGTAGACTCTACACTATTTTATGGCGTGAATAATGCAAATATTCGCGTGGTAAAAGATTTATATCCAAACCTTAAAGTTGTAGCACGTGGTCGTGCCGTAAAAATTTCGGGCGAGGATAGTGCAGAGGTGGATAATTTATATTCTGTATTGAAAAAAATAGATTCATTCGCCTTGATTAATAGCGAACTAACTCCAGAGATGATAGTGCGCTATATCAAAGAGGGCGAAGTGCCAACTTCGAAAAATGAACATCAGATTTTGCACGGTGTGGGTGGTAAAACAATTTTCGCACGCACCACAACGCAGAAGCAGTTGGTTAAAGCATACGAGGAGAACGACCTCCTGTTTGCTATTGGTCCTGCTGGTTCGGGCAAAACATACACTGCTATTGCATTAGCTGTTAGGGCTCTTAAAAATAAAGAGGTAAAACGCCTAATACTCAGTCGTCCCGCTGTTGAGGCAGGCGAAAAACTAGGTTTTTTACCAGGAGATATGAAAGATAAAATTGATCCATATCTTCAACCCTTATATGATGCACTGGAGGATATGTTGCCTGCCGCAAAACTTGCTGAACTTATGACTAATAAAACCATACAAATTGCCCCTCTGGCTTTTATGCGTGGTCGCACTCTCAACGATGCGGTAATCATACTCGATGAAGCCCAAAATACATCGGTTCAGCAGATAAAAATGTTCCTCACCCGTATGGGTCTGGGTTCAAAGATGATTGTAACTGGTGATATGACACAAATAGATTTGCCTGCACATCAAAAATCAGGACTGCGTGATGCAATGGAAATTCTACAAGATGTCAAGGGTATCGCCTTTGTAGAATTTAATAAAAACGATATCGTTCGACACCGCCTTGTGCAACGAATTGTTGATGCATATTCCAAAAATTCATCTAAATAATACAATAAATTTTGTTTGTTATACAATATTATTGTTCTTTTTGCTCTCTTTTGTTTTCTCTTATATTTTATATTGAAAAGCTTATAGCTTGATATTTAGGTGTTTACCACTATCTTTATGTGGAATAATAGGGGGTGTCTAAAAATTTTATTATCTTTGCATTGTAAAATTTCCAAAGGTAATCTCTTTACGGTTGTGCCTTTAACCAAATAGCCATAAATCTATCGTAAACGATGTATCCGTCATCTGTTTTATATGCCAACTCTTGATCTATCAATTTTTTCAATGAGGTTCTTACGCTACTTACGGCGCCAAGTTTGTATTTAGTAATAAAAGCAGATGAAGTGATTTCAGATACAACTCCCTCTTTTGCTATTGCCTTGAGTAAACGCACATTATTTATAGAATATGCGGATAATAGTGCCTGATATGAATAATATGATTCCTCTATTATTTCATTTACCACATCTTTTACTAATTGACTGTCTATTGATGTGTAACCAGAGCTATATAAGCGATTTAAAATTGCTTGGATATACCACGTATGACCCGAGAAACGATCGTAATAATAGTCAAATATCTCCCTTTTTAATTCGATGCCTTTTGTTGAAAAGAATTCATTAGCAAAATCAAAATATAGGTTTTTGTCTATTCTGTCAATAGTTATTATTTGTGTGCTTTGGTAAAATGGACGCTTTGCCGAAAGAAACATATTGCGCATAATGTGCTGACTGCTCCCCGAAAATATAAAGTTAATGTTTGGTATAAACTGAATATATGACCGCAAAAGAGCTTCAACCCCACTCTCAGGATAGTCGCTAATCTGCTGAAATTCATCAATTGCAATATAACACCTTTTTTCTGACGAACCCAAATATTCAAATATCTCTTT
>JAWXTU010000045.1:0-17725 GCA_044433285.1 bacterium | reverse complement strand
ATTTGCAACTCACAACCAAAACAAATGCAATGAAATAGATGCAATGGTGGGTGATAAATTTGAAATACAAACACTGGATAATGTAGGGATTACGGAGGAGATACCTGAAGATGGCGATACGTTTAAGGCAAATGCTTTGATAAAAGCTAAATATGTGTATGATAAACTCAACTGCGATTGTTTTGCCGACGATTCTGGATTAATGGTAGATGCTTTGGGTGGTGAGCCTGGTATATATTCGGCTCGATACGCAGGAGAACCGTGTGATATGAAGCGCAATATAGAAAAATTGCTTGCAAAATTAGAGGGTGTAAAAAATAGAAAAGCTAAATTTCACACCTCTATTGCACTTATAATTGATGGGGAGATAAAATATTTTGAAGGGGAAATTTACGGGGTAATAATAGACGAACTACGTGGCGACAATGGATTTGGTTATGACCCAATATTTGTGCCTGATGGATATGATAAAACATTTGCAGAACTGGACTCAGAAATAAAAAATGCTATCTCGCATAGAGCTGTAGCTGTAAAAAAACTAACAACCTACTTAAAGGGGAACTTCTAAAAACTCCTCGAACATAAAATAAAATTACAAAAAAATATGTTTAAATTTAAACTTGTAATACTAACAAATTTAATCTTTATTTGTTCAACCGTACTTTGGGCGCAACAAAGTATTGGGGAGTGGACAACCCATATTTCGTATAACTCCATTACGAATATGGCTCAATCTGAAGATATGATTTACGTACTGAGTTCGGGAGCACTATTTTCTGTAAATAAATATGATTTAACAACTGAAACATACTCAAGCATAGAGGGGTTAAGTGATAATACAATCAACACAATCAAATATTCAGATGAAGTTAACGCACTATTTATTGCATATGAAAATTCTAATATTGATCTTCTGTATGACAATGGAGATATTCTAAATATCAATGACATTTACTACAAAACTACTAATAGCAGTAAAACTATTAATGATATATACTTCTACGGTGATTTTGCTTATTTATCTTGCGATTTTGGCATTGTAAAAATTAACATTGAAAAACAAGAGATATCTGATACATATTATCTGGGAGACGATGGAGAAGCTGCTATAATATATAATACAGTAATTGTAGATAATGCTATATATGCTTGTAAATCTGATGATATTCTATGTGCAGACCTAGACGAAGGAAATTTGCTTAATTATCAGAATTGGAATAGCTTAGCCTCACTTGACTCGCTAGACTCTATAAACGGAAATATAAAAATGATTGCAGATGGTGATGACATATATGTATTAAAGAGCGATGGAACTTTGTATATGGGCAATAATGGCGATTGGAAACAATACTCAACTAATACTAGCGATATTTTAGTGGAAAATGGTGTGGTTTTTCTAAAAAGTGATAGTAGCTATATCTCTGCATATGAAGATGTTGAAATAGAAGATATTTTAGGCGAGACATTGGTGTATGCGCTGTATGATAAAGATAAAAATACAATCTGGGTGGCAAATAGTACCACTATCACCTCACTAAATTTGAAAACAAATTCAATGAATAACATATTGATGAGTGGACCTGGAAACAATACAGCTTGGCGCATCAAAACATCAAATGGTCGCGTATTTGTTATTCCTGGTGGTAGATGGGCATCAAACTACTACACCGCTGGCTCTATATCAATATATGAAAATTATGAATGGTGGGTGCACACTAGCGAAAGTTTATCGCAACACTCACCAGCAAATAACTGTTTTGATTTTATAGATATTATTGCCGATCCAAGTGATAATACAAGATATTGGGTGGCAAGTTTTGGTCTTGGGCTATATGAGTTTAGAAATGATGAGTTTTATGAACTCTATACTGTGGATAACAGTACAATTGAAACCTCAGTAGCGAGTAATCCATATGTTTATATGCGTATTGATGGTTTAGCTTATGATAGTGAGGGAAATTTGTGGTTTACAAATAGAGGACTTAAATATGTAGACCCATCTGGAAATTTTTACATTAGAAGTTATACTGATATTGATGGTCAAGGTACAATACAAGATATTGTATTTGATAACCAAAACGAGGATATGAAATACGTCCTTCTACCAAGATATACCTCAGCAGGTGGTGTTGCTGCGAGTTTAAATTCGTATTTTTTTGTTATCGATGATAATGGTACTATCAGTGATGAAAGCGATGACACAACTCTAGGATTTAATTCATTCTATGACCAAGATGGCAATGAATTAAAACTCACTGAGTATCAACTACAATGTATAGCACAAGACGATAATGGCACAATATGGTTGGGTACAACTCAAGGTCCTATTTTACTTGAAAACACATCAAATATTTTTAATTATGGCTATCAAGCTACCAAAGTAAAAATTTCTAGAGACGATGGTTCTGGTTTGGCTGACTACTTACTAGTTACAGAATCTATAAATGATATTGCAATAGATGGAGCTAACAGAAAATGGCTAGCTACAGAATCTGGTGCATATTTACTATCTGAAGATGGAAAAGAGACAATTTACCATTTCACAACCGAAAATAGTCCATTATTATCTAATTCTGTACAATCAGTTGGAATTGTAGATGAGACTGGGGAGGTGTTTTTTGGCACTGCTAATGGTATAATTTCATATCAATCTGATGCTGTGGCTAGCGGCACAAGTTTTGATAATGTACACGCCTACCCTAACCCAGTTCGTCCTGAATATTATGGTACAATAACCATAACTGGATTAGTAACTGATACAAGAGTAAAAATTACTGATATTAAAGGTTATCTAATATACGAAACAGTATCTAATGGTAGCATTGCCACTTGGGACGGATGTAGATCAAATGGAGAGAGAGTTGCCTCTGGTGTATACTTTGCGCACTGTATATCGCCAGACAAAAAAGAGAAAGCTATCGCTAAAATATTGATTATAAACCACTAAACATAAACTATTTACACATGAAAATCACCAGAAAAAGCATATTAATATTATGTCTGTTTTCAATTTTATCACTAAGTGCAACTAACAACCAACAGTACCTCGAGGATTTTACGTCAGGGAAATTCAGACCACAAATGATGGCTGAATCATACTCAATGAATGACGGTGAGCACTACACAATGTTGTCCAATGATGGTACAAAAATAATAGCCTATAATTACAAAACTGGCAAAGCTACTAATATTATTTTTGATGTTGAGACTGCAAAAGGGGCTACAATGAAAAAGATTAGTGGATATGAATTTGATGCAGAAGAGAAGCGGATTTTGATTAACACTGAATGCACCCCTATTTATCGCCATTCATTCACCACTACATATTATGTCTATAATATCTCTAGAAATATTATAGAACCGTTGAGCGAAGAGACTAAGCAACAACAAATGGCTATATTCTCTCCTAACGGAAGAATGATTGCGTTTGCATCTGACAACAATCTATTTATCAAAAAGTTAGATTTTGAGACTGAAATAGCAATTACAACTGACGGTAAGAAAAATTCAGTTATTAATGGCACTCCAGATTGGGTATATGAAGAGGAGTTTGGAGCTGATAGATATTTTGAATGGAGCCCAGATAGTAAATTAATATCATGGATAAGATTTGATGAAAGTGAGATAAAAGAGTTCTCTTTCGATACATATCACCACCCTTACGACGAATCATATACATATAAATATCCTAAAGCAGGCGAAAAAAACTCGATTGTATCTGTACACGTATATGACATTGAAAACCGCACCACAAAACAACTAGATTGTGGTGAGGGAAATAATATATATTTTCCTATATTGAAATGGAGCAACGATGTGAACTCGCTGACTGTGGTACGATTAAATCGCAACCAAACAAAACTAGAATTATTAAGTGTGAATCCTCGTTCTGGGGTTGCTAAGACTTTAATTACAGAAGAAGATAAAGTTTTTATTGATTATAGTAACTATAGCAATATACTTTTCAACAGTGATAATACGTTTATTTCTATGAGTGAACGTGATGGTTACCGCCATATATATATGTACGAAAGCAATGGACATATGACACAACAACTCACTAAGGGAGAATGGGATGTAACAAGTTTCTATGGCTACGATGAAAAAAATAAAAATCTATATTTTCAAGCAGCGAAAGAGAGACCAACTGAGAGACATATCTATAAATTAGAGTCAGATGGTAAAGTTATAAATTTGGATAGTCGTGCAGGTATGCACTACGCAACTCTGAGCAGTGGAATGAAATATATTGTTGCGCAGTTCAACAACAAAACTACTGCTAATGAATATGTTTTAATGAATGATAAAGGTAAAAAAATACGCACAATTATTGATAACAGAGATGTGCAAAAACTTTTTGATAGTTATAACTTACCGGCAAAAGAATTTTTTAAATTCACCACAACAGAATCTGTTGAACTTGATGGGTGGATTGTAAAACCTAACGATTTTGATGAAAATAAGAAATATCCTCTTGTTATGGTGCAATATTCGGGACCAGATAGCCAAGAGGCTCTTAATCGATTCAGACCAGATTGGGAGTATTATCTTGCCAATGAGGGTTATATTGTAGCCTGTATTGATGGACGAGGTACTGGAGCAAAAGGACGTGAGTTCCGCACTTGTACATACTGGAAACTCGGTGTATTAGAGACAAAAGATCAAGTTGAGGGGGCTAAATATTTAGGTGCAATGCCATATATTGATGAAACTCGTATTGCAATTTGGGGATGGAGTTATGGCGGATTTATGACACTGAATGCAATGACAAATGGTAATGGAATATTCAAAGCTGGTATTGCTACAGCACCAGTAACAGATTGGTCGCTATACAATACTGCTTACACAGAAAGATTTATGTCTACTCCACAAGAAAATTATGCTGGATATGAGCAAACTGACCTAATCTCTATGGCTGATCAACTTAAAGGAAAACTGCTTATCTGTCATGGCACATCTGATGATAATGTACACATACAACATACAATGCTATATTGCCAGGCACTAGTAGAGGCTGGTGTTCAATTCGATATGCAGATATATCCAAATAAAAACCATAGCATTTTAGGAGCTAAAACTAGGCTTCACTTATATACTAAATTTACAAATTTCTTAAATAACAATCTTTAATTTATTAAAACAATGACAAAACAAGGTAAAAATCAAGTATTACCAATCGCAATTATGTTTGCGCTTTTCTTTATGATCTCGTTTGTTACGGGGTTACAGAATCCGATGGGGGTAATCGTAAAAGAACAATTTGGTGTTAGTAATTTTCTTTCTCAACTAGGCAATGCAGCCAACTTTATTGCATACTTCTTTATGGGTATTCCAGCTGGTTTGCTTTTACAAAAAATTGGCTACAAAAAAACTTCGCTTGCAGCAGTTGTAATCGGGTTTGTAGGTGTAGGTATTAGCTATATTTCTGGAGCTATGGGTAGTTTTGGAATTTATGTAGTTGGTGCTTTTGTATCTGGATTCTCAATGTGTATGTTGAATGTGGTTGTAAATCCAATGCTTAACACTCTTGGTGGTGGTGGTGCAAAAGGTAATCAATTGCTACTATTTGGCGGTACACTTAACTCTATCGGAGCAACAATCGTTCCAGTACTTGTAGGTGCTTTGATGGGAAATGCAGCACAAGCAACAATTGCAGACGCTACCCCTGTACTATATTTAGCAATGGGTATTTTTGCTCTCGCATTTATAGTTCTTATCTTCTCTAACATACCAGAGCCTCATTTAGTTACAGAAAAAAATGAAGTAAAAGAGAAACACTCTCCACTATCATTCCGCCACTTTATCTTTGGTATAATTGCTATCTTTACATATGTAGGTGTAGAGGTTGGTATACCTAATATATCTAACCTATTTATGACCTCATCTCTTGCTGACGGCGGTTTGGGTATGGACCCAGCAGTAGCAGGTACTGTAGTTGGTACATATTGGTTCTTAATGCTTATCGGTCGTTTCATTGGTGGAGCAATTGGTGGTAAAGTATCTAGTAAAATGATGATTGCTGCCACTACAAGTTTAGCTGCAATATTTGTGATATGTGCAATATTCTTACCTCAAACAATATTGGTTAATATGCCAGTGTTTAACTCTGACATCTCTGTTGGTATGGCTGAAGTACCAGTGAATATCCTATTATTAGTATTATGCGGATTGTGCACATCTGTAATGTGGGGTGGTATTTTCAACTTAGCAGTTGAAGGTCTTGGTAAATATACTGCACAGGCATCTGGTTTCTTTATGATGATGGTTTGTGGTGGCGGTTTATTACCTCTACTTCAAGGTTTTGTAGCTGACAGAACTACATTCCTACTTAGTTACTTTGTTGTACTAGCTGGTATATTATATATTCTTTGGTTTGCTCTATTTGGTAGCAAAAATGTAAACAAAGATATTCCTACTGAATAATCAATTTTTTATTAATTTTTAAATCTTATATATTATGAAAAAACCATATGTAGTTGGCGTAGACGTAGGCGGACAAACTGCTAAATTTGGTATCGTTGACGCAAGCGGTAACGTATTAAAACAGTCTGTAGTAGTGAGTAACACTCAATCTACAGCAGAAGAGTTTGTTAAAGATTTATCTAATGCATTGATGCAATTAATTGATGGTGATTACAACATCAATGATATTCAAGGTATTGGTGTTGGTGCTCCTAACGCAAACTATTATACTGGATGTATTAATATTGCGCCTAACCTTACTTGGTGTAAGACTCACAAAGTAGAATTTGCAAAACTTCTGTCAGAAGCGATGAATGGGCTACCGGTTACACTAACAAACGATGCTAATGCTGCAGCGATGGGTGAAATGACCTATGGAGTGGCACGCGGAATGAATGACTTCATTATGATTACACTAGGTACTGGTGTAGGTTCTGGTATAGTTATCAATGGTAAAGTAGTATATGGTCATGACGGTAATGCTGGAGAACTCGGACACGTATGCTCGATGAGAAATAACGGACGTGTTTGTGGCTGTGGAAAAACTGGTTGTTTAGAGGCATATACCTCTGCTACTGGAGTTGCTCGCACTGCTCGTGAACTACTTGAACTATCTGAAGATGTTTCTTTGCTACGTGAAATTCCATTAGAAGAGATTACATCTAAAGATGTATTTGATGCAGCGATACAAGGTGATCAACTAGCAAAAGATATTTTTGAGTTTACAGGTCGTATCTTAGGTGAAAGTCTAGCTGATTTCTCTGCATTTAGCTCTCCAGAAGCAATTGTACTATTTGGAGGTTTAACTAAGTCTGGACGCCTTATTTACGAGCCAATAATGGAAAATCTCAACCTTAACCTTATGCCACAATGGAGAAATAAAATTAAAGTATTATTCTCTACATTAAAAGAGAGTGATGCTGCTATTCTTGGTGCTAGTGCTTTGGCTTGGGTAGACAAAGATACAGAATTGATAAACGAATAGGAATTTAAAGTTATGATACTTACAAACTCGTGGTTTAGCACAATGGCTGAAACCGACAACGGAATGCCTATGTTTATTGCTGGGCGCGATGATATTAATAACTTCATCGAATCGGGCAAATTCAAGGAGAGAGTGGAAATATATTGGACATATACACCATCTCATAATAATATGCCATCTACAGAAGAGGGTAAACTATTAGAAGAGGTGATGAATATATTGCAACAGGTGATGGAGAAGGATAAATTAGCTATATTAACTGGTATTTATACTGGTAATGGCGAAAGAACTCTTGTATTCTACACACGCACCTCTAGGGTGTTTGGTGAAAGATTAAATGAGGCTCTGATAAATCACCCAGAACTACCAATCACCCTCTATGTTGAGATAGACCCTGAGTGGAATGAGTATCACGAAATGTGTGAAATAAAACCATATTCTGAATAGAATTAGAGTTTGGTCAAATGATAAAAAGAGGTTGTTTATTAAATAAACAACCTCTTTTTATATAGTGTTTTAGATGCCATATATGGGGACTTCTTATATTAATTCGAGACCGAAAGTGAGTTTTAACTCAGCAAAAGCAGCGTTCTTTTCTACTAAACGCTTTAACTTCTCTTCGTCTGTAAACACCTCATTTTGAGCAGTTGTAGCATCCACTACAATATTTAAGTTTAATAGATACCCAGATGCTTGCGCAAAAAGAGACTCTATTTTTCTTTTATGCGCTGATATAGCCTCATACTGCATTGAGTTAACCAATTTCACTAGAACTATGTTATTTTCAACTGCTTCTGGTGGGAAATTTAACATAGCATTAGTTGTATGAGCCTCCTCTTCGATTGAACGTGCATAATTAGACCAAACATCTACAACACAATCTAATAACTTTTCTTCTGCAATTTTTTTACTACCTACAGCGATATTTTCTACAGACGTATCTACTTCTGCTCCAGAAATATGCGACTGCACTTCAGTTTCTCTTGGAGTTGGTTTGTTGTTAAACGAAAAAACTGCTGGACGAGATGCTATTGATTGCTTTTTTGCATTATTATTTTGTTGTTGCACTTCCACACGCACTTTAGTAGATTGCGCCACAGGAGATACAACTGTTGCTGTTGCATTAGTATTATTTGATGAAACCAGAGTTGGTGCAACAGCTATTAACTGCAACTCTGGTTTAGCTTTTTTTAGTTGTGCCGCTCCACTATTTAAACCTGAAACACGAATCAACATCACCTCTACTAAAAGACGTTTGTTGCGACTAAGGCGGTAATCCATATCACACTCGTTTGCTAACTGCATAGCTTGGTACAACCATTCAACAGAGGGCAACTGCGCCTGTTTTTCGTATTGCTGAGCTATTGCATCGCCAACCTCCATCAATTTAATTGTTTCGGAGTCTTTGCTAACCAATAAGTTACGCAAATGAGATGCAAAAGCACCTACAAAATATTGCGCTTCAAATCCCTTATTCAACACCTCATCTAAAATCAACAACGACTGTTTTACATCCGAAGCTAAAAGTGCATCTACGAGTCTGAAGTAGTAATCGTAATCCAACACATTCAGATTTTCAATTACACCTTTATATGTAACCTTATCTCCACAAAAACTAACCACTTGGTCAAAGATAGATAAAGCATCACGCATTGCACCATCAGCCTTTTGGGCTATAATATTTAGTGCCATCTCCTCCACTTCAATACCCTCACTTTTAGCTACATATTTCAAGTGCTCAACTGTATCGCTTACCTTGATACGATTGAAATCATATATCTGACATCGAGATAAAATCGTTGGTATTATCTTATGTTTTTCGGTCGTTGCCAAAACAAAAATCGCATGCGCCGGTGGCTCTTCTAGTGTTTTAAGAAAAGCATTAAATGCAGCTGTTGACAACATATGCACCTCATCTATAATAAATAGACTATATTTACCAACTTGTGGCGGTATACGAGATTGATGATCGACCAATTCACGTATATTATCAACCGAGTTATTTGAGGCAGCATCTAACTCATGAATATTAAATGAGCGTTGCTCATTAAAACTAATACACGATTCGCAGTTGTTACAAGCCTCCCCATCAGAAGTGGGGTTAAAACAGTTGATACTTTTAGCAAAAATACGCGCACACGTTGTCTTTCCAACTCCACGCGGACCGCAAAATAGGTATGCGTGAGCAAGCTTTTTTTGCGTTATTGCATTTTTTAATGTAGCTGTAAGCGACGACTGCCCCACAACAGACTTAAAAGTCTGTGGACGGTATTTTCGCGCAGATACGATATATTGTTCTTCCATAATTAATAAAATAATAGTAGCTGCAAAGTTACAAATTTTTCTTTATATAATAGGTACTAATATCATTTTTTTTTGTAACTTTGTCGTTTCAAAACTTACGGCAATTTCATCACATAATATCAATAAAAAAATAGATGACCAAATTTATCCAACTCCTCAAGCGTTTTATACCTGGATATGGCAAATATGTAGTAGCTAATTTTACATTAAATATCTTATCTACAATATTTAGCCTATTTTCATTTGCCTCTATTATCCCAATACTAAATATACTATTTGGACTGAACAATGAGACTCATACAATGCAATCTCTGAATGCAGCTAATGGGATAGAGGAGTATATCGCCACTATAAAAAACAATATTTTTGCTTTTATTGAGAATAATATAGAGACATATAGCGCATCAACTGTACTTATGTGGCTTGGTATTTATCTCATTGTGATGACATTTCTAAAAACTGCCACTACATTTTTCGCCTCTGCATCGTTAGTTCCGATACGAACAGGTGTACTGCGCGACCTGCGAAATAAAATTTACAAAAAAATTGTATCATTACCTATTGGCTACTACTCGCAAGAACGAAAAGGTGATATAATGAGCCGTATGACTAGTGATGTAATAGAAGTGGAAGCATCTATTATCAGTTCGCTAGAGTTGGTTTTTAAAAATCCTTTGACTATAATAATCTATCTTGCCGTACTGTTTTATATGAGTTGGCAGCTAACTATTTTCGTACTTATTTTGCTACCTATTAGCGGATTATTAATTGGCAGAATTGGTAGATCATTAAAGCGCAAATCAAAATTAGGACAAGAACAATCTGGTGAATTATTATCTCAAATCGAGGAGACACTTGGTGGACTGCGCATCGTAAAAGCATTTAATGCAGAGAAAAAACTCCAATCGCGTTTTGGAGCATTAAATGAAAAAATAAGAGGGACTTTTATGAAAATCCAATCAAAATATCTACTGGCACATCCTATAAGCGAATTTTTAGGTACAGTGGTAATTGCTATATTATTATGGTACGGAGGAGTACTAATTGTTAATGGCAATGGTGTAGGGATTAGTGCTTCGGAATTTATATACTATATTGTGATATTTTACAGTATAATTCAACCGTTCAAAGACCTATCGAGGGCTGGATATAGCATACAAAAAGGTTTGGCATCACTAGAAAGAGTTGATACTATTTTAATGGCTGAATCTAATATAATAGAACCAGAAAAACCGACACAAATCTCCGCTTTTAACGATAAAATAGAGATTAAAGATCTGTGGTTTAAGTATACAGAGAAGTGGGTTTTAGAAGACATAAATCTTACTATTAACAAAGGGGAGACAGTCGCTTTTGTAGGACAGTCTGGCTCGGGTAAATCGACATTAGTAGATCTTATTCCTAGATTTTATGATACTACAGAGGGAACTATAACCGTTGATGGAACAAACATTAAAGATTTCAATACAAAAGACTTACGCCATCTAATTGGTAATGTAAACCAAGAGGCAATATTATTTAACGATACCATCTATAATAATATCACTTTTGGTGTTGACCACGCGACTCAAGAGGCGGTAGAAGCAGCTGCAAAAATTGCTAATGCTCACGAATTTATTATAAACACTCCAGATAAATATCAAACTAACATTGGAGATAGAGGTTCTCTGCTCTCAGGCGGACAACGACAACGAATATCTATCGCTCGTGCAATATTAAAAAATCCACCTATTTTAATATTAGATGAAGCTACATCTGCTCTCGACACAGAATCTGAACGACTAGTGCAAGAGGCTATAGAAAATCTAATGCAAAACCGAACAGCGATAGTAATTGCCCATAGATTATCTACGATAAAATCGGCGGATATTATCTGTGTACTGCACGAAGGTAAAATTGTAGAGAGAGGCAAACACGACGAATTAATCGCAAAAGATGGACAGTATAAGAAATTATATGATATGCAAAATTTTTAAGTATGCAAGCCTTTTAATCTAAGATAAAAAAACTAATAATAGGGATATCTTAAAAACTCCCCCAATAAAAATTTATACTATGTACAATTTTGAATTTAAAAACCCAACAAAATTGATATTTGGCAAAGGTTCAATATCAAAACTAGCACAACAAGTAGCCAACAATAAAAAAATTATGCTTACATTTGGAGGTGGAAGCGTAAAAACTAATAATGTTTACGACCAAGTAATCGATGCTCTAAAGGGATATGATCTAGTAGAGTTTTGGGGTATAGAACCTAATCCTAAAATTGAAACATTGCGTAAAGCAATTGAACTAGGAAAAAAAGAAGAGGTAGATTTTGTAATTGCAGTTGGTGGTGGATCAGTCGTTGATGCAACAAAACTTATCACGGCTGGTATCTGCTATGATGGCGACGCATGGGATTTGGTACTCAATGACGGAGCTTTAATACAAGATGCTATACCATTTGGATCGGTAATGACTATGCCTGCTACGGCATCTGAGATGAATAATGGTGCTGTTATTTCAAATTTAGCCACTAATGAAAAATTTGCATTCCACAAATATTATCCAGTATTTGCTGTTTTAGATCCTGAGGTTACATATTCTATACCTACATTTCATGTATCTTGCGGTATTATCGATACATTTGTACACGTTATGGAACAATATCTTACTGTTACAAATGTCAACCCTCTTATGGACCGTTGGGCTGAGAGTATCTTACAAACTCTAATTGAAATTGCACCTCAAATACAAGAAGACCCACAAAACTACGATCTTATGTCGCAATATATGCTTTGTGCCACTATGGGCTTGAATGGATTTATATCTATGGGTGTACAAGGCGATTGGGCTACACATATGATAGGACATGAACTTACAGCTTTACATGGTATGACTCACGGCGAAACTCTAGCTATTGTATTACCAGCTACAATGACTGTAATGAGCGGACAAAAACACGATAAAATCTTACAATATGGCGAACGTGTTTGGGGTATAACAGAGGGTACTGATGGATTGAAAATTGCAGAAGCAATTGGACAAACTGAGAGATTTTTCGCTCAATTGGGTGTAAAAACTCGTTTGAGTCAAGCTGAAATAGGTGAAGATACTATTGCTGAAGTAGAACGTAGATTTAACGAGCGCGGTGTAAAATTTGGTGAAGGTAAAAATATTACTGGCAGTGTAGCACGTGCTATACTTGAATGTGCTTTGTAATATTATTTCGCATATCGCAAAACAGCCCTATCTTGGAATAAACCAGATAGGGCTGCTTTTTGTATATCTCGTTAGATAACTATTTTGCGCGCTCTACATAAGAGCCATCGCGAGTATCGATTTTTATTTTTTCGCCAGTATTAATAAACAAAGGGACACGAATTTCTGCACCATTTTCCAATGTAGCAGGTTTTAGTGTATTAGTTGCGGTGTCACCTTTCAAACCTGGTTCTGTATAAGTAATTTCCATAACCACGTGTGTAGGCATATCTGCAAAAAGAATAGTTTCAGATTGCGCATGCACAACAACCTCAAGTACATCGCCCTCTTTCATAAACTTAACACCATTAATCAAATCCTCACTTACAGGAACTTGCTCAAAAGTCTCATTATTCATTAAGTTACAACCCATATCATCTTTATACAAGAACTGATAAGGACGACGTTCGATACGAACCTCCTCAACTTTTACACCTGAGTTCCAAGTTTTATCAATTACACGACCTGTAGTAACATTTTTTAGTTTAGTACGTACGAAAGCAGGACCTTTACCTGGTTTAACGTGTAAAAATTCTACAATAAAAAAGTATTGTCCATTAATATCAAGACACATTCCATTTTTAAAATCAGCAGTAGTTGCCATATTCTTTAAATTTATTTTTTAATTAATAAATGATTTATTTTCGCATAATTTATTCAGAGTGCAAAGTTACAAAAAAAATATTAATTGAGCAATAGCATTTTTTTTTGAAATTAAGAGAGTCGATTGAAAAAAAAATATTAATTTTGTGCGTTTAATTGCGTCAGGCTAAAATCAATACAACTCGACTGGAAATAATGCACAATTTATACTACAATATTTCACGCTTAAAACACCTTTGTCAATCTGGATACAGAAAAGGACATTGGGTGCATTCTCCATTCACATATGCTATATTAAACAATGTAATTTTTGAACGCTCACCTTATTATAGTTTCGAACAGATAGACAAACTCAGCAAAAATCTCACTAAGAGAGAGATAAACAAAAGCGTCATTAATCGAAGACAAAGAGAACTTCTTCAACGTTTGTGCGCATATAACGATGCAAAAACCATTGTAGAACTTAACTGCGGCAATGCTTTGTCTACATTATATCTAGCTTCAAATTCAGCTCTATCTACAGTAAATACATACGAAACTGATGAGGATATGTATAATAGTGCAGATATATTAATAGAAAAATCGCTACTAAAAAACATTAAATTACATAAAAAGGATAAAGATATCTGCTACACGAAAGAACTAGAAAACTTCACACAAATAGATATACTACATATTAATATGTGTGATGATGATATTTTTAAGATATATACAACAGCAAAAAAACGGAGTAACAGTAGTAGTATATTCATTTTTAGCGGTATTGACCAATGTAGAATAAATAGAGAGTATTGGAAAAAAATTATTATAGATAAAAATATAAGCCTCTCCATTGAAATTTTTAATATGGGTATAGTATGGTTTAATTCAGAGATACCAAAGCAACATTATAAAGTTGCGTTTTAACAATGCGTAAAATAATACAAATTATGAAAATATACACTAAAACAGGAGATACAGGTACAACATCATTAGTGGGTGGGGTGAGAACATCAAAAGATGACTCACGACTGAATGCTTACGGGACCATTGATGAGCTCAATTCCTACCTAGGATTGCTCCGAGCAAAGACTACAGAAACGAGAATAAAAGAGGTTATTTTGGATATACAAAACACACTTTTCGCTGTCGGAGCGCACCTTGCAACGGACAAAACACGCACAAAAGTGTCTGAATACGCTCAAATAAACGATAAAAAAGTTGATGATTTAGAGAAATTAATCGATGAATTTCAACTTTCTTTACCACAATTAACATCTTTTATAGTGTATGGAGAGGATGAATTATCAGCAATATGTCATATTTGCAGAGCTGTATCTAGGCGAGCAGAAAGAGAGATAATCACTGTAACTCAGATAGATACAGTAGATAATAATATTATGTCATATATCAATAGATTATCTGACTTTCTATTTGTATTAGCACGCATCTACACAAAAATGCAAAATAAAGACGAATTTTTTTGGAAAAAATGATTTTCATATCAAAAAAAGTACTATTTTTGCAAATTGAAAAGGGACTCTATAAGATTTAGCTGTTTACTTTTCGATAAATCAAATAAACTAATAACTATATTTAGTCAACAAACACTTAATTAAACTTAGTTATGTATTGGACACTAGAACTAGCATCAAAACTAGAAGATGCACCATGGCCAGCAACAAAAGATGAATTAATCGATTATGCGATGAGATCTGGCGCCCCTATGGAGGTTATTGAAAACCTACAAGGAATCGAAGATGAGGGAGACATATATGAATCGATAGAGGATATATGGCCCGATTATCCTAGCAAAGAAGATTTTTTCTTCAATGAAGAGGAGTATTAAAAATATAAATGTTAAAAAACACAATATTTTGTTTACACAAAGCGTTGTTTAAACAAAAGCAATGAGCTGTATGTTGCTAAAAAGGGGTAAACTAACAAAAATAAAAATACTTATTGTAGGGGTACTTCTTCTAAGCATATCAGATGTATGTAAGGCACAGTTTGACGGTATTTATAGCCAACATATGTATTTAAAAAGTTTTTACAACCCTGCTTCGGTGGGCGAACAGGAACTATCAAGAATATTAGTTGCGCAACGACTTGATTGGGTCGGGATAACAAACGCACCAAAAACTACACTATTTTCTGTAAACACACCATTTACAATAGGAAAAACTGACCATGCTGCGGGAATACAACTTATAAGTGACGTATTTGGCATCTTTGCAAACCAACAAATTAATTTGCAATATGCATATAAACATAAATTTAATTTCGGTGTTCTAAGTGTAGGCGCTAACATAGGGGCGATTAATTTAATATGTTATGGCGATAGCGTTAAGATGGTAGAGAGTGATTATCACTCAGAGGCAAATGCTGACCCGGCAATACCAATCGGCACCCAGACAGGAATAGGGTTTGATTTAGGATTTGGTGTCTATTTCACAAATGCCACATGGTATGCAGGTGTATCATTATTACACGCATTAGGCAGTGAGATACAACTTGGCGACCAATATGATTTTTATGTTGGACAGATGATGACAATGACTGGAGGATACAATATAAAACTGCCAAACAATACATACCAAATTAAACCAAGTGTTTTTTTATGTACTGATTTTGCATCCTGGCAATTAATTGCAGGAGCAGTACTTGATTATAAAGAGTTATATTGGGGCGGGATAGCATATAGCATACAAAGAGCTGTATCGTTCAGCTTTGGAATGGAAATAATAGATGGTTTAGATTTGGGATATTGTTATGATTTACCCACATCTTATATGATACAGGCAACACACGGATCGCACGAGATTTATTTATCGTATGATTTTAACCTTATCAAACCAAAACAGAATAATAAGCATAAAAGCATTAGACTACTATAAAAAATGAATATGAGAAAACTTATTTTATTTATGACGGTAGCACTTGTGGCAATATTCACAAGCTGTTCAAAGCCTAAAGGGCAATTGGTAGGTATTTATCAAAAATATCAACCAGAGGAAACTCCGTATGGAATGGTACACATTCCTAGGGGATCGTTTAATATGGGACCAAATGACCAATCTGTATTCTGGGCGGCTCAGCCTCAACAAAAAACAGTTTCTTTGGAAGCATTTTGGATGGATGTAACTGAGATTACAAATGGTGAATATTTGCAATTTGTAACTTGGGTACGCGACTCTATTGTACGTACAAATTTGGCTAGAATGGAATCTGATATATTAGGATTGACTGAAGAGGATGCAAGATTCTTTACAGTACAATATGATCCTTTTAACGAGATGGCAGATCCTGATACAGTTCTTAACTGGAGAGTAAAAATTCCATGGAACGCTAAATGGTATTATGATGGCGAGGAAGAAGAAAATGAAACACACATAGCAGTAAATACTATATTTTTCCAAGGTGCAGACAAAACAAGCAAGAAGAGACAATTAAACACACATATTTTAAATTATAAATATGAGTGGTTAGATTTTGAACAAGCAAAAAAACCTGGCAACTATTTCGATCCAAAAACAGCTAGTTACAATGAAGATGCTATGGTTAGAATTGACACAGCATACATGGACAACGGTAAGATTGTTAATGAGGTAAAATACAAACCTTTAAGAAATCGTAGAGACCTTGTATCTTGTAAAATAATCAATATTTATCCTGATACTTTGTGCTGGATAAATGAATATACTTATAGCTACAATGAACCTGCTATGCTTAACTATTTCTCACACCCTAGCTACGGACAATTCCCTGTTGTAGGTATTACTTGGGAACAAGCACAAGCATTTAGCTATTGGAGAACTCAAATTTATCAAAATACTGCTAAATTACCAGCAGCGCAAGAGTTCCGTTTACCTAGTGAGGCTGAATGGGAATATGCAGCAAGAGGTGGATTACATAATGCACAATACCCATGGGGAGGTCCATACGTAAGAGATAGCAAAGGATGTTTTATGGCTAACTTTAAACCAATGCGTGGTAATTACACAGAAGATGGATACTTAATTCCTGCAGAGGTAGGTTCTTTTGATCCAAACGACTATGGATTATTTGATATGGCTGGTAATGTGTCAGAGTGGACAAGAGACACTTATGATGAAACGCTAACAAATTTCACTCATGATATGAATCCAA
>JAWXTU010000044.1:0-17896 GCA_044433285.1 bacterium | reverse complement strand
TCAGGGATGTAGAAATCTACTTCGATGTTTTTATTGTAAAAGAAAACAGACTCCTCACGTCCGTATTTGCGCAAGAGAGTTATCGCTACAAGATTCTCGAGGAGCGAAGTATTGGCATCGAGTAAAAAAAGATTTAGTATACCATTATCCAAAAAATAGTATTTTGGATTACTCTCTTTCTCAACCATCTTAGTAGCAATATTTTTTATCGAGGCAAGCAACCAAGCATCTTTGGCATATTCAATATAATTGATGATAGTTTGAGTGGCAACCCCAACTCCAGAGGTAGATATGATATTGGATATGCGAGAAAAAGAGAGCGGTTGTTTAATACTCTCAGCTATCTTTTTAAACATTAAACGCAAGGTAAAACTGCTGCTGATATTATTTCTGGCTGCAATATCACTAAGATAAATTTTTTGGTACACGCTGGTTAGGTAGTTGCGTTTTGCTGCTAGTCGGGCCCCCTCAGGAAACCCACCATATCTAAAATAATCATCGAAGAGATTGAATAAATTCGCTTGTGATGAGGTGGATAGAAACGATTTTGCATCAATAGTAACACCATTCGCCCTAAGAAATTCTTCAAAACTATAAGGGTATACCTCTACAGTGAGATATCTGCCCCCCAAAGTGGTTTGTACGTCGCTGCTAAGCATTTTTGCATTGCTACCAGTGATATACACTCTATATTTTGAGTCGGAAAGTCTGCGCGCAAATTTTTCCCATCCATCTATATTTTGTATCTCATCAAGGAACAATATTGGTCGTTTGCCGTATAACTCTAAATGCACCTCGAGTATAAGATTTAAATCTTCAACTTTCATTTCAACCAGACGCTCATCTTCAAAATTAATATACAACATATCACTCCAATCTAATCCAGATTGTAGCATCTCTTGCATACGCTGGTAGAGCAGGAACGATTTACCCGCACGACGAATGCCTACTAATACGTAATTACCAAACTCTTCAAAGATGAAATTGCGTGGATTGACCTCGTAATTAATCACTTCAGATTGATTGTCGAGGAGGATTTGTTTTATTATATCTCTTTTCATAGCCTATTTTGTTTTATACATAAAACGAAAAATGCCTATTTTTATTTTGTGTATAAAACAAAAAGTCTGAATTTTTATTTTACGTATAAAACAAAACCGTATATTTTTGTCCTGTAGAGGCTCTTTTTTTATATTTGTTTTTTAAGATAATTATAATTAATTTTGTCGAATATTTAAATATCAATAATTATGACAGCAAAAGTAAAAAAAATGGTTTATGTTTTCTTGTTTCTTCTACCCTTATTTGTTAGTAGTTGCGGTAGTACTGATAAAAATTCTATTGTTGGAAAGTGGGAAACGGAAGAGATAGAGTTGGATTTGGAGGCTCTTTTAGGTGATTATTTAGAGGATTTATCATCTTTACCAATAGATTTAGTGGTAAAATTTACCTGTTATGCCGAGTTTGGTAGTGACGGTATCGCTAGTTTTTCAATTGAATTTGATCCGCTCACTGAGTATTTGATAACCGAATATTTTGATACGGAATTTTCGTTAGAGGATATTCAAGGCGAATATTCATATGACTCCGATACAAAAGAGTTGATGATTGATGGTGAGTTGGTGTCAAGTAGTTGTTATGTAAGCGGAGATGAGTTGGAAATATGGATAAATGTCTTTGATGATGGCTATCCAATGTATCTCTCTTTTACTCGTGTAGAGGAGTAGTGATAATTTTAGATAGTGTCTATAAATTCAAATAAAATTGAATTTGTATTGCTTTTTTAAAGTCTATTTTAGTTAAATAACTATAAAACTCTTTTTCCCTATTGCACAATTGGGAAAAAGAGTTTATCTTTGCACAAGAATAAAATTGTAATGATTACAATTATGTATTTCTGTAGAACAGTAAAATTAATAAGTAAATAAACGAAAAACATTATGGAAAGTATTATCAACTCGCAACTACCAGAATTTTCGGTAGAGGCATTTCAAAACGGAGAATTTAAAACAGTAACTAATAAAGATGTAGAGGGTAAATGGGCAATCTTTTTCTTCTATCCAGCTGACTTTACATTTGTTTGTCCAACCGAATTGGTGGATATGGCAGAGAAATATGCAGAGTTTCAAGCAATGGGTGTAGAGGTTTACTCTGTAAGTACTGACTCTCATTTCGTACACAAAGCATGGCATGATGCATCAGAAAGCATTCGTAAAATCAACTATCCAATGTTGGCTGACCCAACAGGTGCTCTATCACGTGCGTTTGGTGTGATGATTGAAGAGGCTGGTATGGCATATCGTGGTACATTCGTAATTGATCCAAGTGGCTTAGTGAAACTTGCTGAAATCCAAGACAATAGTATCGGTCGTAATGCAGATGAGCTAATGCGCAAAGTGCAAGCTGCTCAATTTGTAGCATCTCACGATGGCGAAGTTTGTCCTGCAAAATGGAAAGCAGGTGCAGAAACTCTTAAACCAAGTATTGATTTAGTAGGTAAAATCTAGTCGAATATGTTAGAAAATTCAATTAAAGAACAATTGAAAAGTATATTTGCTCCGTTAGCGAGCAAATATACTTTTTTTGCAAAAGGAGATAAAGAGAATCCTAAGTTTGTAGAGTTAGAGGAGATGTTAATTGACGTGGCAGCCACTTCAGATAAAATAGATTATCGTTTTGAGGTTGGCGAGAATTTGCAATTCTCTATCTTGCGCGATGGTGATGAGACAGGTGTAGTTTTTCGTGCTATCCCTTCGGGTCACGAATTTTCATCTCTACTTTTAGCAATTATGAATGCAGATGGTAAAGGAAAAACTTTGCCAGACGAACATACTACAAAACGTATTGTAGCAATAGACGAAGAGGTGAAGTTGACAACTTATATGTCGCTATCTTGTACCAACTGCCCCGATGTGGTGCAGAGTCTCAATCAATTAGCTATCCTAAATCCGAATATCACCCACGAGGCGGTAGACGGTGCAATTTATACAGAAGAGGTGGAATCGCTTAATATTCAGGCAGTACCGACGGTATATGCCAATGGCGAACCGTTGCATGTGGGCAAGAGCTCGTTGGGCGAATTACTAGATAAGATAGAATCGCGTTTTAGGACTAAAGTGGCTGAAATAGAACTTCATAACTATGAGTTGATTGTGGCTGGTGGCGGACCTGCGGGGGTAACTGCTGCAATTTATAGCGCACGCAAAGGGGTGAAGGTGGCTTTGGTTGCCGACCGCATTGGTGGTCAGGTAAATGAGACTGTGGATATAGAAAATGTTTCATCGAAGATTAAAACCACTGGCAAAGAGTTAGCCAACGATTTGCGCCTGCACGCAATGGAGTATAATATTGATATTTTTGAAAACCGTAAGATTGAGAATTTCGAAATAGTTGATGGCGCAAAAGTTTTATCGCTTAAAGGTGGCGAGCAACTCTCTGCCCCTCAGGTTATTATAGCTACTGGTGCCTCTTGGCGCAAACTCTCGGTAGAGGGCGAGGCTGAGTATATTGGTAGAGGTGTGGCTTTTTGTCCGCACTGTGATGGTCCGTTGTTTAAGGATAAAGCGGTAGCGGTAGTTGGTGGTGGCAACTCGGGTGTAGAGGCGGCTATCGATTTGGCTGGTATCTGTTCAAAGGTTACTCTTGTAGAGTTTATGCCTGAACTTAAAGCAGATACAGTGTTGCAAGATAGATTGCGCTCTTTGCCAAATGTAGAGATATTTACTAACTCGGCTGTAACAAAAATTGTGGGCGATGGCGCTCGTGTAGTTGCTATCACCAAGTCGGATAGGGCGACTGGCATAGAGGAGGATATCACGCTAAATGGTGTTTTTGTTCAAATTGGTCTCTTGCCAAATACCTCTCTATTTAAAGAGTTTGTACCTGTAAATCGTGTGGGTGAGATTATCACCGACAAAGCGTGCCGCACTTCAGTTGCTGGAGTATATGCCGCAGGTGATGTTTCTGATGTAGCTTACAAACAGATTATTATCTCGATGGGCGAGGGCGCAAAAGCCTCTTTATCTGCATTCGAAGATAATATGCGTGGTATATAATAGTAGTTTTATATCGTCAATTTAATATCACATCACTAAATAGTAGTGATGGGGTATTAATTGACATATAGGGTAGTGGGTCGTTGCTCACTTGTGTTAGATTGTTCCAGAGAGTCAGCATATTACCAGTCATTAGCATCTCTGATATTGGTTTGGTGATGATGCCGTTTTCTACTAAATAGCCCTCAATTCCATATGAAAAATCGCCTGTAGTTCCGTTGCAATTCCCTCCATTAAATCCTGTGATATAGACACCATTGTTGAGCTGTTTTATAAGTTCGGCGGTGTTGTTATTGCTTTGAGCAAAATCAATAATCGCTGCACTGCCTCGTGTAGGTTCTACACCCATTTTTAGTGCATAATATCTTGATATATAGTAGTTGTTTAGTACTCCGTTTTCAATAACATTCAACTCGTTTAATGCAGCTCCCTCCGCATCGAAAAGAGTTGCACCAATTCTGCCATATTGTAGCGGATTGTCTTTGATAGTTAAAAGGCTAGATGCTATTTTTTCGCCTTTCCGGTTGAGTAAAAAACTAGATTGTTGGTGTAGAGCCGCACCGTTGAGTGCTCCGATTATTGGATTGAATATTGAACCCGAGCACCAGCGGTCTATTACTATATTGTATTTGCCCGAGTTGATGCGGTTTGCACCTATTTTATTTACACTGCGTCTTAAAGCCTCTGTGCCAATACCTTTATGTGTGAGTTCTTGCCAGTTGTTGGCTAGAGTAAAACAGTAGTCCTCAGGACGTTCGTCGCCCTCGCCTTTTACGCTGACAGTGGCAGATGCGGCATAAGTAGAGCGTGCAGAGTAACCCTCAAAACCGCTACTAGTAACTATATATTTGTGTGATTTGTTGTCATCTACCATTGATGAGGCGGTGATGATACGATTATCATTTATCTCCTCAGATATCTGTTTGGCGAGGGCTAATTTTTGGTTAATATCTATATTGTTGTAATTTTCATCATATAGCCCCATATTGCTCATCTCCCCTTTATAGAGAAGTTCGTTGGCTGGCAAAATTCGATATGGATCTGGTTCTAGAAAACGAGTATTTATTATCCCTTTATCAATGAAATTTTCAACCTCGTTGCGCTCTAGTCGGTTGGTGTTGATAGTACTAAATCGTCCATCTACGTATAATGAAATAGTTAGTTGACAGCCGCTGCTGTGGTGCAGGCGATCTACTGCATTATCGCGCCATTCTAGTTCATTTTCTTCGCCAGTTACCAATACTAAACGAGCATCGCTACACCCTTTTTTTAGGGCATATTCAAGTGCGTGATGTAATATGTTTATGTTGTTATTATCTTGATTATTCATAATGTAATTTTTTATTCTCCTCTTTTATTCCACGCAGAATATGTCGTTTCCCGGGAGGTCCTGCAAGTTTTTTTGTTGTAAATCCAGCTGCTATTATTGACCGTCTAACATCTCCTTTGGCACAATATGTAGTAATGATTGCACCTTCTTCAGATATAGTAGATATGTTATTAAATACCTCACTGCTCCACAGTTCGGGTTGCGCATCGGGCGAAAAAGCATCAAAATAGATTACATTAAAGAGTATATCTTTATTGGTGGAAAAGTGGTTCAGTTGCACTATTATGTCAGCCTCGTATTTGTATATATTGAAATGTCTGCTTATTTCCGTTCCCGAATTTAAATTACTATATTTTCCACCCTGTTTTATCCATTTTGCAGAGTGGATTCTCTCGAAAACTTCTCTCTCTTGAGGGGTTTGTGCATAGTTGAGTTGTGAGTATATCGACTCTTCGATAGGGTAGAGTTCTATGGTGTGATATTCAATTTTTATCTGTTTCTCTTCGGCAAATTGTTGAGTAAGCAGGGAATTTAATCCCGTGCCAAAACCTATTTCCAGTATCCTAATAGTCTGCACCTCATTGTGTTGTTGATAATATTCTTCAAGGGCAGTATTGATGAAAATATAGTTGCTTTCGGTGCGAGCACCATGTTGCGAATGATACGTCTGTTTAGCCATTTCGCTGTAAAGCGTATCGCTGCCATCTTCGGTTTTTTTTATCGTTGGCATATTTGATCAGGTGCTAGAGGTTTAATTTCAAGGAGTTTTAGAATTTCTCTTATAGTTTTTTCGCCTCGTTCCAAATTTCGTCCATCTCGGCAAGAGTCATATCTCGGAGCGCTCTGTTCATCTCTTTTGCACGAGCTTCTAGATAGTTAAATCGTTTGATGAATTTTTTGTTGGTGCGTTCGAGGGCATTTTCTGGATTTATTTCATAGAGTCTAGCTGCATTGATGAGCGAGAACATTACATCGCCAAATTCGCCCTCCATTTTGTCCGTATCCATTTTATCCACTTCGCATTGAAATTCCTCTATCTCCTCGCGCACCTTATCCCACACCTGCGAACGTTCTTCCCAGTCGAAACCGATACTACGAGCCTTATCCTGAATGCGATGCGCTTTTATTAGAGCAGGCAGAGCAGCAGGCACACCACTCAACACGGTTTTATTGCCGTTTTTCTCTTTTAGTTTTATCTCTTCCCAGTTCTGTTTTACTTCATCGGGGGTATTGGCGTGGATATCACCGTATACGTGTGGGTGGCGGAATATTAGTTTGTCGCAAAGCGAGTTGCAAACATCTGCAATATCAAATTCACCTGCCTCGTCGCCCATTTTTGCATAAAAAACTATGTGTAAAAGTACATCGCCAAGCTCTTTTTTGATATTCTGCATATCTTTATTGTCGATTGCTTCTACAAGTTCAAATACCTCTTCTACACTGTTTCCGCGCAATGAATCGAACGTCTGTTTTCTGTCCCAAGGGCATTTTTCGCGTAGTTCGTTCATTACATTGAGTAGGCGGTCAAATGCCTGCAATTGCTCTTCTCTTCCCATTTTGTTCGGTTAATTTTATGTTCGGGGTAGAAGTCCCCTAAGTTTAGGTTTATATTTGGAGGGGTTTAAAATATTCCCTATTCGAAATGTATTATTATCATAGGACCATCATATTCGCCCTCAACGCTATTATTTAGTTGATCGGTGAGTTGGAATGATAGGTTTATATAATCAGTAGTAATGTCGTTGATTGTTACCTCACCACTTGTGATATTTGCTTTTGCGATAGCTGAGTAGCTGCTATATATTTGCCAGAACGAGCCCCATGATACGTCGTTGATTTTGTTGCCGTAGAGTAGTGCTGGTGCATCGCTTAAAATAGTTGTAACAGGGTATGTACCAGCGGATAGAGTTTCATCTATTAATGTATTAAATCCTAAAACAAACTGTGTGCCTGTTTTAATTTTTCCAGCATCTGAAAATCTAGCATCTGAGGCGTAAAATACTAATTCTTGGTAAAAAACTGATGTAGAGAGGAGTGTATCCCATTGCCAAAGTATTGGTCGAGCCAACTCGTAACTGAGTGTATCAAACGCCAAGTTGCCATATGATGGTTGGTCTACTGAGTAGTTGTAAGTATGATCTCCAATAAACGAGCCGATAATCGAATCGCCGTCAATGGTGATAAATTCTATAGTATACTCTAGATATGTCTCTGTGGAATCTACATACAACATACCACTTGCAATGTCGAAATAGGTAGTATCGCCACTGTTGGGATATTGTATGAGTTGCGAAAATACCGTATCATTCACTACACTAGAGAGCGAGTAGGCGGAGAGGTCTACAAAATCTTCGTCGGGAGTACGAAAATAGGCGTCTATTACAGTGCCATACCCCGAAGTAGATGATTCGCTAATGCTATAAGTGGCAGGGTAGCAGGTCATTCGGAGAGTATACTCCCCATCTGATAAACCCTGTTGTTCAACGCGCAAACTTTTTATAGGATAATTTTTTTCTTGAAAACTAAATGTGCCGCTACTCACCTCATCACTCTCAGTCGTGTCGCACGACAGGAGAGCGAAAAGTAAAGTTAATAGAGTGAATATGTTAATATATTTAAGCAAGATTAGTTTTTTATTACCCATTTTATTAGTTTTGTTTTGCAATTCGGGAGGTTAGAAGCTCTATAATTATATTGAGGCAGCAAAATGTTCTTTCTCTAAAATATTGATAAACTCGTAGTCTTCTTTAAACAAATTATTAGAATGTAATCCGAGTTTTTCAGTTGCAGCATTAATTGCTAAGTCTGACTGGTCGATACCAATCCAATTTCTACCATTTCTTTCCGCAGCTTTTAAGGTTGTTCCACTTCCGCAGAAACAATCTAATATAATACTATTATTATTTGAAGATGTTTTTATTATTAAGTCCAATAAATCTAAATTCTTTTCTGTTGGATATACTGGATATTGAGGGTCTTTGAAGTTATTCCATATATCTTGAACTCTTTTTCCTTTCTTATCATCCGCATATACAATTTTTCGAGGATTGCCATTCGCTGACCATTCAATTAGTCCCTCTTTATCCCATTGTTCTAATGTAGATACATCAGTGCGCCAATGTCTACCTATTGGCGGATAGTTACCTTTGAACATCTGTGGATTTTTTGTCTCACCTGGAGCGTGTATTGGTACTGTTGTGTATCGTCTGCCGTTAATATCTTGTTTTGGAAACAACCTTTTTATATCCTCATCATTATATAACTCTTGCGGTTCGTTCCATATAGGAGCATTGCCCTTTGTGTAAAAAAGAATCATATCTTTAATATTGCCATATCCTATACGTTTAAAGTTTTTAGGATTACACTTAATTCTAGTTATATCATTTCTGAAGTTATTAATCCCAAAAATTTCATCCATTAAAACTTTTACGTAATGCCCAATTTTATAATCAATATGTAAATATATGGAGCCTTGTTCAGATAATAAATCGTATATTAAAATCAGACGCTCTCTTAAAAATGAGATAAAGTCAGAACCTAGAAGTTTATCAGTATATGCCACATTACCAGTTTTACTATTACTTATGGTGGTTGCTCTTCCATTGGTTATAGTAAAATTACAATTAGTGGCAAAAGGAGGATCTATATATACTAAATCTATTTTATTTTTTAAGTTTAGGTCGTTAATTAGGTATTTAAGTCCCTGTATATTATCTCCTTGTATTAATAAATTCTTCATTATAATTGGTATAGAAATTCTCTTAAAACTAATGCACTCATTATATTATGATTTTTATGCTCATTTGTGATTGATTTATATAGTTTGTTATTAGTAGGTATATACAATACTCCATCTAATATTGCTACAGTTATAGCTTTGGTATTACGAGCATTAAGTGTATTTATAGCATCATTGAACTGTGCATTTTGGTGCCCTCCAAAGTCGGTAAGAAACTTAGTTTCTCCTATTACGTATTTCCCATTAAAACGAGCTACAAAATCCAAACCTTTGCTGTGCTTGTAGTTAAGTTCAGCTTCTGCAAATTCTTTCATTAATGCATCTGATCCTTTTAGTATGGCATTGTTATTAGTAGATGTGAATTCCTCAATCTCAACAGGTATTATACCCAATGCTCCACTATTTAGCCAATTTTTAAACATTGGACCAATTTGTCTGTTCGTCTCTTTTGGTTCCGAGCAATTTTCAAATATTTTATTTAAACCTAACTCATAAAGTCTGCCTGCTATGCGATTGATTGTATTTGGATTGCGAATAATAGCCTCATTATCTCGTTTTAAATATGCGATATAGCTGTCTTTGATAGGAAAAAGATCTAATTCAAGTAGGTTTTTTATAAGATTTGCATTATCTTTTATGTTAAAATTATATTCTACTTTTTCCCATTTAGAGGGGTCAATATCTCTAATCCCTTCTGGAATAGTAGGGTAAATTCTAAATAGATCATCTAAATACGAACGTTGGTTTGCATACTCAATGCTGTATTTTAAATATTTATTCATATTTGATAGGTGCTAATTATTTGTTACAGCGACCACTCCACGCCATCTTTTGTATCTTTAATAGAGAATCCCATAGCGGTGAGTTCGTTACGAATTTTGTCGCTAGTAGCCCAGTCTTTGTTTTGTTTTGCCTCTAAGCGCAGTTGTAGAAGCAGGTCAATTGCTTGACGGTAAGCCTCGTTGCTATCTGATTTAGCTTGTAGGTTAAGCCCGAGAATATTGCAAATAAAGATGTCAAATACCTCTTTTAGTTCAGTTAAATCCGCTTGAGAAATAGTGCCTTTGCCATCTGCTACAGTGTTGATAGCTTTTGCCGCATCGAAAAGATGAGAGATGACAATTGGAGTATTGAAATCATCGCACATAGCCTCCTCGCATCGTTGGCGTAATCCGCTAACTTCTACCGTTGTAGCGTCTGATGCTTGCAGTTTTTGCAGACGTTCGTATGCCTCAGTTAGTCGAGTTAATCCCTTTTCAGAAGCCACGAGAGCATCAGACGAGAAGTCGATTGTAGAGCGATAATGCGCTTGCAAGATAAAGAAACGAATAGTCATCGGCGCAAAAGGCTGAGTGAGAAGAGGGTGGTCGCCATTGAAAAATTGGTCGAGAGTGATGAAATTACCCAAAGATTTACCCATCTTCTGTCCGTTGATGGTAATCATATTATTATGCATCCAATATTTTACAGAGTCGCGACCAAGAGCAGCACACGATTGTGCAATTTCGCACTCGTGGTGAGGGAACATCAAATCCATACCACCACCGTGAATATCAAACTGTTCGCCTAAATATTTTGTACCCATAGCAGAGCACTCTAAGTGCCAACCTGGGAATCCTTCGCTCCATGGAGAGGGCCAGTGCATAATATGTTCTGGTGATGCCTTTTTCCATAATGCAAAATCTATAGAGCGACGTTTTTCACTCTGTCCATCGAGGCTGCGAGTTGTTTCGAGCAACTCATCGATATTGCGACCAGAGAGTTTGCCATAATGAAAATCATTATTGTATTTCTCCACATCAAAATATACAGAGCCCTCACTCTCATAGGCATATCCTGCGTCAAAAATCTTTTTGATAAATTCAATTTGCTCAATGATATGACCCGATGCATGCGGTTCGATGCTAGGCGGAAGTACATTAAGTCGCTCCATCGCTTGGTGGTAGCGAATAAGATAGTGTTGCACCACCTCCATCGGCTCTACTTGGTCGAGACGAGCTTTTTTTGCGATTTTATCTTCGCCATCGTCAGAATCGTGTTCAAGGTGTCCTACATCGGTGATGTTGCGCACGTAGCGCACTTTATAACCATAGTGTTGTAGATAACGGAACACCACATCAAAGGCGATAGCAGCGCGTGCATGACCTAAGTGTCCATCTCCGTAAACGGTTGGACCGCAAACGTATAGCCCTACATTAGGTGCGTGTATTGGTTCGAACTCCTCTTTTTTGCGAGAGAGAGTATTGTAGATATTTAATTTCATAATGTTTATGTTTGTCTATTAAACTGCAAAGGTACAAAAAATGTAGTAAACAGCAAAGCAGCAATTGATTAATTTTTATTTTTTTGTTTAGGAGTTTTTGTTTGATGATTCTAAAACCAGTAAAATGAGTTTTTTCTCGGGCAGTTTTGTCGAGTTTATTTTAGCTTTTTGCTGTGCAGTTTATATAGATATTCCTGCTCTGTCTGTCCCGGGGTGGGTATGAGTTGCGTGGCGGTGAGTCCGAGCGTGTATAGATCCATTATTGTTGTATATCCAGAACGGCAAATTATTGTTTTTGAACTGAGTAGATAATATCTCAAAAGTTCTGTATCTAAGTGGTTTACAGTGGTTGTTGCGCCGTTGGTGTTTGCTATAATGCAGTTCTTTTTGTATGGTGTCCCACACACAATAAGAGTGTTGTTATTTTGTTCGTTATTCTGCAATGATGATTTAGATAGTGCCCACTCTTCCATCTTTGTACGATGCGGTTCAGGACCCGAAATTACAATGATATTTTCATATGATTTTTTTAGTCCAATTACAGAGGCTTTTTTCTCTATTTTCTGCCATTCATTTTCAAGAGGAGAATTATTTTGTATCTGTTTGCCATTATCCTCGTCGATGTTTAAAGGTTCAAACCGAGATAGCGCACCAATGAATTTTGCGTTTTTCGGTAGCGGGTATTTGTGTGATAAATCCCCCGATAAGTTATTGTTTCCTGCATAATCTGGAATCCAGCATTCATCATATCTCTTTATAATAGAGCGATGTATGAGCCAGCCAAGTGGTTCTGCAAATTTCAACCACCAGGGGCATTTAATCATCAGTTGATGGGTGATATATATTGAGAAAACTCCACTGCCCCAGAGTCCGAACCGATTATCTGAAATGACGGTGTCGATATTATATTTCGCCACGATTTTTTTTATCTCTCGATGCTCCTTTTTTATTTGGGTAGTGGTTTTGGGTAGTTGTTTTAGAAGGGTAAACACCTGCGATTTGTTGTTAGAATAGCGAATTTGCACCCCATCAAATTTGATTATTTTTATCTTCGGAAACTCTTGTTGTAGCAAATTTGCTCCGGCACCGTAAGCGGCTATTATAACCTTTTTATTGTTTTTTATCAGCGTATGGATTATTGGTATGCAGCGTGTAGCGTGACCAAGTCCCCAGTCTAGAGGAGCTATCAAAATTCTATTGCCTTGTAGGGTTTTTACTGCATCGGTCATCGCCTTGTTTTTCTGGTTTTTTCAGGTACTCCTGTTTGAAGTTGCCATTTTTAATACTCTTTCGTCTCCTATTTCGTTACCTGAGTTTTAATGCCAAGAGCCTCCACTCGGTCGGCAATCGTGCGCAATTCGTCATACTCTACCTTTATCAACCCTTTGGCAGGGGCAGGGCGGTCTAGCGAGTATAGCATCACCTCTTTGGGTCGTATGATTTTCAGCGCATTGAGCCATGCGCTTACCTCCTCCTCGGTAGTGTTGTCGATAATATTTCCGTTGTATTCGCCACGCAAAAATAGAGTTTGTATAACCACATCTCCATTGAATTTGGCAAGGTCGTTTATCAAATCGGTAGCATTAAATTTCTTACTTTGAGGCTGGTTAATTAGCGTAATTGTATGGTCGATAGCAGAATCTAGTTTTTGAATATTATTATCCACTTTTAGCAGTGCAGTGCGCCACTCCTCGCGCCAAATCATTGTAGCATTGCTTAATACCGATACTTTCGCATCGGGGAAATATCTGTTGCGCAGTTCGATAGTATCGCCTATAATCTGGGGGAATTGACTGTGAGTGGTAGGTTCTCCATTTCCTGCAAACGTTATCACATCTATACCCTCGCCAACCTCGTGTAGCTCTATCATCTTATTCTCTAGAGCTTTGTACACCTCGTCGCGTTTGGGTTGATACCCCTCTTTCGATTGAAAATTAAACCCACACTCGCAGTAGATGCAGTCGAACGAGCATATTTTTGCCTTTTGGTGTAGTAGATTCACCCCGAGCGAACGCCCCAAACGGCGGCTGATTATTGGTCCTATAATGATAGAGTCGAATAGCATAGATATTTAGATAATTAGTTTGAGTTTTTTATAGTGCAAAGTTAGTAATAATATTTTGATAATATGTAAGTTTTTTGAAATAATATTTGTATCTTTGCAACAGCAAAATTTTAAAAGGTACTTCTATGGAAATGATATATAAATTAGATGATTTATCGACAGTAGCGGCAGCAATAATTGAGGCGACAAAAGGCAAAACTCATTTTGCATTTTATGGCTCTATGGGTGCAGGTAAAACCACATTGACAAAGGCAATTTGTCGCTGTTTGGGTGTAACCGAAGAGGTTAATAGTCCTACATTTTCGATAATCAACGAATATGATGGAGCCGATGATTTAATCTATCATTTCGATTTTTATCGAATTAATAGTCCGCAAGAGGCTGTAGATTTTGGAGTTTATGACTATTTTGATAGCGGTCGCATCTGCCTAATGGAGTGGCCTGAGTGTATCGAATCTCTTTTGCCAGATGATGTGGTGCGCCTTGATATAGAGATAGTTGATGATAGTACCAGAAAGATAACTATTAATGATTAATATTTATTAGTCAGCCACTCTATTATATTTATTTCGTTGATTTTTACCCCTTTTATTTCGTGCTCTTGAGTCTCACCATATGTTATAAGAGTCAGATTGCTGCATCTTAAATCGGTTTTACCTTTTATAAGTGCGGCGCATTCTCGTTTGAATGTCTTTTCATTGTCTACATTTACCGATACCTGTATCAGCTCTTTAACTTCTATCCCTTTTGCAACCACGAAATCTACCTCATAGCTAGTGCGGTAGTAATATATATCAGCCTCAGATGCTTTTCTGCGGCGCAATAGTTCAAGATAGACTACATTCTCTAGTCGCCAACCTATGTTTTCGCTCGTGAGATTATTATCTTGTTGTGTTAGTAGGGCAGGGTCTATTAGGTACATCTTTTCAGAGCGCACCCTCTCTTTTGCTTTGAATGAAAATTTATTTATGCCAACAAGTAGATAAGTCTGGCGGAGATAATTTATATAATTCTCAGCCGTGTGCTGACTTCCAAACGCAAACATCTCTGATATAGCTTTGTAGTTTATCTCTTGCGCAAAAGTGGCTATCGCATAATTTGCTATTTTTACGAGAGAATCTATGTATCTTATTTTAAATCGTCGTTGTATATCTACTTTTATTATACTTTCTAGGAGTTGTTTTATATACCCTTTGCGATCTTTTAGTTTTAGTAATTCAGGGAATCCCCCATTCATTATGTACTCCTCAAATGCCTGTTTTGTAAATGCTATATCCTTGGTAGCAAACGATTGGTGGTTTATATCTCGGAGTTGTAAATATTCTGTAAATGAGAATGGGTATAGCTCTATCTGTTTATATCGTCCAGTGAGATAGGTGCTTAATTCGCTACTAAGCAGCTTTGCATTAGACCCTGTTATTATAAGGTGCATATTTTGGCGTAGTAGTCTATTGACAAATAAGTTCCACCCCTTGATGTTTTGTACTTCGTCTAAAAATAGGTGGGTAAAATTGCCATATACCATAAAAAGAGCCTCCAGCACATCGTTGAGCCCATTTGCATTGAGCGAGGCGAAACGTTCATCGTCGAAATTTACATACGCATAATTAAGTCCACTCTTTTTTAGTACGGTATGGCATAATGTGGATTTTCCGCATCGTCTCACCCCGATTACGATTTGTGCCAACGGACTATCTAACTCCATTTGTTCCTCTTCTGGGCGATAACATATGGGGTTTAATTTAAAGTTTGCAACTTCTAAGCGTTGATCGGACACTACTTGTATATATCTATTTGTTTTCATAGTGGTGTGTTTTTAATTCCGCTGCAAAGATACTACTTTTTTTTGATTTAACTGCACTATTTCGCAGTTTTTTGACATTCAAACTGCACTATTTCGCAGTTTTTGGGCTTTCAAAGTGCACTATTTTGCGGTTTTTGGACTTCTAAAGTGCACTATTTTGTAGTTTTTGGACTTCTAAAGTGCACTATTTCGCAGTTTTTGGTCTTTTAAACTGCACTATTTTTCGATTTCTAGTATAGAATTTACCTTATCCTCTACCGATGTGAGTTGTTCTTTGCATGCCTTTAGTAGGTCGGTTACCAGTTGTACTTTATTTGCGAAATTAATTCAGATTAAAATAAGCAGAGTTGTTTGGATATATTATGAGAAGGAGCATTTTTGACAATATTAACGTTGTTTATCCAATTGTGGTATATTAGGTATTCTTCTTTTGTTATTTCTAAGTTTTGGTATGTGCTTGTGTTAAAGACTTCTTGTAAATCTATTCTCATTAATAAATCTTTGGTTACAGTTCTTTTGGCATCTTTAAATGATATCGATGATATAAATTCTTGTACAGTCGGACTATTTAATAGTTTTAATGTAATTTCTGCTAACAATTTATTGTTAAATCCAATAGAATAACAAGTGTCGTCTATCATTGCTATTTGTCCATCAATAGATGAGATTAAGGAGAATCTATTTTTTTTGTATAGTGATGATATTATTATTTTGTACGGTTTAAATGAATATTCGCCTACGCCAAAAATAGAGAAATTGTATTTATTTTTATATATGCTACTTTTTCGTCCTTTTAGTTGTTTAGAGTAGGTCTCTAAATAATTATAAAGTTTAGGTGAGTGAAGTTTAATATTATTTGTGTTTTCATTTGGTTTGGATTGTGTAACTATAATATACTTTCTACATTGTTTAATGTAATCTGATTTAATATCAGAACTTTTTATTAATGGAAATACTGATTTTGTTTCTATATCTAATTCATTATAGTATCCATTAATAAAAGCATTTCCGTTCTTTTCAAGTTCCATAACCTTGGCACAGTCGTGTTTAATGCCTGAGCGCCACTCTAGTTGGCAAACCCCGTCAATAAATTTATATTTATTGTATTGAGTTAAATTTGCTACTATTTGACCTGTTGATGAATACCCTATTTGTCGTAGTTTTTTTAGACTGTATATGTCATATACATTGCAACACCTATTGTATTTGCGATTAAATTGTGCGCAAAATAGTGATGCCGACACCGAGACGTTAAATTCTAAAGTTGCATTGAACTCAAATTGAGATAATTCACCAAGGTTTAAATTATTGCTGTTAAATTGTTCAATAATGTTTTTTACAACAGAATTTTTTACCAATAATGCAATATGACCATTGCAATGAGAGAAATTTGATATTAATTTTATTAATATAGATTCTGCAATATCAAAATTACTTTTACCAGTAATAGAATCTATTCCATTAACTTTGTTTATATTGTATTTTTTGGGGAGGTTGCTTGAATTTAATGAAGATAGGACACTGTTTGTTACCCAAGGCGGATTGCCAAGTATTAAAAGTTCACCTTCTATATTTATTGTAGATAAGTCGTAAGTGAAAATGTCATCCTTGATAATAACAAAATTGACATCTTTATATTTTTTTGATGATTTAATAAGTTGAGAAACATATTGACTGTTAATCTCAATAGCGTAAACAGTTTTAATATTATCAAAAACATCAAGTGCGGCGAATATAAAATTACCTATTCCGCAGGTGGGCTCAATAAGGGTCAAAGGATTTACTCCTCTTTTTTTTAAAAGGAGGCAAACTCTTTTGGCAAATTCATAATTTGTTTGCCAATCACCAAATTCAACTTTATTTAGTCTCATATCTGATTATGGTTGATATTCCATCTATTGGTTCTGTTAGATTGACTATACGGTTATATTGTAATCTCCATTGTAAAGCATTTGAAATTGTAATATACCCAACTAAAGGCGGATTATTGATAATATTATGGGCAAGGTTTATCAATGTTACATCATCTCCTGGTATATGTCGGTCATTTAAAAATGCATATATATCATCTACGTTCCCATTGTTTCTTAAAATTTCTAATAGTCCAGATGTTGTTTGGTAGTCTGCCGTTCTTTTTTTATGAATAAATACACATGAGACGTAATTTAATCTCCCGCATTTATTTGTATGATTATCACTTTTTTCGTACACGAAAAGTATTAGATTATATCCTAATCCAAAAATCTTTTGTTTACTATCACTAAATGGGCAGCTTGATTGTGGTTGTTTAATAGATGTTACCTTGATATCTGTATTTAAGGATGGTAAATCAAGTCCTTTTGCAGATGAACCTACAGATAAATTATATTTAAGATTTAGATATTCTTGAAATAGATGTTCGACAAAAGTGCCTATAGCTTTTCCATCTGTAATGCCATATAACTCAGGTCTATCTGTCTTGCTTTCATGTTCGCAGAAAGCTTTTGCTGATTTTATTAAATATTCAATAGTAATGTCTTGTTTCATACGAAAATAAATTATGCAAATGTTGATAATCAGACACTTGCAGGTTAATAATAAAATTAAGACAAAATCAAAAGCAGCCCTTGTCTATATGACAATTGCGATTGATTATTAGTA
>JAWXTU010000043.1:0-17929 GCA_044433285.1 bacterium | reverse complement strand
GGTGTTTATTATACCTTTTTTGACGAAAATATCCGACAACAAGAATTTTGCTATCGGATAAATTGTAAACTTTAAAAATACTAATCGTATTTTCTTATTTTTAAGGGTCGACTAAGTAATGAAGCTAATTTGCGTGGTGTTGATTCTGCGTGGCTAGTGTTTGGGATTGATGATAGAACCCATTTGGCTATTGGAAGTTTATATAAGAATAGCGCTGTGAGTTTAAATAGATTGAAACAGGATTTATCTCAACATACTACAGATAAGCACACTTTTTTTGAAATTTATCAAGTTGAAAAAGATAATAAACGTGTGTTGATGTTTCAAATTTTGCCATCGCCAAAAGGAACACCTATTTCTTGGAAAGGTGTGCGATATGCTCGTAATGGAGAAAGTTTAGCACCTCTCTCTGATTCTAAAATTGATAGAATTAGGAATCAAAAAATTACGGAAGATTGGTCTTCTCTTGTAATTGAGGATGCAACAATTGAAGATCTTGATCCGCAAGCAATATTTAGAGCAAGAGAAAATTATGCGAAAAAGCATCCCGAGAAAATTAGTGAAATGGAGGGTTGGAGTGATATAACGTTCTTGAATAAGGCAAGAGTAACTCGTAAGGGTAAGATTACAAATACTGCAATTGTTCTTTTAGGCAAGGAAGATAGCGAGGTTTTGTTGTCTCCTACTGTCGCTAAAATCAGATGGGTCTTAAAGGATTCGCTAGGTGCTGAACGAGACTATATGATAAAAAGTTGTCCATTTATTCTTGCTGTTGATGAGATATATAATAAAATCAGAAATTTAAAATATAGATATATAAATCCATATTTTCAGACTCTTTTTCCTGAAGAGTTAGATACGTATGATCCATATGTAATTCGTGAGGCAATTAATAATGCTATTGCGCATCAAGATTATAAATTAAGTGGAAGAATAAATGTTGTAGAATATGATGATAGGTTAGTTTTTTCAAACAAAGGTGGTTTTATCCCAAATGATATCCAATCAGTTTTAGTGTCTGATGCACCAGAAGAAGAGTATCGTAATGATTTCCTTGTAACAGCAATGGTGGAATTAAATATGGTTGATACTATTGGCAGTGGCATTCGTAAAATGTTTGGAAAGCAATTGGAAAGATTATTCCCAATGCCTGATTATGACATAACAAGAGATAGAGTTCAGGTAACAATAATAGGTCAGATTTTGGATATGGATTATTCTGTTATGTTGACAAAACATAAGGAATTGTCACTGTCTGAGATCGAAATGCTAAATCGTGTTCTATTTAAGAAATCCCTTAGTGATATTGAAATCAAACATTTGAGACGAAAGAAATTAATTGAAGGGCGTAAACCAAATATATTTTTGGCTAGATCTCTTGCTGATTCAATAGATAAGAAAGTTGAATATACTAGGAATAAGGGATTTAATGATACTTATTATAAAGATTTTATTTTAGAAGCAATTAAAAACTACGGACAAATGAGTCGTGTAGAAGTAGATAAACTGTTAATAGACAAATTTCCAGAGGTTTTAAATGAAAAACAAAAATACAATAAAGTTAGAAATCTATTAACGACATTAAGAAAAGAAGGAAGAATAAAATCAAATGAGGGTAAACTGTGGATTTTAAACGAACTTTAAACGAACTTTAAACGAACTTTTAGTGTTTTTTATGCCATGTATTGTTTTAAATCACTGTTTTTCTGATAGATAGATCTAGTCGCTACTTCGTTTACTTAGATATTTTTAAACGAACTTTAAACGAACTTTAAACGAACTCGCCAAAAATACCCTACCAAAACGGATTTATTCAACAAAAGAAATAAAGATTAAACCAATCATAGAAATTTATCTCGATTAGGTGATAAATGAATTGTCGTGACGCTGTCGCGACAATTCAGAGATATTATATAATTATTCACAAAAAACCATACAAAAGAGTGGTTCGTCCGATTTTTCCGCTAGATAAAGAGATGCAAACTCCTGCTTTAGAGGTGGTTTTCTTATAGATTAAACCCTGTTTTGCATCGCAAATAGTCAGTTTTGCGACTGCGCTAAACTTTGATTATTAGCGGATTGAGTTTTTTTAACATAAAAAATAGGGAGAAAGTTTGGTGGGTATGCAAAAATGTTGTACCTTTGCAAACGCAAATGACGATAAGTCTATGCGTAACAAAATGGCTCCATGGCTCAACTGAATAGAGCATCGCACTACGGATGCGAAGGTTACAGGTTTGAATCCTGTTGGAGTCACTAAAAAGAGAGAGGTAACTAGTATAGGTTGTCTCTCTTTTTTTTGTGTAGTAAAATTAAACAAAAATAAATTATAAAAGATACGGTGTAAGTCAGAAACTTTTTGTAAATTTGCACGGTATAATAACTTGAAAAAATCAATGGCTAAAATTGTTGATAAAAAACACTTCTCGGCTAATGTAGTAAAGCTCGAAATTGAAGCTCCACTCATTGCCAAATCACGTCGTGCAGGGCACTTTGTGATAGTATCCGTAACTAAAAATGGTGAACGCATTCCGCTCACTATTGCAGATGCCGATGTGGCTCGTGGCACTATCACTTTGGTGGTGCAGACTATTGGTGCTACGTCGCGTAAATTGTGCGCACTAAATATTGGTGATGAGATAGATGCAGTGGTGGGTCCACTTGGTAGAGCTACTCATATAGAGAAGTTTGGCACCGTGGTGTGTGCCGCTGGTGGTGTGGGTGTTGCACCTATGTTGCCAATTATTAAGGCGATGAAAGAGGCTGGCAACCGTGTGATTTCTGTCTTGGCTGGTAGGTCAAAAGATTTGATTATCCTCGAAGATGAAGTGGCTAAATATAGCGACGAGGTGGTGGTGATGACCGATGATGGTTCTTATGGAAAACAGGGGCTGGTAACTACTGGTGTCGAGGAGGTGATTAATCGTGAAAAGGTTGATTTCTGTGTTACGATTGGTCCTGCAATTATGATGAAATTTGTGAGTTTGCTCACTAAAAAATATGAAATTCCTACAGTGGCATCGCTGAATACTATCATGGTAGATGGCACTGGTATGTGTGGTGCTTGTCGTGTAACGATAGATGGCGTTACTAAATTTGTCTGTGTAGATGGTCCAGAATTCGATGCACACAAGGTGAATTTCGACGAGATGATGATGCGTTTGTCTGCTTATCGCGACCAAGAGGGCGAGGCGATGAAGAAAGTTTAAGATGAAGAAAATATAAAGAGAGCTTTTAAAACTTCGCATTACCAAAAAAATACTACTAAAGGGGGCTGTTAATAATTCCCACTACTAAAAGGGGGACTTCAAAAATCTCCCATTGCTAATAGGGACTGTTAAAACCCCTGAATAAAATTACTAAAGGGAGGCTGCTAAAAACTCCAGAATAAAAATACTAAAAGAGGAACAGCTAAAAACACCCGAATAAAAAATTAAACTAATAAAATGGGAAATAAAAAATATCTGCAAAGCAGTTTTTAGAACTCCCCTACAATAAAATATGTGCAATAGAGATAGTGCTTGGCGTGTGGAACTCCGTCAGGCGATGAAACCAAAAGATAGAATGGCTATCAAGCGAGTGGTGATGAATGAGCTTGATGGTGAGTATCGTAGTCATAATTCAGAGGAAGTAAATCAAGGTTTAACTCTGGAACAAGCTGTGTTAGAGGCAAAAAGATGTTTGGATTGTCCTACTCCGTCGTGTATGCAGGGGTGCCCTGTGGGTATTGATATCCCTTCGTTTGTTAAAAATATTGAGCGTGGCGAGATACTTGAGGCTGCTAAGGTGTTGAAACAGACATCGGCTTTGCCTGCTGTGTGTGGTCGTGTTTGTCCGCAAGAGCGTCAGTGCGAAAGTAAATGTGTGCATCTAAAAGGCAAAAAAGAGTCGGTAGCAATCGGTTATTTAGAGAGATTTGCAGCTGATTATGAGCGCGAAAGCGGTGCATCTAGTGTGCCAGAGGTGGCGGAGCCGTTGGGTATTAAAATTGCCGTTGTTGGTTCTGGTCCTTGCGGATTGTCGTTCGCAGGCGATATGGTGAAGTTAGGATATGATGTAACTGTTTTTGAAGCGTTTAACGAGATTGGTGGCGTGCTTAAATATGGTATCCCTGAATTCCGTTTGCCAAATGCAGTGGTTGATGTAGAGGTAGAAAACCTCGAAAAGATGGGTGTTAAGTTCTTGAAAAACTGTATCGTGGGTAAAACTATCTCGGTTGCCGATTTAGAAGAGGAGGGTTATCGTGCTCTCTTTGTGGCAAGTGGAGCAGGGTTGCCTAACTTTATGAATATACCGGGTGAGAATTTGATTGGTGTGATGAGTTCTAACGAGTATTTGACTCGTGTAAACCTAATGGGAGCTGCTATACCAGGGCATGATACCCCTGTGTTGCGCGGTAGAAGTGTGGCGGTGATTGGTGGTGGTAATACTGCAATGGACTCGGTGCGTACGGCGAAACGCCTTGGTGCTGAGCGTGCTATGATTATTTATCGTCGTTCAGAGGAGGAGATGCCAGCTCGTATTGAAGAGGTGAAACATGCAAAAGAGGAGGGTGTGGAGTTTATGACGCTGCATAATCCGATAGAGTATTTGAGCGATGGCAGCGGTAAGGTGAAACAGATGCGCTTGCAGAAGATGGCGCTTGGTGAGCCAGATGCATCGGGTCGCAGACGTCCAGAACCTATCGATGGTGCTATAGAGATTATTGATGTAGATGAAGTTATTGTGAGTGTGGGTGTGTCGCCTAATCCATTGATACCAAATTCGGTAGAGGGGTTAGATGTGAGCAAATGGGGCACTATTGTAGTGGAAGATGCAACATTGCAAAGCTCAATTCCTAATCTCTTTGCAGGTGGCGATATTGTGCGTGGCGGTGCTACTGTAATTCTTGCAATGGGAGATGGACGTAAGGCAGCGGCAAATATGCACGCTAAAATTATGGCTGGCGAGATTTAAGCGAAAATCTAAAAACGACCCGAGCTAAAACAAGAGGTTCTAGAAATTTCTCAAACAAAAAACGCCTCGAGCTAAAAAATAAAACCAATTAAAAAGCGAGCTAAAAAATAAGGAGTTCTAGAAACTCTCAAAAAATAAAATTATGAATATATCTGTTTTTTGTGCCTCTTCTGATTCTGTAAAAGAGGAGTATCGTATTCAGGCAAAGCAACTTGGCAATTGGATTGCTCAAAATGGGCATACACTTGTTTATGGTGGTGCAACTGGCGGATTGATGCAGGCTGTGGCTCTTGGGGCTAGCGAGTTGGAGGGTGATATTTTGGGAGTTATACCCGATACGATTATCGAGCGTGGGCGCACAAGCGATTTGCCAACGCAGCTATTTAAAGTGGAGTCGATGTCGGAACGTAAGGCGATGATGACAGAATATTCAGATCTGTTTGTTGTATTGCCTGGCGGATTTGGCACACTCGATGAATTTTTTGATGTTACGTCGGCTTGTATGGTCAATGAACACGACAAACCCACCATATTGTATAACCCAGACAACTATTGGGAGGGGTTAATAATGCAGATTGAGCGTATGAAAAAGGATAATTTGGCATATAATGTTAGCAATGCTGCCCGATTGAAGATAGTAAATAGTATCGATGAGATATTTTCTATGATTGAAACAATTGAAAATAAATAAACAAAATAATAAAATTAATCTTATGAATCTTTTTTGGAAAAAAACCTTTGGAGGATTAACTCCTACAGCAAAATTTGAGGCTGAACACAAGACCTTAATAGCTGAGTTTAAGCGTTACAATGCAGTGCATGCATCTAAAGAGTTGGCGGAATATGCAGAACTTTATGAGCAGGTAAAATCTGCTGATTTTAAAGAGAACAAAAGAATGCTCAAATCTCGCAAGTACAAAGATACAGAGGAGTACAGAGATATGAAGAAGATGAGGAAGTTGGATGGCAACGCTGCTCTTCAAATGTATTTCAGAGTGTGTGATAGCAAAGAGTTGAGAGAGTATCAAGATTTTGAAAAAAATGCAGATTTTGTATTACTAGGTGACCCAAAAGAGGTGAAAAAATCGCCAGAACTAACTCGTCTTAAGAAGTTTGAAAAATCAAAAGAGTATAAGACATATGTGCGTTTCCACGATTCATATATGCTCAAAGAGTATCTTGAACTAAAAGAGAAAGTTAGTACTCCAGAGTTTAAGAAAAGCAATGAATTTTGGGCTGATGCTAAACGTTGGGATAATACAAAAGAGGCTGCTTTGGAAAATAGATATTTTACATTAGCTGAAAACGATGATATCAAATTCTATTTGAGCCAAAAAGATGATAAATTTGCCAATATTAAGGCTTATGAGTTAGCTTTCAAAGAGGGTTTTGATGGCAATATTTTGCCAACTACAAGTTGGGAGTATGGTTTCTGTTACGACAATGATGCTCTTGTGGGCAAACACTCTTTCTTAAACGAAAAACAGGCAAACACTTGCGGAAATAATGTGGCAGTGGTTAATGGTCGCTTGAATATCATTACCAAAGAGGGAAAAACCGATGCAATTGTATGGCACCCAGAGAGAGGTTTTGTGCAACACACTTTTGATTATTCTAGTGATGTAATCAACGGTCATAAGGTTGCTTGCCAAAGACGAGGTGTGTTTAGTGCTAAATTAAGATTTACTGGTAGCGGTGATGTGTCACACGCTTTCTGGTTGACAGATGGTACCAAAACTCCTCATATAAACGTGTGCCGTTGCAATGGCAAAGAGATTGAAGTGGGTATCTATTGGAACTCAAAATTTGAGAAAAAATATACATCTACAAAAATTACTGGATTAAATCCACGTGAGTTTTATATCTATTCGGTAGAGATAAAAGATAATGATGTTATTTGGTATATCAATAACCTTGAGGTGTTTAGATGTTCAAATTACATTCCAGAAAAACCAATGTTCCCAGTGTTCAACTCGTTTATACCTGAGAATAAAAAAGGTGGAGCTGCTGTTTATGAAATCGATAACGTGAATACATATCTACCTGTTGTAGAGAAAAAATAAATTTAAATTTTCATAAATGAAGATATCTGCGTCTATTTACGCATATAATGATAGCTCACCGCGCGAAGAGGTGATTAAGTCTCTCGATCAGTTGTATATAGATAGTTTTCATATCGACTGCAAAGATGATATGAGCGTCTTTGATGATATTGCTGCAATACGTAGCATATCAAATACACCGATTGATTTGCATATTATCTCGTCGACTCCCGAAAAATATTTCGAGAAGATTGAGCAGTATGGCGTTGAATATGTGCAGTTTCAATATGAAAATATTAAATCTCACCCAATAGAAGTGCCCGATAATGGTGTAACAAAATGGGGGTTGGGGATGTGTTCGAATACACCGATCGATGTTTTTGAGCAATATCGTAACTTTGATTTTGTGTTGTTTATGACAACGGTGCCAGGTGAGAGTGGAGGTAAATTTGATAAGGTTAATTTTCAGCGTATTAGATCGTTTCGCAACAGATATCAAAACAAAAAAATATTTGTAGATGGTGGCGTGAATGGCGAAGTGGCATTTATTTTGCGTAATATGGGCGTATCAAGCGTGGTATGTGGCTCGTTTTTAGCAAATAATCTCTCGGCAGGTAAAGCATTGCTTGATTTGAGAGTGAATAATGTGGAGTCGAGATATTTGATAGGGGATTTTATGAATGATGAGATACCGTTGTTGAGTATTGACGAATGTACAGTTACAGATATTCTTGCCACTATTGAGAATTATAAAATGGGGTATGTGATATTCAAAGGGGCTGATGGTAAAATTGCCGGGCTGGCATCTAATGCAGATGTGCGCAGAGCATTTTTAGCTAAATCAGCCGATTTTGCAAGTGTGCGAGTTGAGGATTTTGTCAATACTAACCCCTTTGTGTTATCGTCGGATACCTCTATTAGTCAGATGTTTAAAGCTATAGAAAAACAAGATTTTATTGTAAATTTCGTACCTGTTATAGATGCAGACGGTGCTCCTGTTGGAGTGGTGAATTTCTATAACCTAATACGCAGCGAAATATAGGGGATTATTAAAAATCTCCCTGAGTAAAAATAGATGGGACAGTAAAGTAGTTTTTAGAAGTCCCTATAATTTAGAGATTTAATATGATTATTCATTTAGATAAAAAATTATCGCGTGAGCAAATTGAGAAATTAGCTCACCAATCAAAAGCGATTGTAGTAGAAAAATCGGATTATTACGCACTGGTAACGGCAAGTGCTGTGAAGGAGTTGCCAGAGGTGTTAAAACCATACTCGCCAGAGTTTTGGGTAATGAATTCGGATATGCAATTGTCGAGCAAAGAGTATCGTTCGGAGATACAAAAAATAGAGATAGGGGATACTTACATCGGTGGCGACTGTAAGAATACTATAATGATGGGTGGTCCCTGTTCTGTAGAGAGTGAGGAGCAGATAGAGATGAGTTGTAAGATGCTCACTTCGTTGGGTGTGAAAGTGCTTCGTGCAGGTAGTTTCAAACCTCGCACCTCACCTTATACATTTAGGGGGTTAGGACTTGAGGGGTTGCAACTATTGGCAAAGATGCGAGAGAAGTATGGACTAAAAATTGCCACTGAGGTGCGTGATGCAACGCATGTAGAGCAGGTGATTGAATATGCTGATTTTGTGCAGATTGGCGCAAAAAGTATGTACGATCACGGACTGTTAACCGCTGCTGGACAGTGTGATAAAACTGTTATCCTCAAACGCGGTTTTGGTACTACATTGCAAGAGTTTGTAAATTGTGCCGATTTTATTTTGTCGCAAGGCAACGAAAAGGTAATCCTTTGTGAGAGAGGTATTAGAGCTTTTGAGCCTTACACCCGTTTTACACTCGATTTGTGTGGCGTTGCGTGGTTGAAAAAACATACTAATCTGCCGATTATACTTGACCCTAGTCATGCTATGGGTTACGATTATGGAGTGCCTGATTTGGCAAGAGCCTGTGTAGCGATGGGGGTAGATGGGTTGCTAATCGAGACTCACCCAAACCCAAAAGTGGCACTTAGTGATGCTTCGCAGCAGCTTAATCACGACCAATTTAGAGAAATGTATGCAACATTGAGTCCTATTGCTCAGGCAGTTGGGCGCTGTATAGTGTAATTGCTATACAAACATTTGATTAACTATAAAATTTGTATTATCTTTGTACCTTTAAAATTAGAGAGGACTTCTAAAAATAACTAAGAGCTTGCTTTTAAGGTGAAATTTAAGAATGTCAAGAAATTAAAAAAATAAATATTTATGAAAAAATCAATTCTATTAGCACTTGTGCTTATTTTATCAGCAGGGTGTTTTGCTCAAATTCCATCTGTTTCATTAAAAGATATCGATGGTAAAACTGTAGATACATCTACATTGTCAAACGATGGTAACCCATTTATTCTTAGCTTCTTTGCTACTTGGTGCAAACCATGCCAACGCGAGCTTGATGCTATCAACGAACAGATTGCAGATTGGGAAGAGGAGACTGGTGTAAAAGTGATTATCGTATCAATTGACCAAGGTCAAAATGTAGATAAAGTAAAACCATTAGTTTACGGAAAAGGTTGGGAATATGATGTATTGATTGACCCAAATAGCGACTTCAAACGCGCTATGAATGTATCAAATATCCCTGCAACTTTTGTTTTTGACGGTTCAGGTAAAATAGTTTATTCTCACACAGGTTACACTGATGGTGCAGAAGAAGAGCTTATCGAAAAAGTACGCGAAGTAGCTAAATAATAATTAATTTATCCATCGGGGAGTTTTTAGAAGTCCCCTTTAGTTTACATTAAACATTTTACATAAATGCAGAAAAGAGTACTTTTGGCGTGCGTTATGGCTATTGTGCTTCTTTCGCCTTTGAATTTATTGGCGCAGGATGATAATAAAGTAACGTTGCGTGGTAGTCTCCAAACGGAGATGATGATTCCTCAAGTAGATAGTGTGATTGGTGCAACCGATTATGCTGGCGATTTCTTGAGCAACACCTATATAAATTTACAGCTTACAAGTAAATACATTACTGCTGGTGCGCGTATGGAGATAATGGATACTCCGTTGCCAGGATTTGAAGATGCTTTTGCGGGTAGTGGACTTACAAATGTATTTGTAACAGGTAAATATAAATGGTTCGAAATTACCGTTGGTGATATCTACGACCAATTTGGTTCGGGATTGATTTTCCGCTCATACGAAGATCGTCCGTTAGGTATCGACAACTCGTTGCGTGGTGCGCGTTTAGTGCTTGAGCCATACAAAGGTATTCGCCTAAAAGGGTTGGCAGGTATGCAACGTAACTACTTCAATTTCAACTCTGATAACTACTACGGCTTTGATTATACACAAGGTGCTGTGATGGGTGGAGATCTTGAGTTGAATATTGACGAGTGGTTTCCTGCGATGCAAGAGAAAGATTATCGCCTTATGCTAGGTGGTTCGTATGTGAGTAAATACGACCCAGACGAGGTGATTCAACCATCTGCATTATACAGATTAAACTTGCCAGAATATGTCGGTTCTGCCGATGTGAGAGTTCGTTTTCAAAAAGGGGGTTGGAATGCGCTTGCTGAGTATGCATATAAAGCAAACGACCCGAGCAACGACAATGGATATATCTACAAACCAGGTAATGCAACTTTGCTCTCTTTGACTTATGCTGAGAGGGGTATGAGTTTTATTGTTCAGGCAAAACGCTCTGATAATATGTCGTATCGTGCAGACCGCACTGGTTCTGGTACTAGTGGTTTTATCAATCATATGCCTGCATTTTCGATGACTCACACTTATGCGCTTGCTGCTCTTTATCCATATGCAACACAAACTCAAGGCGAGTGGGCATATCAAGCAGAGGCACGATATACATTCAAACGCAAAACTACTCTAGGTGGTAAATATGGCACTAACATTCGTGCTAACATAACATATGTGTGTGGATTAGATACTACTGGTGTTACTATGGTTAATGGCTCATATCAAGGCACAAACGGTTATACAACATCACTTTTCGGTCATGGCGATGAGACCTATTATCTCGATGCACACCTCGAGGTGTCGAAAAAATTGAGTAAAACATTCTCGTTTACTGCAATGTATATGTATCAACAATACAACCAAAAAGTAATTGAGGGTCACGGAACTAACGGCGATATCGTTAATTCTAATATATTTATATTCGAGGGTAAATACAAACACTCAAGCAATATAGGTATGCGTGCGGAGTTGCAATATTTGCACACAGCACAAGATTTAGGCGATTGGGCTTATGGATTATATGAGATTTCGCTATATAAGAAAGTATTGATTGAACTATCTGATATGTACAATGTTGGCACAACTAATCAACACTATTATAAAGTAGCTGCGGCATATACTGAGGGTGCACACCGAGTGCAATTGTCATACGGTCGTACACGTGCAGGATACAACTGCTCGGGTGGTGTATGTAGATATGTGCCTGCATCAAAAGGTATGTCGATATCATATTTTGTTAACTTCTAACCTCTGATAATGATGAAATTAAGAAATATATTTATACTATTTTTATTGCTTGCCTCATTTTCGGCTTGCGATGTTATAAGCGAAGATGATCGCTTTATAGAGGTGGAGATACCAGAATCAGATCGTACAGTGTTGCTGATAGATTTTACTGGTTGGTATTGTGTCAATTGTCCCGATGCTGCTACGGTAACAGAGTCATTGATGGATGAGTTCGGCGAAGGAGTTGTGGTAGTAGCGATGCACCCAATGGGTCACGGTTTTACAGAGCCTAAAGGTGAAGCACTCGATTTGCGTTCGCAAGATGCAGCCGATTATCTGTCGTTTTATGGTGGTTCGTCTTCTACAGCACTGCCTGCAGGTGTGATTAATTCAAAAAAATCTTCTGGTGATTATTTTCAACTGTATCCACAATGGACAGCATCATTTATCTCAGAATATGTAAATGCTCCAGATTGTTATGTTGATATTCAAAAAACTATGAGCGCAGATAGCGTCTATACATTAGATGTTACATTAACACCTGAGTCTACACTTACTTACGGAGTATCGTTGCAGTTGTGGTTGCTAGAGTCTGGTATGGTCGGACCGCAGGCTTGGTCATCTGCCGAGGGTGGTTATATTATGGATTATGAGCATAACCATGTGCTTCGTGCATGTATAAATGATATATGGGGTGATGAGTTGGGTGTATTGAGTGGAGAATATAATAAATCATATAACTATACATTCGATGCAGCAGATGGTTACGTTGCTGACAACTGTACTGTGGTTGCCGTATTGATTAATACCGATACTAAAGAGGTGGTACAAGCAGCAGAGGTGAAACTCAAATAAGATGAATGAATGTTTTGATATTTACGTGATTTAGAATACTAACAATACTAAAATTACTAACAATACTAACAATACTAACAATAAAAACAATATTAAAATGAAAAATTTAAGAAAATTTGCAATGGCAGCTTTAGCCCTTGCAGTTGTAGTAGGATTTGCATCTTGTGAAGATCCAGAAGAAGATCCAAATACAGATCCAACACCAGATACAGAATCAGTGTTTGCTGTAGAGTATGATGGTGAAGAGCTAGAAGATGGCGATGTGATAACTGTTACAGAGATAGATGCTTTTAACACAATGCACTTTGGTGGTACAATGTATAATGATGATAAATCAGAGAGAGATTTAACTATCACAGAGACTCGTCAATTTGATCTTGACACATATACAATGGAAGGTTGTATCGGTATCTCTTGTGTGCCTAGTAATGGTGAAACTACAGAGGTTTGGTCTGCAACTACTGGTGCAACATCTCCTGGAGGTTCGGAAAATTTTGAGTTTAAACTTTCTATTCCAGATGATTATCTGTCAGTAGAGGCAATAGCTACATCTGTATTTGTATTCTCTAATGGAGATGAAGAGGTGAGTGTAACAGTTAATTTTGTTATTGCTGGCGAATAATATTTTATGCAATAATTATAGGAGACTTTATAACTCCCTTATAGTAAATCGCTCAGGAGAGATAACACTCATCTTGGGCGATTTTCTTTTACCAACACAATTTATAATCTAGTAATATATAAAATATAGGGGACTTCTATAAACTGCTTTGTAGAAATTTTTGAAAAATTATTAGAACTATTTTGACTAGCATATCGCGAGTTTAGCGGGCTAAATGAGTGATATAAGAGGTAAAATAGGCTAATAAGGATCAAAAATATTGCAAAAGAACTGTTTAGAGTCTCATATTATTAATTTAATTTTTTAATCGGGGAGTTTTTAGATGTCCCCTATAGTCCTATATGTCTGAGCAGATCATCTACCTGTTTCTCCCACAACGATTTTACACTCTCCACCTCATCTGCCTCGGCAAAATCGGTAATAACAAGCGAAATTGTAGCTGTAACAGGGTCTGTGTTAATTCTAAACTCGAAATATGTATCATCGTCTTCATCTTCCCATCGGTATTTTACATATTTATTTTGAACAGACGCTAGATATTGTGCTACTTGGATTGTATCATTCCATCTGAAAATCCATCTTTTACCCTCTAGTGTTACACTGTCGGCAAACCACTCCTGCAATCCATTAGGGGTGGATATAGATTTCCAAAAAACACTTTGCGACCCACGGTTAAAAACAAATTCTAGGGTCAGTTTTTCTTTTTTTGTTTTCATATAGATTTAATATTTAGTATTCTGCTGTAATTTCTATTGTCAGGTTCAATTTCGTTACTTTAGCGACGATTTATCAAAGCATAAAGGGAGTAAATCTTTTACCGAAGCAATCTGATAAATATGATTTGTGCCATACATCAGCACCTCAATCGGTTTACCATATCTATCTTCACTCTCAAGTAGCACTTGACGACAAGCCCCACACGGGGTGATAGGCTCAGCCAAAAATTCGCCTTGCGCAAATGTGGCAATTGCCAATGCTATAGGAGATGCTTCTGGATATTTAGAATTTGCATAAAACATAGCAACTCTTTCAGCACATAAACCCGACGGATAAGCCGAGTTTTCTTGATTTGTGCCAACCACTATCTCGCCATTATCTAACATAATCGCAGCGGCAACATTAAATCGAGAATATGGAGCATACGACCTTGTTGTCGTTTCTTTGGCTGCATCAACAAGTTGCTTATCTCTCTCCGACAATTCGTTGTAATCATATACACCAACCGCAACTTCTATCACTCTCTTTTGCATATTTTAGTCCCTTTATTTATAATTATTTTTGAGTGCACAAATGTAATAATTATTTTTTGAATTACCAAATTTATTTTAAAGGAGTTTTTCAAGTCCCCTTAACTATTATTAAAAGATAAAAAAAGAGACCCTTTTCACAAAGGATCCCTCTCAATAAGGTAATTTCTAGTATTAGTTTCTTTTAAGGTAAAAAAGATTAAGCTTCTTTAGTTGAAGTCTCTGTTTGACTTCGGATGCAAAGTAACAATTTTTTTTCTATATAGCAAGAAAAAAATAAACTATTCTAAAACATATTTTTCGACAATAGAGTAAATTTGTAAGAAAAACAACTATTTAACACTTATCTTCTTACTTATTCAATTGAGTTGTAACTGTTTAGCTATATGAAAATCGTAAATAAATAACGTTAAAATCCACTTTTGCTGATATAATTGCATATTCTTAACGGCACATTTTTGCCAAAATATGCGATTTTGCAAAAAAATATGTGCATCAAATATTCTTAAATTTAAGAAATTAGTTGTAAATAACGATACTATTTTACTTCACCAAAAATCATCTTTTAAACTGTAAGTAGAAATTTCACCTTATATATAGTGATAGAATGAGAAAAAAGTTGTATCTTTGCGATAATTTTCGAGAATATATAAAAAATTTAATTACGATTTTATGAATGTAGTTACAAAAACCATCGCACTCGGCGATGGACGCACCATTACCCTAGAGACGGGTAAGTTAGCAAAACAGGCTGACGGTGCAGTGATGCTGACAATGGGAAACACTATGTTGTTGGCTACAGTATGTAGTGCTCAGGATGCAAATCCAGGCACTGATTTTATGCCACTTTCTGTGGATTACAAAGAAAAATTTGCTTCAAACGGACGTGTGCCAGGTGGATTTACACGCAGAGAAGGTCGTGCAAGTGATTATGAAATACTTGTTTCTCGTTTAGTTGACCGCGCATTACGTCCACTATTCCCAGATGATTTTCACGCTGAAACTTTTGTTAATGTAACATTATACTCATCAGATGGTGAGGATATGCCTGATGCTCTTGCTGGTTTAGCTGCATCTGCTGCGCTTGCAGTATCTGACATACCATTCCACGGACCAATTTCTGAAGTACGTGTTGCACGTATCAATGGCGAGTTTGTTATCAACCCTACTTTTGCTGCTCTTAAAGAGGCAGATATGGAAATTATGGTAGCAGCTACTATGGAGAATATTATGATGGTTGAGGGTGAGATGAAAGAGGTGTCTGAAAACGATTTGTTAGAGGCTATGAAAGTGGCTCACGAAGCAATCAAAGTACACTGCCAAGCTCAAATCGAAATGATGGAGGCTGCTGGCAAGACCACTAAACGCGAATATTGCCACGAAGTGAACGATGAGGATCTTCGCAAAGATGTGCGCGAAAAAACTTACGACAAAGTATACGTTCACGCTACTGCTTGCAACGCTGATAAACATCTACGCGCTGCAAACTTCAAAGCGGTATTAGAGGAGTATAAATCTACTTTCAGCGAAGAGGAATTAGCTGAAAAAGGTGCTCTTATCGGCAGATATTACCACGATGTGGAAAAAGAGGCTATGCGCCGCTCAATCCTCGACGAAGGCAAACGCCTTGATGGTCGTAAAACAACTGAAATCCGCCCTATCTGGTCAGAAGTCGGTTATCTTCCAGGACCTCACGGTTCGGCTGTGTTTACTCGTGGCGAAACTCAATCATTAAGTACTGTTACTCTTGGTACTAAAATGGATGAAAAATTGGTTGATGAGGCTCTAATTTCGGGTAAAGAACGTTTCTTGTTGCACTACAACTTCCCACCATTCTCTACTGGAGAGGCTCGTCCTTCTCGTGGTGTTGGTCGTCGCGAAGTGGGTCACGGAAACCTTGCATTCCGCGCTATCAAACCAATGTTGCCAGACAATTACCCTTACGTAGTACGTATCGTATCTGACATTTTAGAATCTAACGGTTCTTCGTCAATGGCTACTGTATGTGCAGGAACATTGGCTCTTATGGATGCTGGTGTGCCTATGAAAAAACCTGTATCGGGTATTGCAATGGGTCTTATCTCTGAAAACAAAGGTACTAATTTTGCTGTATTGAGCGATATACTTGGTGATGAAGACCACCTTGGCGATATGGACTTTAAGGTAACAGGTACTCGCGATGGTATTACTGCTACTCAAATGGATATTAAGGTAGATGGATTGAGCTATGAAATTCTTGAAACTGCTCTACGTCAAGCACACGAAGGTCGTATGCATATCCTTGACAAAATAGCTGAAACAATGCCTGAACCACGTGCTGACCTTAAACCTCACGCTCCACGCATCATCACTATGATGATACCTAAAGAGCTTATCGGTGCTGTTATCGGTCCTGGTGGAAAAATCATTCAAGGTATTCAAGCAGAATCTGGCGCATCTGTTGCTATAGAGGAAGTTGAAGAGGGTGGACGCATCGAAATTGCTGGTACTAACAAAGAGCAAATTGATATAGCAGTTGCTAAAATCAAGGGTATCGTTGCTATACCTGAAGTGGGTGCTACTTACAATGCTAAGGTTACATCTATTATGGCTTATGGCTGTTTCGTAGAATTTATGCCTGGCAAAGAGGGTTTACTTCACATTTCAGAAATAGACTGGCGTCGTTTTGAAACAATGGAAGAGACTGGCATCAAAGAGGGTGATTTGATAGATATCAAACTACTTGAAGTTGACCCTAAAACTGGTAAATTCAAACTTTCTGCTAAAGCATTAAAAGAGAAACCAGAGGGTTATGTAGAACCAGAGCGTCGTCCTCGTCCAGAACGTGGTGATAGAGTTGATCGTCGTCCTCGCCAAGATCGTGGTGGATATGACAGAGGTGGATATGACAGAGGCGATCGTCGTCCTCGTCAAGAGCGTCCAGAACGTCCAGAGCGTCCAGAACGTCCAGAACGTCAAGAAAATAACTCATCTAACGAAAATACTCCAGAGGTATTTTAATTAGCATATAAAAAAGAGATAGTAACCAAATTAAATTGGTAGCTATCTCTTTTTCTGCGCTCGTAGTTTAATGGATAAAATGTGGGATTCCGGTTCCCTTGATTACGGTTCGATTCCGTACGAGCGTACAAAAGATAAGATTTAAGATATTTCTAGATAACTTTTTTTGCCGCATATTTTTTGTGCATATTTTCTCTGATTTGCGCAAAAATAGGATTTTTTTTTTACAAAATAGAGTTAAAACCAAAGAAAATATAGTCTTCTAATAATCTCATTTATTTTGCCAATTTAGTAAGATTAGTTCACTAAAATACAGTAAATCAGCATTTTACCCCCCCCCATAAGGCAGCATCCTATCTGTTGTTATTTGTTAATATCTTTACGAATATTAACAAATACATCAGTTGTTTTTTTTCCTGATACAAACATACAAAACATCCTAAGTGCTTAATCCTTAGTGATTAATAATCTAATATGTTTAATCTATCAACCCAAAATATTTTCAAAAATAAACAACACTAACGAGTTATAGACACACCTGGTATTAATAATAGTTAAATCACATTAAATCTCACCAAAAAAGTCTTTCAAAATTAATTTATTTTAGGGTTTACTGAAAAATCATCAAAAGTACTGATATTTAGTGAATTATTTAGCTAAAACATTTGGTCAAGTGCAAAAAAATGACTATCTTTGTACCATAAAACCTTGCACTTATGATA
>JAWXTU010000042.1:0-17960 GCA_044433285.1 bacterium | reverse complement strand
AGTCTCGACCCAATTTTGATTGGTACTGCATCGCTTGATGCCTCGCAGGTTACTGTATCAGACCACTCTGATTGGACTGCTACAATGAATTGGACTTCGGGCGATCACCAACTAGAGGCTACTGCTGGTATTGGTATGCCGTTTGTATATCTTACAAAAGAGAGTGTAGAACCAATATCTATTACGGTGGCTGATAGGGGCACGGTTACTATCAACAATGAGATGCTCATAATTGAAGATGCGAAGTTATACTCTACTGTGGATTTTGTTATATATGCCCCAACTGGTAGTACTTGGGTGCAGTCGGGCTCAGTATATACATCTACTCTTAATGATAAAAATTATCTATCTATTGCTATGATACCACTATCTGTAACAGATGTGGCAGCAAAGGCAGTGGAGTATAAAAAATATGCTTATGTATTTCCTAAAAATACAACTGCAAATTATTCATACAATGAATCTACTTCGGTGGTGCGCACAACTTTTACTGTAGAGACTGATGTAAAAGAGGGTACTGAAACTTTGCCGCTTATTGGTTTGCTCCCTCACCAATGGGGTAATTTAGCATCTGATGCTCCTGCTCTTACTGGTGATGTGTATGATATTATTCGTGGTGAACTGAAAACTATGGCTGCAACTGAATATGCAGTAGAGAATACTTACTATGGTATTATCCCTACTCTGCCTGCTATGGGCAGTCTGAGCCCGACATTTGATCTGGATACTCTTAATACACTTGTTGATGCGATAAAAGGCGAAACTCTTGAGACTTGGACTGATAGCTATAATGATGGGCAACTGCTTAATCGCCTTATACAAACTGCTCGTGTTGCTGCCGAAATTGGTAATACTGATGCTCTAAATTCTATTAAAGCTACTATTAAAGAGCGTGTAGAGGATTGGCTCTCTTTTGAGACTGGCGAGGTGGCTTTCTTGTTCTATTATATAGAAGATTGGAGTGTGCTTGTGGGGTATCCGTCGGGGCATAGTCAAGATAGTAATATCAACGACCACCACTTCCATTGGGGCTATTTTATTCACGCTGCGGCATTCTTGGAACAATACGAACCTGGTTGGGCTGACCAGTGGGGAGATATGGTGAATATGCTTGTGCGAGATGCAGCTTGTAGCAACAGAGGTGACGATATGTTCCCCTACCTACGCAATTTTAGTCCGTACCATGGGCACTGCTGGGCAAATGGCTTTGCTACATTCCCTCAGGGCAACGACCAAGAGTCTACCTCTGAGAGTATGCAATTTAACTCCTCTTTGATCTATTGGGGTACTATTACAGGCAATGATTCTATTCGTGATTTGGGTATATATCTTTATACTACCGAACAAACTGCGGTAGAGGAGTATTGGTTTGATGTGAATGATAGAACTTTCTCGTCTTCGCAAGAGTATGCTCTGGTATCTCGTCTTTGGGGTAATAGCCTCGATAATGGTACTTTCTGGACTAGTGATATTGCTGCCTCTTATGGTATTGAGCTTTATCCAATACATGGTGGTTCTTTGTATTTAGGTCATCAAAAGGATTATATTCAGGTGCTTTGGGACGAGATAAAAGAGAATACTGGTATTACCACTAATGAGGTAAATGCAGATCTTTGGCACGATACGATGTGGAAATTTGCAGCTTTTGTAGACCCTAATGAGGCGTTGAGTATGTACAATTCATATCCAGAACGTAGTCTGAAATTTGGAGTTTCTGCTCCACATACATACTATTGGTTGCACTCGATGGTGGCTCTGGGTGAGGTATCTGCTGAAATTACAGCAGACTATCCTGTGGCTACTGTATTTAATCAAAACGGACGAAAAACTTATGTGGCGCAAAATTATACTACCGAACAGATAACTGTTTCGTTCTCTGATGGATATCAAATGCAAGTGCCCGCACAAACTCTATATTACGAGCAAGATGGTGAGACTGTTCCGCAAGTATCTATCACCTCTCCAAAATCTAGCACTGATATTTATATTGGTGATACTGTGCTTATTCAAGCAACAGCCATCGATTATGAAGGTGAGGATATTGTTGAAGTCAGTTTTTATATAGATGGTGTGTTGTTATCTACTTCAACTACTTATCCTTACGAGGCTTATTGGTATGATGTAGAGGAAGGAACATACACTCTATCTGCTACTACAAAAAATAGTGCTGGTAAGGAGGGCGAGTCGAAAGAGGTAGTGGTTAGTGTGGTGGAAGAACCAATTATTACTGATACTCCTTGTTTTTATACCTCAGATGTTGCATCGAGTGGTTCGTTTACAAACGGATATACTATGCAGTTTTCAACTTCGGGCACTAGTGTAACGCTCACTGCCGAATTGCTCGATACAGCGCGCAGTGGTGTGGTGGCTTATCTCTGGGTACAATCGCCATTCTCTGAAACGCAGATGACTAGTTTGGGTAATCAAAAATTTCAAACTACTGTTACTGATCTTACTGTAGGCGAGGATGTTACTTGGGGTGTGAAGTTCGCGTACTCTGGTGGTATGTCGGTTACTAGCTATTTTACATATACAGTTGGGGTGGTGTGCGAGGATGATGGCACTACTACCGACCCAGATACTGGCGATGGCGACGGAAGTGGAGATACAGGCGACACTGGTGGTTCTGGTGGCAGCACTGGTAGTTCTACCCCTTGTTCATACACCTCTGATGGTGCAACTCAAGGCTCTTTCTCTTCTGGGTATACTCTAGATTTTTCAACTGATGGTACTACTGTAACTTTTATTGCCGAGCTGTTAGATACCGACCGCTCTGGTATAGTGGCTTATAAATGGGTGAAATCTCCATTCTCTGAAACGCAGATGACTAGTTTGGGCGACCAACGTTTTGAGATTGTTGAGGGTGGTTTGACTGTTGGTGAGGAGATTACTTGGGGTGTGAAATTTGCATACTCTGGTGGTATGTCGGTTACGGACTATTTTACATATACTGTGGGTAATAATTGCGACGAAGACGATTCAACCACTGATGGTGATGGTGGCACAACTACAGATGTTGATAATATTGGAGCTGATGCAGAGATTGTCTGGAGCGCAAACAGTGGTCTTCTTACAATTGAGTGTTGCACTGGTGAGTCGCTAGCTATATATAATGTGAGTGGTATTTGTGTATACAGAGCAGATGTGATTGATAATCACTCTATCAATCTTAACAGAGGGGTATATATTCTTCAGATAGGAGAAAAGGCTGTGAAAATTGTGATGCCGTAACTTATAGCTATATTTTATGTTTGTGGAGCCTTTAGACTCCCCTTAGTTATACTAGGGCAGTTTTATATTACTAGAGCGGTTTTTTAAGCTCCCTAAATAGTAAAAAAGTGGATTTTTCATCGAAATCCACTTTTTTTGTGCTTTTTGGTCGCTCTGTAATGTTAATAAACAACTATAATATACCAATAAACACTGTAAAACTACAACACTAGGAAACTTTTATAATATATATGGTTTCCGAGTATCGATTGGTAATCAGTGGGTTGTGTTTTATTCGATTGGGATTTAATGAAAAATAACATTATTTTATAGTGTTGTAATGATAAAATATATACTTTTGTATCGTAAAATAATATCGGGGACTTCTAAATCTCCCCGATGAATAAATAAATTAATAATGTGTAGTGATTTAAATGATAAAATATTAGACACGGCAGGCGAAATGTTTATGAATTTCGGTTTGCGGAGTGTCAGTATTGATGATATTTGCAATGAGTTGCATATATCAAAAAAGACATTTTATGTTCACTTCAATAATAAAGAGCAACTTATTTTTCATCTCTTAGAAAGAATCGGGAAGTATGAGGAGGAGAACTTCTCTCAACTCTTATTAATGGGTAATGTAATAGAAGCGATTGCCAAGAGAGCTAAATCTCTGATTAATAAAGGGGATATAGATAAGTATATGGTCTTTTATTTTGATTTGAAAAAATATTATCCTGAGTTGCATCATAAACACGATGCTTATGTGAATGAGCACAACCGCAATAATTTTAAAAAACTTATTGTGGAGGGGAAAAATCAAAATTTATTCCGCTCAGAGATAAACGAGCATCATATGTCTTATGTCTTAAATGGTTTGATACTCGATTTTTATAATCGTTTTGCCGATACAGGTATGACTAACAAACAAAAGATTGATATGATTATTGATTTGGTACTCAGACTGCTGGCTACCGACGAAGCGCGAGATAATTGGAATAATAGAAATAACGTAAAAAAATAGATAAAAGGTATGAACAGAAAGATTTTAGCACTTTTTTGTGGATTGGTAATGAGCTTTTCGCTCTTTGCTCAAGAATCTACACAGGAATTGAACCTATCGCTAGAACAGGCAAGGGAGTATGCCCTTGAAAATAATCGTACGTTGCAAAATGCTTCGCTCGATGTGCAGATGGCTTATGCCGCACGCTGGCAAACCATCGCTAGTATGCTACCATCGGTAGATGCTAGTTTTGACTATCAGAATATGTGCGGGTATGAGATGAATTTTAGTGGTATGTCTATCCCTATGAACCCCTACGGAACTTTGGGTGTTACAGCTGCATTAGCCGTTAATGGTCAACTAATTGTGGCGGCGTTGATAAGCGATTTGGCTATTGATATGCAAGATATTAACCGCAAAAACTCGGAACTTGATATTGTGTCGTCGGTAGAATCTCTATATATAACGGCTTTGGCGATGGAGAAAACAATGACTATTCTTGATGAGACATTGCTTAACCTCGAAGAGTTATATAAAACTACCAGTGCAGCGGTAAAAGTGGGAGCTGCGGAACAGACTGATGCCGACCAAATTATGGTGCAAGTGGCTAGTATGAAGAGTTCTATCAACTCGACCAAACGCTCGGTGGAGATGATTTACAACTCGCTTGCGCTGCAATTGGCAGTGGGTATTGATAGTAAAATTGTACTTACCGACGATTTAGATAATATATTGAATGTAGAGAGTACGCTTGAACTACTGAAAACAGAGTTTATTGTGGCTAATAACTACGGATATATGCTAACGGAAAAAAATGTGGAGATGGCTCAACGCAATGTATTGCTAGCTACAATGGCATATACTCCAACAATTAGTGCATATTATGCCTATTCTTACAAAACATATTTTGGTAAAGATGAGGGTTTTAATATGACTGTCCCTAATGTGGTAGGTGTATCTGTGAGCGTGCCAATCTTCTCGAGTGGCAAACGCTGGAAAGCTGTAACTGAAAAGAAATTGGCTCGTCAGTCAGCCGAGAACACTTTGGCTGATACAGAAGATGCTCTTCGTGTGCAAGATAAGCAGTTGCGCTACAACCTCTCTTCGGCTTATGAGGATTTTGATACTCAAAAGCTAAATATCGAGGTGTCGCAACGTGTATTTAAAAGCACCTCTAATAAATATGAGCACGGCTACGCATCGAGTCTTGAACTTACTAATGCAAGTACTACGCTTTTGTCGGCGCAAAGTGACTATATTCAATCGCTTTTGACTTTAGTGAATGCACAAATTGACTTAAAGAAATTATTAAATAAATAAACAAAGAGGACGTAAAAAAAACTCCCCGAATAAAAATAGAACAAAATGAGAACATTGAAAATTTTTGCCTTTATGGCTTTAGTGTTATTGGGCTTTGCCTCTTGTGGTGGTAAAGAGGTGGCAGCAACTGAAGAGGAGCGTGTTGAACAGGTGAGGGTACAATCTCTTGAGACAACTGAGGTATCGCACTCTCTTACTGTTAGTACTACACTTCAAGGTTATGAAACTATGAATGTGGCACCTTCTGTAACTGGTAAAATCGAAAAGATATTTGTGGAAGAGGGTAGCTCGGTGAAAAAAGGTGATTTGCTAGTGAGAATGGACCAAATGCAGTATAAAACTACTCAATTTACATATGCCAATTTGGGCGTGGAGATGGAGCGTATGGCTGCTTTGATTGAGACTGGGAGCGTTACTCAACAGGCTTATGACCAACTAAAATTATCGTATGACCAAACCAAAGAGAATCTTGATTTTCTAGAGCAAAATACATATTTTACTGCTCCATATGCAGGATATATCTCTGCTAAAAATTACCAAGATGGTGAATTATATTCTGGTCAAGCAATTTTGGTGCTAACGCAAATTGCTACTTTAAAAGCTGAAATTGCTATCCCTGAGACTTATTTCCCTATTTTTAAAGAGGGTATGTCGATTGATATTAAATCAGATATATATAAGAATGAGGTGTTTAAGGGTACATTAGAAATTGTTTTTCCTACAATTGATGCAGCGAGCCACACCTTTACAATTAAGGTGCGCATTCCTAACGCCGACAAACGTCTGCGCCCTGGTATGTATGTATACGCTAATATTCCGTTGGGTATGGTAGATGCGCTTGTAGTGCCTTATCAATCGGTGCTTAAACTACAAGGTTCTAACGAGAGATATGTATTTATCAATGATGGCGGATATGCAAAACGTGTGCCTGTAATTCTTGGCGAACGTTTCGAGGATCAGATAGAAATCATGTCAGATGAGATTAAAACAGGCGACCAAATAGTGGTTGTGGGTCAGTCTCGATTGGTAGATGGTGTGAAACTTAATGTTGTAGAATAGACAATTTTATTTAAAGATATAGATTATGAGTATATATAAAACCGCGATTAACAAACCTATCACTACAGTCCTAGTTTTTGTAGCTGTGATAGTTATGGGTTTGTATTCGTATATTAGTCTACCTGTAGACCAATTTCCTGAGGTAGAGCCGCCATATGTATCGGTGATGACTACGTATGTGGGTGCAAATGCTTCGGAGATTGAGACCAATGTAACGAAAATAGTAGAGAATGGATTGAACTCTACTGATGGTTTGAAGGAAATTTCATCTGTTAGTAAGGATAATATGTCGCTTGTTACTCTCGAATTTGAGTGGGGCTATGACCTTAGTGAGGCGGTGAATGATATCCGCTCGGCAATTGATATGGTGTACGACGAGTTGCCCGATGGGGTGTCGCGTCCGCTTATCTTTAAGTTCAACACGTCGATGATGCCTATTATGCAGTATGCAATCACGGCAAAAGAGAGTTATCCTGGTCTTGAAAAGATATTAGAAGATAATGTAACAAATGTGCTTAATCGTGTTGATGGTATCGGACAGCTCTCTTTGTCGGGTGCTCCACAACGATATATTTATATCGACCTCGACCCAAAACAGCTTGATGCTTATAATCTTACTGTGGAGAGTGTGGGTGATGCTGTGAGTCAAAATAACCTGAATCTGGGTACTGGTTCGGTGAAAATGGGTAAGGAGCAGTATCAACTGCGCGTGGAGAGCGAATATATAGAGAGCTCGGAAATGCGTGATATCGTTGTATCTACATCGCAAACTGGCAAACAAATTTTTGTGCGCGACCTTGCTGAGGTGCGCGATACTATCAAGGATTTGACCCTCGAAGAGAAGATTAATGGTGAAGATGGAGTGCGTTTGGTAATTATGAAACAATCGGGTGCCAATACGGTGCAAGTGGCAGGTGATGTGCGTGCAGAATTGGAGAAAATCAAGAAGACATTGCCTCCAGATATTCAAATAGAGGAGATTTATGACTCCTCTACTGAGATTCAAAATGCCGTAAATGGTCTATCTGAATCTATTATGTATGCGCTCTTGTTTGTGGTAATTGTGGTATTGTTCTTCTTAGGAAAATGGCGCGCTACCTTTATTATTGCAATCACTATCCCTATCTCGCTTATTGTGGCTTTTATATATCTGCAAATGGCTGATAGTTCGATAAATATCATTTCGCTCTGTTCGCTTACAGTGGCAATTGGTATGGTGGTGGATGATGCTATTGTGGTGCTAGAGAATATTAGTAAACATATAGACAGGGGCTCTAATCCTCGTGAGGCGGCTATTTATGCTACCAATGAGGTGTGGGTGTCGGTAATTGCAACTACGCTGGTTATTGTGGCGGTGTTTGTGCCGCTTACGATGTTGAGCGGTCAAGCTGGTGTGATTTTCCAAGAGTTAGGCTGGATTGTTACTATCGTGTGTGTTACTTCAACTGTGGTGGCTATTACGCTTACTCCGATGTTGTGCTCTAAATTACTTAAACCTCAAGCGGTTAAGGTAGACGAAAATGGTAATCTTGTGGCTGTGAAGAGTAAAAAAGGTTGGTATGAGAGATATGTGGTTAGTATATTAGATAAAGTTGACCACTTTTATGCAAATTCTCTCCGCTGGTGTCTTAATCATCGTGCTATTACTCTTGTTGTTATTGTTGGTATTTTGTGCTTGTCTTTAATTCCAGTGAAGCAAGGTAAGATTGGTACAGACTTTATGCCTCAACAAGATAATGGTCGTATATCGGTGAATATTGAATTGCAGAGTGGAACTAGAGTAGAGGAGACAATTCGTGTGGCTCGTATTCTCGAGGAGAGAATGATGGTGGCTGCCCCTGAAATTATTATCATCTCATCTTCTACTGGTTCTGATGATGATGGTGGTATTTCATCGCTATTTAGTTCGTCATCTAACAATAAAATATCTATGAGTGTGCGCTGCTCTAAAAAATATGAGCGTGAACGTACGATCTTTGAAATAGCAGAGTCAATCCGTGAGGTATTAATCCCTGTGCCAGAGGTGATTTCTTATACAGTTGCTACTGCATCTGGTATGGGTGGTGCTTCTGGTAGTACAGTAGATGTGGAGATTTATGGTTACGATTTTGATGATACAAATATTCTTGCTGCACAATACAACGAGGCATTTAAAGGTGTGCCTGGTGCACGTGATATAAATGTAGACCGTGAAGATGACCGTTCGGAACTTCAAGTGGTGTTTGATAAAGAGAAGTTGGCTCGTCACGGGTTAACCTCTTACACGGCAGGAATGATGCTATATAATCGTGCGAGTGGTTACCCTGCTGGTTATCTGAAAGAGGATGGTTATGAGTATAATATCGTGGTGCGACTAGCTGAGGATTATCGAAATACTATTCGTGAGGTAGAGGCAATTAAATTTATGACTGCAACTGGTAATTTAATAGAGTTGCGTGAGTTGGCAGAGGTGAAAGAGTATTGGGGTCCGCCCGAAATTAACCGCAAAACTCGTCAGCGTATCGTTACTGTGTCGGTTACACCGGAGGGTGTATCGCTGGGTGAGTTGGCTGCTGATATACAAAAAGTTATAGATAAAATTGAAATACCTGCAGGGGTGAATGTGGTTATTGGTGGTACGTTTGAAGATCAACAGGAGACGTTTGCAGATATGGGTATGCTGTTGGCTATGATTGTGATGCTTGTATATATCGTGATGGCATCGCAGTTTGAATCTCTTTCTCGTCCTTTGATTATTATGTCGTCGGCTCTGTTTGCATTCCCAGGTGTGATAATAGCGTTGTGGCTGACAAATACATCGCTTAGTATTGTGGCGGCACTTGGTGCTATATTACTTGTGGGTATCGTGGTGAAAAATGGTATCGTGCTTGTGGATTATATCAACCTGATGCGTGATAGAGGACACCCTCTTAAAGAGGCTATCGCCTTGTCTGGTGCTTCGCGTTTGCGCCCTGTATTGATGACGGCATTTACTACTATCTTGGGTATGATTCCGATGGCATTTAGTCCGTCGGAGGGTTCGGAAATGTGGCAACCAATGGGTATCGTAGTTATTGGTGGACTGTTAGTCTCTACTGTGGTAACTCTTATCGTAGTGCCGATTTTATACTCATTCTTGAGTAGCAGCGGCGACCGCAACAAGGAGAAGAAAAATCGTGAGAAGTTTATCTTTATGCAGTTAAACGATAAATAATCGACTTGAAAAGGGGTTGATATTATAGTAATTTAAATTTTTACTCGGGGAGTTTTGAGAATCCCGTTAATTTTAAATTTGGGTTGTTTAGAGCTTCTCTAATTTTAAATTGGGGAGTTGTTTTTAAATCCTTTTGATTTAATTTTTTACTCGAGGAGTTTTTAGAACTTCTCTAAATTTAGTTCTAGTTCGGGGAAGTTTTTAGAAGTACCCTATAAAATAAAGGGAGAGCCTTTTCTGGCTCTCCCATAAATAACAAGAAATTATGAAATCAGTATTTATAGTATTTAATCAAGCTAATACAGAACGTGTTGAGTATCTGCTTGACGAATTAAAAATAAACGGTTTTACTCTCTTTGAGCAAGTGCAAGGACGAGGAACGAATGGCGGCGAGCCCCGCAGAGGTAGCCACACTTGGCCCGAAATGAACTCGGCAGTAATGGTTATTGTTGAGGATGATAAAGTGGCGGAACTTCTATCGTATGTAAAACGTTTGGATAACCGCAATAAAGAGGTGGGTGTGAGAGCCTTTGTTTGGAATATCGAGCAAACGGTGTAGGGTTTAATTATTAATTACTAGAAGTTGATTACTGGTTATTAATTGGCAGTGATTAATTATTAGTTTCTGATTATTAGTGATTAATTATTAGTTTAATTTATATTTGGGGGAGTTTTATAGCTCCCCTTTTAATTAATGGAAAATATGAAGAGTGGATACGACTGGGCAACTGAGTTAGGTTGTGGTGTTACAGTGTGTGATAATGAGGGGGTTATAATATTTATCAACAAACAAGCTGCTACTACATTTGCCAAGTATGGCGATAATCTAGTAGGGCATAACCTCGCTGAATTTCACGGTGAGCGTGCGTTGGCTATGATAAAGACGATGTTAAGTGATGGCTCAACAAATAGTTACACTATAGAGAAGGGGGGCTTAAAGAAACTTATTCATCAACTCCCGTGGTATAATAATGGCGTGATAGCTGGACTAGTAGAGTTATCTCTAGTTATCCCATTCGAGATGCCTCACTTCATTCGTGGGTAATATACGCTGCCATTAATTGGTAATGGTTTTAGTTCCTATTCCGCTGAATTAGAGTCTTGGTTCATCAACTCACTGATTTCTCTCTCTAGCTGTTCGGCTGTGAGATTGAATTTATACGCTCCATCAACGGCAATTGTAATTGTTCCGCTCTCCTCGGATACTATAATTACAATAGCATCGCTTATTTCGCTGATACCCATTGCAGCGCGGTGTCGCAACCCAAGATGACGAGGTATATCATCTTTTTTTGATACAGGTAATATAGCCCCTGCCGATACGATTTTGCTATCTGATATTATCATTGCTCCATCGTGTAGTGGACTGTTTTTGAAAAAGATATTCTCTATCAATCGAGTATTTATTGATGCCTTCAGCTCCTCACCACTTTTGATATATTCATTTAATGAGTTGAACCGCTTAATTACAATTAATGCCCCTGTCTTTGTGCGTGCCATATTACGACAAGCCAACACCAATTTCATCGTAGGAAATTGATTTTCGCTCTCTTTTGAGGTTTTCGGTCTAAAATATTGCTCTATTTTATGTAAAAAATGCCAATTGCGCCTTGACCCCACTCGCGAGAAAAAACTGCGTATCTCATTCTGAAATATCACAATCAACAATATCGCACCAACATTAATAATTTGGTTGAGTATTGCCCCAGTCATCTCTAGTTTCACCACTTTTACTATTAGAAACCAGAATACTACGAACGCAACTATACCGGTAAAAATATTAACTACACCTGTGTTTTTCATCAAACGGTAGGTCTGATAAAGCAATATTGCTACGAGCAAAATATCAATAGCATCTTTAATTCCAAAAGAGAATAGCATATAGGTCTATTTATTGGGAAGTTTTTAATCTCCCCCTATTTTATTTTCTTCGGAGAGTTTCTATATCTCTCCTATTGTTTCTGGAGGGCGATTTTTACCCTCACTATTTCTCTGCAAAGGTACAAAAAAAAATGATTGATTGTGTTGAATAATAAATATTTTATTAAGAGACAATAAATTCCACTATAAAAACGCCCAAAAGGTTGTTTAGCATTGTTTTTTTTTGTATTTTTGCAAATTGTTTGTGTAGATGTGTTTATGGCACATTATTGTAAAAAATGTATAGTATGAAAATTGATGAAAATATATCAAATCGAAACGAGGAGACATTAAATAGTAATAATCTAGATGAAATAATTCGTGCTGCTGAGTTTCCTGAAGATTATGATGCTTTTGACGATGAGCAGCTTGATATGATACCTTAAATAAAATTTAAAATATAATTATGAAGAAATTATCTATTGTTTTAGCTTTTTTGAGCACCGTAGTATTGGGATTTGCTCAAATTGTTGAGCCTATTCGTTGGACATCAGTCTCTAATGAAGATGGAAAATCTGTTGAAATCACTTTTGAGGCTACCATCGATGCTGGTTGGCACTTGTATGGTTTGGATATGCCAGACGATGGTCCAAGCTCAACTACTTTTGCATTTACAACTTTGCAAGGTGTAGAACTCGACGGTACAGTTACATCTAACTCGCCTCTAGTAGAAAAATACGAAGAGATGTTCGGTTTGGAGCTATCTTGGTATGAAAACAGAGCTACTTTTGTGCAAAAGCTAAAAATTATCGATAGTGATAATTGGGTAGTGGCTGGCGATGTAAACTTTATGGGTTGCAACGACGAGAGCTGTATTATGGGCGAACCATTTAATTTTAAATATGGTAATGCTGAAGTTGCAGCTGTAGCAGTTGAAGAAACTGAGGTTGCTGACAACGGGTTAGCTACTATTTACACTCCAGTTATTGACCAATTAAAAGCATTTGGCGAAACTACTGATACATCTTCTACATCATTCTGGGGGATATTCTTGCTTGGTCTTATTGGTGGTTTTGTTGCGCTATTCACCCCTTGTGTATGGCCAATTATTCCGATGACTGTATCTTTCTTCTTGAAACGCTCAAGCGACAAACGCAAGGGTCGTAGAGATGCAATAGTATATGGTATCTCAATTATTATTATATATCTAGCACTTGGTCTAGCTGTAACAGGAATTTTTGGTGCATCTGCCCTTAATTCTCTATCTACTAATGCAGGATTTAATATTTTCTTCTTCTTGTTGTTAGTAGTATTTGCAGTATCTTTCTTTGGTGCATTTGAAATTACATTGCCATCTTCTTGGTCGTCAAAAATGGATGCAAAAGCTGAGAGCACCACTGGTTTCTTGTCAATATTATTGATGGCATTTACTCTTGTACTTGTATCGTTCTCTTGTACAGGTCCAATCATTGGTACATTGCTTGTTGAGGCTGCACAAGGTTCTTGGTTAGGTCCTGCAATTGGTATGTTTGGTTTTGCTATCGCTTTGGCTTTGCCATTCTCTATATTTGCAATGTTCCCATCTATGCTTAAATCAATGCCTAAATCGGGTGGTTGGTTGAACTCAGTAAAAGTGGTACTTGGTTTCTTAGAGTTGGCATTGTCGCTTAAATTCCTTTCGGTTGCCGATTTGGCTTACGGTTGGGGATTGCTTGACCGTGAGACATTCCTTGTACTTTGGATTGTGATATTTGCTCTTCTTGGTTTCTATCTTCTTGGTAAACTTATTTTGCCACACGATGATAAACTCGAAAAAGTATCTGTTACTCGTATGATGCTTGCGATGATTTCATTTGCATTTGCTATCTATATGATTCCTGGTTTGTGGGGTGCTCCATTGCGTTCTATCTCTGCATTTGCTCCTCCGTTGAGTACTCAGGATTTTAATCTATATGATAATGAGGTGCACCCAGTTACAGATGATTTTGAGGTTGCTATGCAAATGGCTCAAACTCAAAACAAACCTGTATTGGTAGACTTCTCTGGCTTTGGTTGTGTGAACTGCCGTAAAATGGAGGCTGCTGTTTGGACAGACGACAAAGTGGCGCATATGCTACACGATGATTTTGTGCTAGTTACTCTTATGGTTGATGATCGCACTCCGCTTGCAAAACCTTTCGTTGTAACTGAAAATGGGGTAGAGAAGTCGTTTAAAACCGTAGGTGAGAAAAACAGCTATATCCAACGTACAAAATTTGGTGCTAACGCTCAACCATTTTATGTAATTCTTGATGCAGAGGCTAATCCTCTAAATCACTCATACGCATTCAACGAAGACGTTGATGCATTCGTTAAATTCTTAGAGGGAGGTATCGGTAACTTTAAGAAATAGGGTGTAAATAATAATTAAAACACAATTTATAAAAAAAACTTTAAAACAGAAAATATGAAAAAGATTAATTTAGTATTAACATTGATTGCTACAATTCTTTTAACATCTTGTGGTGGATCATTTAATTCAAAATATTTTGGCAAAGCACCTAGTGTGCTAAATAAGTATGTTGAAAAATATGTGAAAATGAAAGATTCTGAGGAGGATATGACACTCTCTGAAGTAATTGAAAATCTAGGAAAACTTGAAAAACTAGCTGATGCTTCTTTGAAAGATTTAAAAAAAGTAATGCCAGATCCATTTGTTGAAAAGGAAATTGAAACGGAAGTATTAGATGGTCTTCACTATGAGGTTACTAATGCATCTATCGTTAGTGGAAAAATTACTTCAGGTACTCACGTAGGTCAATTAAATTACAAGATTTCTATATCTCTTACCACTACAGATGAAATACTTCTACCTCATACAGTGGAAAGCTTATGGACTAAATATAAAGGAAGAGACGTCCGATATTGTGCGTATGTATATATTTGTTACAAATTTGTTGACAGTAAAGGAGATATTATCGATCAAGGACAGATGCTTGTTGCAGGTGATAATAGATTCAAAAACGTAGGGACTCGTTATAGTCCCAAAAGAGAAAGGATAGATCCTATTAATCTTCCGACTGGTGAGCAAGTAGATATAGAGGTAGATTATAGATTTGGTGATTTCAATGAAAGAGATATAGCAATGAATATTAAGAAAGCTGATCTTGATAAAATAGTATTCATCACTGAGGAGGAATTCAATAATAATCAAGAGATTTTATATCAGCGTAATGCTGCTAGATAATATATGGAGTCTAGAAAACTTTATGTGGGGCTATGAAGCCACTGTTTCTACCGAAACAGTGGCTTCAATTCAAGATAGCTTAGCATATTGTTATAATCACAAAAATATAATATGCAAATATTACAATAATATTGGGTTATTTTGCGTTATAATATAAAAGTATTTGTTTTGTACGAAATTGGTACGCATTTTGAGTAGTACATAATAATATAAATTTAAAAATAATTCAGTTATGTTAATCATCAGTTCAAGAGAGTTCCGTGCGAACCAAAAGAGTTACTTAGATAGAGTCGATGGTGGTGAAGATATTATCGTACAGAGAAAGGGGAATAGAAGCTATAAAATTTCAGCCCTCTCTGAAGATGATACGCTTGTAAGTAAGAGCGAGTTTATTGAAAAAATTAATACTTTATTACAGCAGATAAAGGAAGGTAAAATCACAACTTTAAAAGGAGAAGATGAGATTAGTAATTTTTTAGAAGCACTATAGATATACATGTATACACTTATATTGTCGGCTTATGGTCATTATGAAGATAAATAATCCCCAAAATTACAGATAATTAGCAACTTATATAAATAACAAAAGGTCAATCTCGTTGGAGATTGACCTTTATTAATTTCAGAATATCTACAAACCTTACTCTATAATGCCGTTGCGACGTAGTAGAGCATCGATTGTTGGTTCTGCACCGCGGAAACGTTTGTAGAGCGTCATAGGGTGTTCTGTACCTCCACGCTCTAAGATGTTTTTGCGGAATGATTGCGCTGTTTTTTTATCGAAAATACCGTTCTCTTGGAACATTGCAAAGGCATCTGCATCAAGTACTTCAGCCCATTTGTATCCGTAATATCCTGCTGCATATCCGCCAGCGAAGATGTGAGAGAATGTAGTGCAACGTCCTGTGCCTAATACCACTGGGAATAGGCTTGTAGCTGCTGTTACTGTACGTTCAAACTCTAGCACATCGCCATCAAATGGTTCTGTAATTGAGTGGAATGCCATATCTTGAATACCAAACCCGAGTTGGCGCAAGCAAGCATATCCTGCGTTGAAGTTTGATGCTTCAACTAGTTTTGCTACTAATTCAGCTGGGATTTTTTCGCCTGTTTCATAGTGTACTGCCCATTTATCAAGGAAATCTTGCTCGATAGCCCAGTTTTCCATAATTTGTGACGGTAGCTCTACATAATCGCGGTAAACATTTGTGCCAGAAAGTGATGGGTATTTGGTATCAGCTAACATACCGTGAAGTGCGTGACCAAATTCATGCAAGAATGTCTCTACTTCGTTGAATGTTAGAAGTGCTGGTTTTGATTCGGTTGCACTTGTAAAGTTCATTACAATTGTGATGTGTGGACGAGAGTCTTTTCCTCTCTCATCGCGCCATTGTCCTTTGTACTCAGTCATCCAAGCTCCTGCACGTTTGCTATCTCTTGGGTGGAAATCTGTGTAGAGTACAGCGATAAATTTACCGTTTTCGTCTGTTACATCAAATGCTTCTGCCTCTGGGTGATATGCTGGGATATTTGTGTTTTTTGTGAATTTTAATCCGTATAAATCAGTTGCAAGACCAAATACTCCACGTTTTACGTTTTCTAGTTCAAAATATGGTTTTAGTATCTCATCATTCAAATCAAATTTAGCAGTTTGTAGTTTTTCGCTATAATAGCTGAAATCCCATGGCATTATAGTAAAATATGCTCCGTTTGCATTAGCATACTCTTGCAATTCAGTCATCTCAGCTACCGCTGTAGGCGCATATGCATCAAGTAATTGGTTGAGAAGGTTATTTACGTTCTCAGCATTTTCTGCCATGCGGTTGCGAAGTGTATAATCTGCATATGTTTTGAATCCGAATAGTTGCGCAATCTCAAGACGAGTATTAACAATAGTTTTGATGTTTTCTGTATTGTCGTATTTGCTACCAGGTAGGCATTGTGTATTGCTCACTGTCCATATCTCACGACGTAGGTCGCGATTGTCGGCATATGTAAGTAGAGGAGTTGTGCATGTATATCTAGCATCTAACAACCAACCCTCTTTACCTGCATTTTTAGCATTTGCAGCTGTCATCTCCATAAACCAATCTGGCATACCGCTCAACACTGCCTCGTCAGTAATAAGAAGCGAGTACTCATTTGTCTCTTTTAGTGCATTTTGTGCATATGAAAGCGATGCCATACTAAGTGTTTTAGATAACTCTTTGTATCTCTCTTTTTTGTCAGCAGTCAGGTCAGCTCCGTTGTTTGCAAACGACTCATATGTATTTTGAAGAAGTTTAGCATCTTCTATATTCAAGTTGAGAGCTTCGCGTTGGTCGTATACCGCTTTCACACGTGCAAAGAGTTTTTCGTTGAGATTAATCTCATTTGAGTGCTCTGTTAAGATTGGCGACAATTTTTGCGCTATCTCTTGCATCTCTGGATTTGTATTTGCTCCGTCTAGCGCATAGAATACAGTTAATACGTGAGAATACATTGCGCCAGAACGCTCTAGTGCTACTATTGTATTCTCGAATGTAGGTGTCTGCTTGTTGTTGATAATAGCATTCACCTCTTTGTTATGCTCTGCAATAGCTTTTTCGATAGCAGGCATAAAGTGCTCATTTTTTAATTTGTCAAAAGCAAAAGTGCCATGTGGATTTTTGCTTTTTGTAAAAAACGGATTTTGCGCAATCATAGTTGTTGTCATAATGATTGATAGTAATAATAATGTTACTTTTTTCATCTTGTTTCTTTGTTTAGTTTTATGATTAGGGGAGTACTAAAAACTCCCCTAATCATTTTATTTACGGTTATTCATCTCCTCTTCTGTTTTAGATCTGTATCTCTCTGGATTTGGATCTACTAGCTCTCTTTGAATATATTCTGGTGAGTAACCTGGGCGTGTAACTTTTTGTGGCACATTGAAGTCATTACGTTCAAAATCACCATCTTTTTCGCCTTTTACTGTGCCATCTAAGAATTTAACCATTAGATATTCACCCAACTTTTTCCAAGTATCAATAGCATTTGCAGCTGCGGCGTTTGATTGTGCTGTAAGATATTCTACAACTCCCTCAGGGTTATTTTGCGCCATTCTG
>JAWXTU010000041.1:0-18010 GCA_044433285.1 bacterium | reverse complement strand
AGCAGAGCGAAAGAAAAAAAAGCTGCATAACTTCTAACGGTTAAAAGCTTCACCATCGGAAATGCTTGTCCGATAAAAAATAATTACAAATTAATTGCTCGGTTTTTACGGGCTAATACAAAACAAAATAAATAATTACAACGATTAAATAATCTATGCTTTTTAATTCATTCCATTTTTTATTATTTTTTCCGATAGTTTGTGTCATATATTTTATGATACCAAAACTCAAGTATCGAAATCTATTTTTACTTGTGGCTTCATATTATTTTTATATGAATTGGGTGCCGACGTATGCTCTTTTAATAATGGGGTCTACTGTAATAACATTCTTTTGTGGTAGGTATGTTGGAATGCAAAGTGATAACAAGAAACGAAAAATTGTGTTGGTGCTTAGTCTTGTGATAAATTTTGGTATTTTATTCCTTTTTAAATACTATAATTTTATTAATGAGTCTATCTTTGCTATTTTTGATAATATTGGCTTGCGAACAAAGATGCCAGAATTTAAGTTGCTTCTTCCAGTGGGTATTTCATTCTATACATTTCAGGCAGTTGGTTACTCGATAGATGTGTATAGAGGGGTAATTAAACCAGAGAGAAGTTTTAGAGATTACGCTTTGTTTGTATCGTTTTTCCCGCAATTGGTTGCAGGTCCTATTGAGAGAGCTAAAAATTTATTACCTCAGTTTCAAAAAAAACACGCATTTAATTATGATAACGTATCTGTGGGTTTTCGGTGGATGTTATGGGGATATTTTATGAAACTATGTGTTGCAGACCGTTTGAGTATGTATGTAGATGCAGTCTATGGAAATGTGCCTCAACATAATGGCACATCACTGCTTTTAGCTACTATATTTTATACTTTTCAAATATATTGTGATTTTGGAGGTTATTCGCTTATAGCTATTGGCGCGGCAAAAGTGATGGGATTTAATTTAATGGAGAATTTTAAACGTCCATATTTTGCAAGATCTATAGGAGATTTTTGGAAGAGATGGCATATTTCTCTTTCCACTTGGTTTAAGGATTATGTGTATATTCCCTTAGGTGGGAGTAGAGTTCCATATTTAAGACATATGTTAAATCTTTTGATAACATTCATCGTTTCTGGTGCGTGGCATGGAGCAGCTTGGAATTTTGTTATATGGGGTGTTATACATGGCTTTTTCCTGATTGTAGAGAATATCATATCTAAGAGAAATCTCTGTTTTGAAATGACAAATAATAACAGGGGGGGGGGGTAAAAACCTTGTAGTTAATCTGTTAGGTATTCTTTTTACGTTTTCTTTGGTTTCATTTGCGCGGATAATTTTTAAAGTTAATGTAGTTGAAGATGCTATTGAAATAATTAGAAGGATATTTACTTCATCAGGAAAACTATTTGTTGATATAAGTACATTTATTTATGGAGGTTTAGCTCTTATTGTCCTTATATCTAAGGATTTTATAGATGAATATATACCCTCGAAATTCAACTTCTTGAATAATAGTAATTTATTTGTACGTTGTATGGCATCTGTTTTACTGATTAGTTTTATTTTGATGTTTGGAGTGTTAAATGGTGGACAGTTTATTTATTTTCAATTTTAGTGATTATGAAAAAATTATTAGTATCTACTATATTGATATTTGTGGGACTTATATCCGTTGATATTATTGTAGGAAGAATATTTATTACTTTATCTAATCGTGTACTTGAAAACTCTCCTGCTAGTCTTGTTGCTGATTATGCATTTAAAAAACTTGATTCAGATATAGTTATTATTGGTTCTTCTCGGGGTAATCATCATTATGTCTCATCTTTAATTGAAGACAGTTTGAATCTTTCTACGTATAATGTTTCAAGAGATGGGTCTTTCTTATTCTATCAAATGTGTTTGATAGATAAGATTTTAGATAATTATTCTCCTAGAAAAATTTTATGGAATCTAGAACCAACATGTTTTTCTGATCTTAGCAAAAAAACATCAGATTTAGAGCGGTTATTACCACTTTATGGTCAAAGTCAATTGCTTGATTCTCTTTTACATTCAGAAAGTGCAATGGAGAGAGTTAAACTTAAAAGTTCGATGTATAGATATAATTCTTTGCATTTTAATTATTTGTACAGAAGTTTTATTCCCATATCTAATAAAGCAAATAATGGTTATCGACCTATACCTAATGAAGGGTATAATTTCCCTAGTATGTTGATGTCTGATCGTATGGAAGGTTCTTTGAATGAAGAAATTATAGATTTATTTAATAAGGTAGTTGATAAATGTGGGAGGACTGGAGTAGATTTGTTCTTTTGTTTGTCGCCTCATTATAGTAATTATGAATATAAAGATTTTGAGTCATATAAATTATTAAGTCATATTGCTATAGAAAAAGATATAAAGTTAATAGATTTTTATCACAATATTTCATTTATGCAAGACTCAACATTATTTAAAGATCAGGATCATATGAATGATAAGGGGGCTAGAATTTTTACGAATGAGATAATTAAGTATTTGCAATAAATGATATTTTATACATATTTCATAGTAATTTCCATTGTCTGTAAAAATAATCTCAGTGCCTTTGCCAGTGTGTCTTGGGGTAATAATAATCATAAGGTTTTACATTTAAATATATAGTAGAACGAAGAAGAAAGATCTATAAAATAGAGGGTAATCAAATTTTAGTTTGCAATAGTAGAGGTATATCGTGTTTATGTAATTCTTGACTATAGTCTGTTTTCTGATGTTAGAATCTCAACTTTTATAGTTACCATTACTAAACATTATAGAGCCCAAACTTTTCTTCTCTTTTAGAAGTTGGACCTACGTTTTTTCATATACGCAAATTAATTTGCGTATATGATAAGTATTAACTACATTTGCAGATTCAAAAAACAAGGGGGAGTTTTTAGAAATCCCCCTTAATCATAAAAACAATAAATTATGAAAAAATTATTTACGTTTTCAGTGCTAATGGCACTATTTTGTGCAGTTGCATTATCGTCGTGCGACTCAGCTGTAGAAGACCCGGAAATGGAAGTTACTACAGAAGATTATTACTATGCGTTGTCAAATACCTTAGACGGTGTTTCGAGTGATGAAATTTTACAATTTGCTGATATTAGCGTTGATTATAAAGATGCTAATGGTGATGTGCAAACAGCTAGTGTTACTTCTTTGCCTTGGATGGGAAAAATTGAGGGTGTTACCCCTCCATTTACATTGCTTATGAGCATAACCTTAACAAAAAAAGAGGATTTTACTCCAGAAAATGACACTTGTACTTTTATTTTTGGTCATGAGTTTTACAGTGAAACGAGTCTAGCATTTGGTTATCCGTTGTATTCTATGGTAAGTGAAGATGAAGTAGCTGTCGACAAATTAGATGATTATATTGAGCTCCTAAATGATATTTATGAAAGTTGCACATATAGTATTTCTGAATAAGTAGATAGAGCGATCATAATCGCCAAGAGATAACTTAAAAAAAACAAAGGAGCGGATAACATATATTTTCATCTGCTCTTTTGTTGCTTACAAAATTAATTATAAAACAACAAAACATGAAGAAATTCTTTACATTATTCATGGCACTGTTTTGTGCGCTTACATTATCCTCGTGCGACCAAGAGGTAGAAACACCAACAGTAGATGATCCAGAAGAAGAAGTTACTCAGGATGAGAGTACTCCAGAAGATTATTACTACGCATTGATAAATACCTCATCAGCCACTACAAGTAACGATATATTACTATTTGCCGATATCAGCGTTGATTATAAAGATGCTAATGGAGATATGCAAACTGCTGCTGTTACATCTTTGCCTTGGACAGCTAAGATTGAGAGTATTACCGCTCCATTTACAATGCTTATGAGCATAACCTTTACCAAAAAAGAGGATTTTACCCCAGAAAAAGATAGTTATACCGTTACATTTGGTTATCAGTTTTATAGCGAAACGGATATAGCATTGGGCGTTACAAAGGTTACAAGTGCCTCTTCTATGGCTATTGCTGTTGACAAATTAGATGATTATATTGAGAGATTAAACAGTAATTATGCTGAGTGCTCATATGAAATTGCAGAATAAATACATAACGCAATAACTGCTAAACAGTAAACTTCAAAAAACACCTATGGTACACAATATATTTTGTCTAACCATAGGTGTTTTTTGAAGTTTTATTCTACTGTATCCTCACTATCTAGTGCCCTATCACCTCTTTGAAGATTTCGCCTACTGTTGGGTGTGGAAATACTACTTTGTTGAGTTGTGCGATATCCATACCAGCCTCGATTGCAACGCAAGCGATTGTAATTATTTCTGATGCAGGGTTTCCAATGATGTGTGCACCAATTACTTTGTCGTTGCTGTCGGTGATTACTTTGATTGTGCCGTTTACACCCTCATTTTCAGCTACAAATCTGCCTGAGTGAGCCATTGGCAAACGGTGCACTCTGTATTCTGTTCCTGCTGCGATAAGACCCTCTTCGGTTTCGCCACAACCAGCCACTTCTGGTGAGGTATATATTACCCCCGGTATAGCGCGATAGTGCATTGTATCATCGATACCCACCATATTATTTACTGCCACTTCGCCTTCGCGAATTGCGGTGTGTGCTAGTAGCGAAAATGCTGTGATATCTCCTGCTGCCCAGATGTTTGGCTGAGACGTTTGCATACGTTCGTCTACTTTGATGCCGTTGCGGAATGGCTCGAGACCTAGCGCAGCGATACCCTCTAAGTTTGGTTTGCGACCAACGCAGAGCAATGTATTTGTTGCCTCTGCTTTGTGCTCGCCCTCTTCGTCGGAGTATGTGATGCAGCCAGTAGCCACGTGTAATACTTTTGACGATAGGTGAAATTCAACACCTTTTTTTGCGAGTTCTTCACGTAGCATTGCAGCAATCTCTTTATCTATGCCTGGCAAAATTTCATCTGCCATCTCTATAACAACCACTTTTGTTCCGAATGTAGCAAATAATCCAGCAAATTCGATGCCGATTACGCCGCCACCAATAACTACCAATGACTCTGGTACCTCCTTAGTCTCTAATGCCTCGGTTGATGTCCAAAATTCAGCAGTGTCTACCCCCGGAATTGGTGGAATTGATGCAACCGAACCAGTAGCAATTAATAGTTTTTCTGCCTCGTATCTCTCTTCGCCACATTCGATAGTTACTATACCGTCGATGTTAGAAACTGCATTTGCATTGCCGCTTACAACTGTTACGTTGTTATTGGTCATCTGTGCTTTTACGCCAGCTACTAATTTTCTGACTACTTTATTTTTGCGACCAACAATTTTGCTGTAATCAAAATCAACACCCTCAGCCGTTACACCATATTTTACACTATTTTTAGCGTTGTAATATAGTTTAGATGAATATAGAAGTGTTTTTGTTGGTATACACCCAACATTTAGGCAGGTGCCTCCAAGTGATTGTTTTTCAAAAAGAATGACATTCAAGCCTGATTTAGAGGCTAATGCAGCAGCGTGATATCCAGCAGGACCGCCGCCCATAATTGCAAGATTGTACATAATTGTATTAGTTTTATTTTAAGGGGAATTTTTGATCTCCCCATAGGTTATATTTTTGTGTTATCTGTATCTGATGCTCTGTCCGATGCGGAGGATAGAGGTCGATTTTATCCCATTTAATCGGCATAATTGACTAACAGAAGAGCCATATCTATATGCGATACCTGAGAGTGTATCGCCCGATCTTACTCGGTGATATGCAGCTTTTTTTAGCTCCTTTAGTTTTGCATTGTGTGAATATGTATCGCTGTGAGAGATTAATACGTTCTCTTCGTCGGTTTTCAGCTTTCTGTTCTCTATGTCAATTAATTTGGTAGGGTCGAATGCATTGCCCAATACTCGTATCTCATAGTGTAAGTGCGGTCCTGTAGATCTACCAGTATTGCCGCCCAATCCAATTGGGTCGCCTGCTTTTACCTCTTGATCTATCTTTGTGAGTACTTTTGATAGGTGAGCCATAACCGTCTCAAAACCATTGTCGTGTCGCACTACTACATAGTGCCCGTAACCACGACGCTCGTAGTCCACGATGCGCACTTTGCCAGAAAATGATGCGTAGACTGTATCGCCAGTGGTCAAACCAATATCCACACCATAATGAAATCTGCTAGCACTGCGAAGTCCAAATCGCGATGTAACTCTATTGCTTTTTGTCGGATAGACAAACTCTTTGCAGTTGATATAGAGCGAATCGGGCATCGAATCTATTGCAACCCTATATGGATTGAGTGAATCGTGGCTCCACGAATCTTTGTACAAATCAAAAGCAGGGTACTTATCAACGCTGCTAAGGGTGTTATCTAATTCTGGTTGATAGTTATTTAATGATATTAAAGTATTTGTATCTACATTACGTAGGAAATTATTAATATCACCTATACTGTTTATTCTATCGTTGTTTTCTGCGATTATGCCGCTGCTGAATGAAATAAAAATTGTGGCGGCTAGTGTTATTGTTTTTTTTAATAGATGCATTTTATATTTCAACTCCCCTATATTAAACATTAAATCTGAAGTGCATTATATCACCATCTTTTACTATATACTCTTTACCCTCAACTCCCATTTTACCTGCCTCTTTTACAGCAGCTTCTGAACCTAGATTGATGAAATCTTCAAATTTAATAACTTCGGCACGTATAAATCCTTTTTCAAAATCGGTATGTATCACACCTGCACATTGTGGAGCTTTCCACCCCTCTTCAAATGTCCAAGCTCTCACCTCTTGAACACCAGCAGTGAAGTATGTTTTGAGATTTAAAAGTGCATAAGCCGATTTGATAAGGCGAGCCACACCAGACTCCTCAAGTCCAATCTCTTGTAAGAACATTTGACGCTCTTCGTATGTCTCAAATTCAGCAATTTCACTCTCGATTTTAGCAGCTACAATTAGCATCTCTGCCCCTTCTTTTTCTGCTGCTTCACGTACCATATCCACATATTTATTACCATTGACAGCACTTGCCTCATCTACGTTGCAAACATACATTACTGGTTTTGAAGTGAGTAAGAATAGTTCGTGCGCCATCTTTTGCTCATCTTTTGTGTCAAATTCAACGGTGCGAGCCGACAAGCCTTGTTCCAATGCTGCTTTGAATTTTACTAGCACCTCATATGCCAATTTTGCCTGTTTATCACCCCCTGTTTGTGCCTGTTTGTGCACTTTTTGTATGCGCGATTCGACAGTTTCTAAATCTTTTAATTGCAATTCGATATCGATAATCTCTTTGTCGCGGATAGGATCTACGCTACCATCTACGTGTACCACATTTTCATCATCAAAGCATCTTAGTACGTGAAGAATAGCATCTGTTTCGCGTATATTTGCCAAAAATTTATTGCCTAATCCCTCGCCTTTCGATGCCCCTTTTACCAATCCTGCAATATCTACAATCTCTACAGTAGTTGGCACAATGCGTTGTGGATTAACTAGTTCGGCTAGTTTGTTCATACGTTCGTCGGGTACTGTAATCACCCCCACATTTGGTTCTATAGTGCAAAAAGGAAAGTTAGCTGACTGTGCCTTTGCGTTTGAAAGACAATTGAAAAGAGTGGATTTACCTACGTTTGGTAACCCTACAATACCACATTGTAATGACATATAAAATCTATTTGATTACACCCTATTTTTAGGGCTAAAATTAAAAGTGCAAAGATACGAAAAAAAAATCATTAAATAAAATTTTGTTTATTAAGATATTATAACTATATTTGTAGCCGAAAATATATTTGATTTTTAACACTTAACCCATCTCTTTTGATTTATTTATGAAATGCCGTGAAATAGTGGAAATTCTAAGTGCAACACCTCTTGAGAGTAAGGATTTATTAGATTTTGATGTGAATTATGCTTTTGCATCAGATTTGATGAGCGATGTATTGACAGTGAAATCGTCTGATTTTGTGTTGATTACCGGGCTTGTTAATCTCCAAACTTTGCGCACTGCCGAGATGTCGGATATTAAATGTGTGGTTTTTGTGAGGGGGAAAGAGGTATCTGAGGAGATTAGAGAGCTAGCAAAAGAGAATGATATTTTAATTATGACAACCAGTTTTTCGATGTTTCATTCGGTTGGTTTGTTATACTCGGCAGGACTAAAACCTGTTTTTTAAGGCTCGAAATAATGAAGAAAACCTGTTTCTGGTCTCATATTATTAATTTAATTTTTCCATAGGGGAATTTTTAACTCCCCCTATAATATAAAGGAGTAACTATATGCACATCGAATTTCAAGTAGAAGAGGGCGATTTTACGAGAGCTGGTTACGCTTCGTCGCAAATCAAGAAGAATCTGAAGTCCATCGGAATACCAGCCGCGATTATTAAACGTGTGGTAATTGCTGTGTATGAGGCTGAAGTGAATATAGTGGCGCATGCTTATCGTGGAGAAATTTTGGTGGATATTGATGCTGAGGGTGTTACTGTGCTGCTCAAAGATGAGGGTCCTGGTATCCCGGATATCAACAAGGCGATGCAAAAGGGCTTTTCTACCGCATCGCACGAGGTGAGGCAGATGGGATTCGGAGCAGGAATGGGGCTGCCGAATATCTTAGAAAATAGCGACGATTTTAAAATCGATTCGCAAGTGGGTGTAGGGACTACAATCACGATTTTTAATAGATTCTCGTGAGAAGATTTTTAAAAACTGCTTTGCGGAAACTTTTGAAAATTATTAGATCATTTTGACTAGCATATCGCTAGTTCAACGAAAATCTATAGCTGAAAGAACTTAACTAATACTACTACATATTATGGTGCAAAACGAAAAACATGCAGCCATTAAAGTGCTCGCTGACGTTTGCATCGGATGCTCACGCTGTATGAAGGTGTGTCCTACAGAAGCTATTCGAGTAACCGATGGAAAGGCTGTTTTGCATGCTGGGTGGTGTATTGATTGTGGTAAATGCTACAGGGTCTGTCCTACTCACGCCATCTCTATTAGCGACGACGATTTTCAACAAATTTTTGATTTTAAATATAGGGTGCTTTTAGTGCCTATGGTATTCTATGCCCAATTTGAAGGTAAAATCGAACGTGAAAAGGTGGATCAGGTGCTCTCGGATATCGGCTTTTCGGAAATTTGTGTAGTGGAACAGAGTGCGGATATCCTCTCTGAGGAGATTAATGAATATGTGAAAAATGCTGATGATAAACCTGTTATCTCATCTTATTGTCCTGCTATTATTCGCCTTATTCAGGTAAAATTCCCTGCCCTTCTTGATAATATTATGCTTCTGCTCCCTCCGCTCGAACTGACAGCGAAATTCTACAAAGATAAATCGAAAGCTAAGGGGTACAATACCGATGAAATCGGTATTTTTTATCTCACTCCATGCATTGCTAAGATTGCCGCTATACGTACTCCTCTAGGTGGATATGTCTCGCCTATAAATGGGGTGATTAATATGGATTTGATATATAATAAGGTGTTGTTTGCTTACAAAAACCATAGGTTTGGAGAGAGTAAGGCGTTGGTATCTAAGGAGCTATCCTCTAAGGGTATGTTGTGGTCGACTACTGGCGGCGAGGCGATGCATATTTCTGGACGTACGCTATCTATCGATGGTATGTCAAATAGTATCGAATTTCTCGAGAAACTGGAAGATGAAGAGGTGGGCGAGGGTATAGATTTTCTTGAATTGCGTATTTGCGACGAATCGTGCGCTGGGGGTATTATGATGCAGAGTAATAGGTTTTTAATTGCCGATTATCTCAGAAAAAATAGTGCTAATTATCCTGCTGAACACGGTTTAGTGACTGATTATAAGCGTTATCTGGGTAGTGCAATTAAGGTCAATTCGGTAGAGCCGCGCTCTATGATAAAATATGATGTGGATTTGTCTAAGGCTCTAGAGAAGATGAAGCGTGCAAAGGATTTGGAAAAGGAGTTGCCCGGTATAGATTGTGGTGCTTGTGGCGCGCCAAGTTGCGAGGCGTTAGCTACTGATATTGTGCGAGATGATGCTAGTATGGGTAACTGTGTTTTTATGCAGATGAAATATGCAAAAGAGAAGACTCTTACCCCTGATGATGTGGTGGCTATTATGAAACATATTTGGGGTGAGGAGAAATTTTAGATCTATCTTAACCAACTAAACTAAACTAAACCAAACAAACTTAACAAACAAAATCAAACAACCCTATTAAACCAAAAAAGGGAAAAAACTCGTAAGAGCAGCTTTTAAAACGCCCCTTTTAAATAATTATATTATGACAGTAAAAGAGTTAGTAGAAAAATTAGACTTGGAGGTCTTAGCAGGAAAAGAGGGTCTTAATCGTGAGATAACAAATGGATATGTATCTGATTTGTTGTCGGATGTGATGGGTTTTGCCCAAGAGGGCGATGTGTGGGTTACACTGCAAACACACAAAAATGTGATGGCAATTGCTTCTTTGAAAGATGTGGCAGCTGTGATTTTGGTGAAAAATCTTCAGCCCGACGAGGATACTGCGGCAGTGGCAAATGAAGAGGATATTCCAGTGCTTGGTACTTCGTTGTCTACTTTCGAAATTGTGGGCAAACTCTACGATGCAATAACTAATGCAGCGGTTTAAGGGATCTTCTATAAACTGTTTTGTAGAATTTTTTTGGAAATTATTAGAACTATTTTGACTAGCATATTACGAGTTTATGGCTAAATATATTGCTGATTTTCATACGCATACAACTCTGTCTCCTTGTGGTGATATAGAGATGACGTCTATGTTTATCATCAATAGGGCAAGAGAACTCGGTGTGGATATTGTTGGCATAACCGACCACAATTCTACTCGACAAGCCAGAGAGATTAAGAGGGCATTGAATGGCGATTTGCCCTATATACTTTGTGGTGCGGAGATTACCTCACGCGAGGAGGTGCATTGTCTCGCTTTTGTAGATGGTGAGGAGCGGTTGCAATTGCTGCAAAATTATATAGATGATAATTTGCCTAATATAGAGAATAATGTGGATATATTTGGTTATCAATTGGTGGTAAATCTTGATGAAGAGGTGTTGTATGAAGAGCCAAAAATGCTCATTTCATCGATAAATCAGAGTGTAGAGCAGATTGAGAAGTTTGTGCATTCGATTGATGGTATTTTTATTCCAGCGCATATAGATAAAACGCAAAATTCTATTATATCTCAGTTGGGGTTTGTGCCCTTCGATTTGAACTGCGATGCACTTGAGGTTTCGCATCGCTGTAAACTAAATGAGTTTTTGGATAGGAACAGTTATTTGAAAAAGAGTGGTTTTAATTTTATAATGAGTTCCGATGCTCACTATCCAGAGGAGTTTTGTAGAGCAACTACTTCTCTAGAACTAAAAAACCTCGATTTCATCGAAATAAAAAAGGCGCTAAATGGTGTAGATGGCTGTTGTATAAATATTGGATAATTGATAAACTTATAAAGGGGACTTCCAAAATCCCCTGAATAAAAATAAAATAAATATGAATGATTTATCGCTGCATATATTGGATATAACCCAGAACTCAATAAGTGCTGGTGCTACTGAAATATCCATCTCGCTCTTGATAGATGGCGAGATGATGACCATTACAATTGAGGATAATGGCAAGGGTATGACACACGAGGTAGTGGCGCAATTGAGCGACCCGTTTTTTACATCGCGCACCACTAGAAAGGTGGGGTTGGGTATTCCGCTCTTGATCGATTCTGCCGAGCAGAGTGGCGGAAAAGTGTCGGTTTCATCGGAAGTGGGTGTTGGTACAAAGGTGGTTGCCACATTCGATACATCTAATATCGACTGCCCTCCGTTGGGTAATATTGCAAATGCAGTGGTGCTGCTGGCATCGTCTAACCCGAATATAGAATTTATATTTGACTATCTTTCTGTAGAGGGTGATAGTTACATATTTGATACTCGTGAGGTGAAAAAAGCACTTGGAGGAATATCTATCAACACACCAACTATCATTAAATATCTTGAGGAGATGATTGCCGAACAGATATTTTAATAATCAATACTTAATAACTAATACTTAATAACTAATACTTAATAACTAATACTTAACTAAAAATTTTACTATGAACAAAATTAAATCGCTAAGCGAACTCCGCCAGATCAGACAACGACTGGAGGAGGAGATGAACATTAGGGAGAAGAGTAATAATCCCGATGAAATGGTGCAAATTAGAGTAGCAATGGCAACTTGTGGTATTGCTGCTGGAGCGCGCACCGTGATGAACACACTTATCGACAAAATCGAGAAAGAAAAAATCCCTGCTATTGTAACCCAAGGCGGCTGTATGGGTTATTGTTATGCTGAGCCAACTATCGAAGTGCGCAAACCCGGAGAAAAACCAGTGGTTTTTGGCAAGGTGGATGTGGCTCGTGCAGTTGAAATTCTCGACCGCTATGTAAAAAATGGCGAGTTGGTTGATGATGTGATTTCTGTTGATTATCAAACTATCGAGGAAAAACTATAAGTTTTACCTCTTAACCTTTTAATCTAAAAGTATATGGCAAATTATAAAATGCACCTATTATGCTGCGGTGGTACTGGTTGTAAAGCATCCGAAAGCGACCAGATTATCTCTAATCTGCGTAAAGAGATAAAGAGTGTTGGTATGGAAGATGAGGTGGAAGTACTTGTTACAGGCTGTTTCGGATTTTGTGAACAGGGTCCAATTATTAAAGTAGTGCCTGATAACACCTTCTATGTGAGTGTAAAACCAGAAGATACTAAAGAGATTGTGCGTGAACACGTATATAAAGGTCGTAGGGTGCCGCGCTTGTTATACGAAGACCCGGAGACACAAGAGCATATTAGCGACTCGAAACATATGGAGTTCTACAAGAAGCAGTTGCGTGTTGCGCTCCGTAATTGTGGTTTTATCAATCCGGAAAATATCGATGAATATATCGCACGTGATGGTTATGAGGCTCTGGCTAAGGTGCTTGAGATGAAACCTGAAGAGGCAATTGATATAATGAAAAAATCGGGCTTGCGTGGTCGTGGCGGTGGAGGTTTCCCTACTGGTGTGAAATGGGAGATTGCATCGAAAAATCATGCAGATCAAAAATATGTAGTGTGTAATGCAGATGAGGGCGACCCAGGTGCATTTATGGATCGCTCAATCCTTGAGAGCGACCCTCATACGGTGCTCGAGTCGATGGCGATAAATGGTTACTGTATCGGTGCATCGAAAGGTCTTATATATATCAGAGCGGAGTATCCACTGGCGGTGAAACGTCTGCAAATTGCTATGGATCAGGCGCATGAATATGGTCTTTTGGGCGAGGGCATTCTTGGTACTGACTTCTCGTTTGACATAGAAATTAGATATGGTGCTGGGGCTTTTGTCTGCGGTGAGGAGACTGCACTTATCCACTCTATGGAGGGGAAACGTGGCGAGCCGACGGTGAAACCCCCATATCCTGCTGAGAGCGGTTATCTTGGCAAACCAACCAATGTAAATAATGTGGAGACGTATGCTAATATTCCTGTCATTTTCCTTAAAGGGGCAGAGTGGTTTGCCTCTATCGGTACCGAAAAATCTAAGGGTACAAAGGTGTTTGCACTTGCAGGTAAAATCAATAATGTGGGACTGATCGAGGTACCAATGGGTACTACGTTGCGTGAGGTGATTTACGAGATTGGTGGCGGTATTAAGAATGGTAAGAAGTTTAAAGCGGTGCAAACTGGTGGTCCTTCGGGCGGCTGTTTGACCGAAAAACACCTAGATATCCCAATCGACTATGATAACCTTTTAGCTTGTGGTTCGATGATGGGTTCGGGTGGTATGATTGTGATGGATGAAGATGATTGTATGGTGGCAGTGGCGAAATTCTACCTCGACTTTACTGTTGAGGAGAGTTGCGGTAAATGTGCACCATGTAGAATTGGTAATAAACGCCTCTATGAAATACTTGATAAAATCACTAAAGGAAAAGGAAAAGTAGAAGATCTAGATTTGTTGAAAAACTTATCTAAGGTGGTAAAAGATACTGCTTTGTGTGGTTTGGGACAAACATCTCCAAATCCAGTACTCTCTACGCTAGAGAATTTCTACGAAGAGTATCAAGCCCACGTGCTCGACTCGAAATGTCCTGCGCATCAATGTCGCGATCTTACCCACTATGTAATTGATCCACTGCGCTGTAAAGGGTGTACTCTTTGTGCTCGCCTATGTCCAGTAGATGCAATTTCTGGCGAAAGAAAACTACCACACGTAATAGACCCTACAAAATGTATTAGTTGCGGTAATTGTGTGGCTAAATGTAAATTTGATGCGATTTATGTTCAATAACAACTTTAAAATTAGTATTTTATGCAAATAACAATAGATAATAGAGTAATAGAGGTGCAGCCGGGGGCAACAATACTTGATGCTGCTACGTCGGCTGGTATAAAAATACCGACACTGTGCCATATGAATTTGCACGAGTTGCAATATGAGAATAAACCTGGGGCTTGTAGAATTTGTGTAGTGGAGGTAGAGGGGAGTCGTAATTTAGCCCCTTCGTGTAAAACGGAGTGCCGCGACGGTATGGTAATTCGCACCCACACTCCGCGAGTGTTGAATGCTCGTCATACTGTAATGGAATTGATATTAAGCGACCACCCAAAAGATTGTTTGACTTGTTCTAAAAATGGGTATTGCGACTTGCAATCTGTGGCTCACGATTTGGGTATCAGAAAGATTAGATATGCCGGTGAAATGTCGCATTTTGAGCCAGATGTATCGCCTGCAATTGTGCGTGATATGGCTAAATGTATCGCTTGCCGTCGTTGCGAAGAGGCGTGTAATACAATCCAAGCAGTTGGTGCTCTATCAGCTATCAATCGTGGATTTGGAGCTGTGGTGGGTACTGCTTTTTGTCAGGATATTTCGGGTAGTAACTGTACTTATTGCGGTCAGTGTGTGGCGATTTGTCCTACTGGTGCACTTAGTGAGCGTTCTCATATCGATGAGGTGCTTGAGGCTCTTGCCGATCCAACAAAAACGGTGATTGTGCAAACTGCCCCAGCAGTGCGTGTGGCATTGGGTAAAGACCACGGTTTTGAACCAGGCACAAATGTAACGGGCAAAATGGTGGCGGCTTTGCGCCAGCTCGGATTTGATAAGGTGTATGACACCGATTTTGCTGCCGACCTTACAATTATGGAAGAGGGTACTGAACTTTTGCACCGAATTGAACGATTTATGGGTGGCGATACTGAGGTGAAATTGCCGATAATGACTTCGTGCTGCCCTGCTTGGGTAAATTATATGGAGCAACACTATCCTAATTTGCTCGACCACTTGTCAACAGCTCGTTCTCCTCAACAGATGTTTGGGGCGATTGCAAAAAATTATTTAGCACCAAAATTGGGAGTTAAACGCAAGGATTTAGTGGTGGTATCTGTTATGCCTTGTGTGGCAAAAAAATATGAGTGCGCTCGACCAGAATTTTCTACCAATGGCGATCCAGATGTAAATATCTCTATCACCACACGTGAATTGTCGCATATGATACGATATGCAAATATCGATTTTGGTAGATTGCCAGATGAGGAGTTTGATGTTACAATGGGCGAATCTACAGGTGCAGGTGTGATATTTGGTACTACTGGTGGTGTGATTGAAGCTGCTGTACGTACTGCATATGAGGTGTTTACTGGTTCTAATTTGCCACGTATTAACTTCGAGGAATTGCGCGGTTTTGATGGTGTTCGTTCGGCTACTATCGACTTTAAAGGCACTCCTATAAATATAGGTATCGCACACGGTTTGGCTAATGCGCAAAAATTGGTAGAGGCAGTGGCACGAGGCGAAAGTGAGTTCCATGCAATTGAGGTTATGTCGTGTCCTGGCGGTTGTATAGGTGGTGGCGGTCAGCCATTCCACCGTGGCGATATGAACGTTTTGCGTCGTCGTCAAGCCGCTCTATATGCCGAAGATGCAAATAAACCATTGCGCAAGAGCCACGAAAATCCAGAGATTAAACAACTCTATGCCGAGTATCTTGGTGAGCCTTGTGGCGAGTTGTCGCACAAATTGTTACATACACATTATCACAAAAAATAATTGAATATGCAAAAAGAAAAATGCAATAAAATAAAAGAAGAGGTAAATAGTATTTGCGCTTCTCATAACAATAATAGTGGTGAATTGATTACTATCTTACACGAAATTCAAGGTAAGTTTGGTTATCTCCCTCAAGAGGTGCAAGAGGCTGTGGCTGATGCATTAAGCATTCCTGTGGCGCGTGTATATGGAGTGGTAACATTCTATAGTTATTTCACTATGGAGCCTAAGGGTAAGTACCCAATATCTATATGTATGGGTACAGCGTGCTATGTGCGTGGTGCTGAACGTATCCAAGAGGAGTTTGAACGCCAATTGAATATCAAAGTGGGAGAAACGACAGAAGATGGTTTATTCTCTATCGACTGTCTACGCTGTGTAGGTGCTTGTGGGTTAGCCCCGGTGGTTACTATCGGAGATAAGGTATATGGTCGCTTGACAGCCGATAAAGTACACGAAATTCTATCGCACTATTATATGAAAGAGTAAGGGATAATTATAAATCTCCCTTAAGAGAAAAAGAAGCTACTTTATTCGGGAAGTTTTTAGAAATCCCCTATATATAAGGTGCAGTAGCGCCGATATTGGCGGCAGAAACATCTTCTGGAGTACCAGATGCGATGATTTTGCCGCCTTTTTTTCCTGCTTGAGGTCCTAAGTCGATAAGATAATCTGCTTGTCTGAGTACATCGAGGTTGTGCTCTATCACTATAACTGTGTTGCCGCGTCCGATTAATCGTTGGAGAATACCAATCAACACTTTTATATCTTCAAAATGTAATCCTGTAGTCGGTTCATCTAATATATATAATGTGTTACCTGTGTCGCGCTTTGAGAGTTCGGTGGCAATTTTCACTCTCTGACTCTCACCCCCAGAGAGGGTGGTGGAACTTTGTCCCAATTTTACATACCCAAGTCCCACATCTTGTAACATCTTGAGTTTGTGTACAAAGAGTGGCATATTTTCAAAAAACTCAACCGATTGATTTATCGTCATATCCAACACATCGGCAATGGAGCGTCCTTTGAATTTTACCGCCAACGTCTCACGGTTAAATCGCTTACCACCACACGCTTCGCAAAGTACGTGAACATCGGGCAAGAAATTCATCTCTATCTTTTTCATACCATTACCACCACACACCTCACATCTCCCCCCTTTGGCATTGAAAGAAAATCTACCGGGTTTGTAGCCGCGCATTTTCGATTCTGGTAGAGAGGCAAATAGAGTGCGGATATCGGTGAGCACGCCAGTGTATGTGGCTGGGTTAGAGCGAGGTGTTCTGCCGATAGGCGATTGGTCGATTGTAACTACTTTGTCTATATTTTCTAACCCCTCTATGCTTTTATATGGCAGCGGCTCTTCTGTGCTGCGATAAAAATGTTGCATCAGTATCGGAGCTAATGTGCTGTTAATTAATGATGATTTGCCGCTGCCAGATACCCCAGAGATGCAGGTTAGCGTGCCCAATGGAATTGTTAAATCCACGTTTTTTAGGTTGTTGCCACTCGCCCCTTTTATGGTGAGTTGCCTGCCATTCCCCTCTCGTCTCTTATTTGGCACCTCTATTTTTTGTGTGCCATTGAGGTATTGAGCGGTTAATGTTTTGCTGTTTAGCATCTTTTTGAGATTACCAGCAAAAATAACCTCTCCGCCAAGTCTTCCTGCACCTGGTCCTAAATCTATGATATAGTCGGCTGCACGCATCATATCCTCGTCGTGCTCTACCACGATGACTGAATTGCCCAAATCACGCAGTTTTTTTAGCGATTTAATCAGGCGAATATTATCCTGCTGGTGGAGACCGATACTCGGTTCGTCAAGGATATATAATACATTAACTAGTTGACTGCCAATCTGTGTGGCGAGACGAATACGCTGACTCTCTCCGCCAGATAGAGTGGCAGAACTGCGAGAGAGAGATAGGTATCCAAGTCCGACATCGAGTAAAAATTTT